>CAJOMF010000001.1 GCA_905235605.1 uncultured bacterium
TGCACGGAGTTGGATTCAAATTATGTCAGCGGAACGGCGACCTGTAATGCAACGTGTGACGGCTACAACACCAATAACTGCTCAGATGACGGGTGGTAAACAAGGAGACACACGCTCATAAATGCACCACTACCGCTAACTTGGCGGGAGAATGATAAGATTGCAGAGCTTTAATTTGACAAACATGTGTCCATCAATAAAATTTTCAGGCTTTTTTAAAGATTTTACTGGAGAGAGATGCTAAAATGAGAAAATTAGTTCAGATTTTGCTGCTTGCAGCACTTGTTCTGGTTGTTTCCTGCGGCGGCGGAAGCAAAAAATCCAAAGAAAATTGTCCTGACGGTTACGACTGGTCGGGAACAGACTGCGTAAAAACCGATCCTGCGGACACAGGAGAGCCTTCGGACACGGATACCGATACCGATACTCTTTCGGATGACGATGTCGATACGGCCGGTGATGAAGATCCTGATGCCGACACGGAAGATCCGGATAACGATAATTCTGATTACAGCGGCAGCTGCACGGAAATCCGTAACGGAGATCCCTATGAAATCAATGTCGAGACAAAAAAGCTTACTGTCGGAAACATAACAATCAACGGTAAATCCGACGATGCGGCTCTTTTCGGCGAAATCTGGGCTGAGAACAGGGAAACTCTTTCCGAATTCAAAGTAGGAGATGTAAATCCCGAGTTGTCAGGCAAAACAGTTGATGTCCCGAAAGGAAGATACAGTTTCGCTTTCAGACCTGTTTCCTCGGCGAACAAAATCGTTATCGAAGGGTTGGACAATATCGATATGACAAGCGGTGACAGAAAGCTTGATTTTGACCTCCCGCTTTATCACCTCACAGGCAAAGTCCTCAACAATGCAGGTGAGACTTTCGCAGCGGAAGGCGATACTCAGCTGATTCTTAAGACCGGAACTTTTGAAAAGGCTGTTTCATCCGCTGAATTTGCGGGTTACGACATTCTTCTTCCGAAAGGAACATACTCGGTTTACTTTAAAGGTCAGCTTGCCTCCGCCCAGTTTGAAGGCACTGTCATGGATTCAGGAAGCAGTTTTTCCTCAGGTTCTGACGACGGAGAGAAGAACGGTCTGGAAATTGAGGATGACACCGAGTCCGACATCAAGGTCGAGACGCTTACTTTTGCCGGGTCAATCACTCAAGGCGGCTATTCCGTAACCCAGGGAAGGCTTATTCTTGCCGAAAATCCTCCTTTCGGTTCGGTAAGCGGTGTTGTTTCGGCTGATCTTTCGGCGGCTTCATACAGCATAACGGTTACATCGGGAGCCGAATACACTCTGATTTACGAACCTGAAGCGGGTTCCTATCCGGTAAGATATATAAAGCTCGAAACTTGGAATTCCAAAACCGAAAATCCTTCAGCCCACAATATTTCGCTTGATTTCGGAAGGGTTTACGGCAAAATCACGTTCCTTGGCGGCAACGATTTTCCGACTGTTGCAAACTGCACCGGGGCTGACTGCACGATAGGCAAGCTCAAAGCGACAGGATTCGACAGCTCTTCTTTTGTCGTTAAAGACCTCGGTACAGAACTTGCTGTTGACGGGGAAGGGAATGTAACTTACGAGGCTCTGCTTGTCAGAAGGATAGCTGTTACAGATTCAGAGGGAGTCGTCAACTACAATCCGAAAAGTTACACGATGAATTTCGAAAGCAATCTCAATGATATCAAGGAAGGTTTTGCATCTCTTCCGTTCAATGTCAAAGCGACTTACACCGTTGACGGCAGCAAATATACTTCATTCTCTTTTTCCGGAGAAGACGGTACATGGTCAACCAATAAAGAGATAAATTTTGATATCGCTCCCAAAAAAATAAGTGGAAAAGTCACTCTCAACGGTTCGACTTTTGCTGTTGAAGACGATGATTTGATCAAGCTCAAGGACTCAAACGGTTTGGAATACGCTGTAGTCAACCTTTCCGAACTTTCCGGCGGGAATTTCAGTTTTTATGCTCCGACGGGAACTTACAGCGTGCTTTACGACGGCAAAGGTCTGCTTTCAAATGAATTTAAGACCTATATCGAACGCGATTTCGAGATCAGCGGGGATGCAAGCCGCGATTTTGCAATAACTACAGGAAAGATAACGCTCGATTTCAATGTGAACGGAACTTCTTTTGCAGAGTGGGCAGAGTCTCAGAAAAGTCTTGATGCTATAGGACTTGCCGTAAATATCGACAAAACAGCAAGCGATTTTGTGCTTGATCTTGTCAAACAGGAAGGAAAATATGCTGCTGAAGTGCTTACAGGTTCGATCGTAAACGCTTATCTGGAACTTGCTTTCGCCGACAAAACGGCTTCTGAAAAGAGCTATTCGAGAATACGCCTTCTTGCATCGCACAATATGATGTCGGGAACGACTGTCAGAGACGATCTTACTCTTGTGAGATCCGATATCTCCGTAAAACTTAACGGAAACAATGTCAAGGCTTCCGGTTATGCTGCTAAATTGAAAATTCAGGGGTCTAATTCGAGCGAAGTTTATCTGCCGGCTGAAAGTTCAGTCAGTGCATTCTTCAAAAAAGGCGAATACAAAAGCCCGACTCCGGAAGTTTATCTCAACGACGGTTTTGAGGCAAAGCACGAAATACCGCTCAACTGTCTGTATTTCGGCGAATAACTCGTAATTACTTATTTTATTGATTTGTCTGATTTGGAGGTTGTTGTGAAACGTATTGTTACTGTTCAGGATATTTCATGTCTCGGTAAATGCTCTCTTACTGTCGCGCTTCCGATAATTTCGGCGATGGGTGTTGAAACATGCGTCATTCCGACGGCAGTCCTTTCGGCGCACACGGTTTTCAAAGGTTTTACTTTCCACGATCTGACGGGCGAGATCGCTCCGATAATGGAACACTGGAAAAAGGAAAATTTCCGTTTTGACGCGATATATACAGGCTATCTCGGTTCTTTCGAGCAGCTTGAACTTATGAAAAAGCTCATCGACGGTTTCGGCGGAAAAGAGACTCTGGCTGTAGTAGATCCGTGCATGGCAGACAACGGCAGGCTTTATCCAGGATTTACGCAGGAATTTGCTTTTGCGATGGCTGAACTCTGTGCGAAAGCCGACATCGTCGTTCCGAATATGACCGAAGCAAGTTTCATGCTCGGTGTCCCGTACCGTGCAGGCGGCACTTACGATGAAACGTATCTCAAGAATATCATTAAAGATATTGCGGCGCTCGGCGCGAAGAAAGTCGTTCTCAAAGGTGTCGAGTTCCCGGAAAATCAGCCTTCTTTCAAAAATGTCGTCGGAAAGATCGGAATCGTTGCCTACGATGCCGAAAAAGATACTTTCTCAAGCTATTTCCACGAGAAAGTCGACCAGACTTTCCACGGAACCGGCGACATTTTCGCGAGTGTTTTCACGGGTGCTTATCTGAGAGGTCTGACACTTGAAGAATCATATTCGCTTGCCGCTGATTTTGTCGTCGAAGCGATAAAAGAGACGATGAGTCACGAAAATCACAACTGGTACGGCGTTGATTTCGAAGCAGTCTTCCCGTATCTTATCAAACGTCTTGAAAAGTAGACGCGACCTGACACGTCTGCAGTAATCCGAAACATATTTTCTATCTGCTCTCTTTTTCGGCGATCCTGCCGTTTCCTTTGAAAATCGAATTCTCCGGAACAAATCCACGAACGCAGGAAAGCGGGTAAACTACTGAATTTCTTCCGATTATCGTTCCCGGGTTGAGGACTGAATTGCAGCCGATTTCGGCATTGTCACCCAGAATTGCAGAGAATTTGCGCAGTCCTGTTTCAAGCGTTTCGCCTTCGCAGTGTATCTTGACGTTTCCCGGGATCGAGCGGACATTCGAGAGGATGACGCCTGCTCCGATGTGGGCGTGAAAGCCTAAAACCGAGTCACCGACATAGTTGAAATGGGGAGTCTGCACTTTGTTAAAAAGGAAGCTGTTTTTGATTTCGGTTGAATTTCCGATTACCGAGTTGTTTCCGATTATCGCATTACCGCGGATGAAGGCGCTCTGGCGGATTTCGACATTGTGCCCTATTATAGCAGGTCCTTTGATGAAGGCGGTTTCGGCGATTTCGGTCTCTTTGCCGACCCAGACGTTTTCCTTTATCATAGTGTAGTCACTGCCGAGTTCCGGTCCTTTTTTCAAGATGTACTCTTTGATGAGCGGCAGAATTTCGTGCGGATATTCGCAACCGTCGAAAATGTCTGCAAAATCGGTCTGTGTCAGATCCAAAAGTGCGCTGATTTTGATTTTTTCCATGATTTACCTACCCGAAAATTAAACTTGGGATCCATATAAAAAGTTTGAGAATCAGTTTTGCCGGAATGAGAAGGTAGCTGAAAGCGCCGGTAACTACCAGAGCCATGATTATAAGAAAGCCGTATCTTTCAAGCGTGATGAATATCCTGTCGTATTCGCGCGGCAGAAAACCGTGAAGTATCCTGCTTCCGTCAAGCGGCGGGATCGGAATGAGGTTGAAGAAGCAGAGCATGATGTTGAACATGAGCGAAATTTCAAAAAAAGTGATGATGATTTCGTTCGGGAAAAAGCGGTATGCCGCGACGTAAAAAAATGCACTGACAAATGCAAGAATGAGGTTGCTCAAAGGACCGGCAGCCGCGACGATTATCATGCCGCGCCGCATTTCGATATGAGGATGAAAGCGGTAAGGATTGACCGGGACCGGTTTTGCACCGCCGAAGAAAACTCCGGCAAGAAAGTAACTCAGAAGCGGAACTACGACCGACATCATCGGATCAAGGTGCGCGATCGGGTTTAAAGTGAGTCTCCCTGCATCTTTTGCAGTCGAATCGCCGAGTTTCAGCGCCGCCCAGCCGTGAGCGACTTCGTGGATGACCATAGAAAAAAGCAGGGGGATTATGCCGATCGCAATGTAAAAAATTTTGTTGTGTATCATTTTGACCTCAACTGTTGTGTTTAAAACCAAGTTTTTCAAGATTTTCAACGACTTCGCACACAGGCAGCCCGATCACGTTCGAGTGCGAGCCGTTTATCGCTCTGACCATGAAAGCCGCTTTGCCCTGGATCGCGTATGCTCCAGCTTTGTCGTAAGGCTCGTCCGTGTCGCAGTAGACACCGATTTCTTCAGCCGAAAGAGTTTTGAACTTGACATCGGTGCTGACCGAAAAAACGGAAGTTTTCCCTTTGTAGAATATTGCGACTCCGGTGCAGACCTGATGGGTTTTTCCGCTGAGTTCAGAAAGGATCCTTACTGCATCATTTCTATCTTTCGGTTTGCCGATGACCTCGTTTCCCAATGCGACGACGGTGTCTGCCGCGATGACAGGAGTATCGTCGTATTTGCCTGAATTTATTACTGATTTGCCTTTCTGCTCAGCCAAAGATTCAACGATTTCAGCCGGTTTTAATCCTGGTCGGATTTTCTCTTCGCAGGACGGTTTTATCACAACCGGCTCGAAACCGGCATCTTTCAGCAGTTCGAACCTTCTCGGGGAACCGGATGCAAGGATTATTTTTGTCATTAAAAACCTCTATCCACAAAAAACGCGGGATTATAATTAAAAATTGGAGAAAAAACAGATTATTTTTGATTTTGCTCCATTGAAAAAAATATTGACTTAAAAAGCAAGTTTTAGTTATATAGTGCGCTTTTTTGGTGTTTCGTTGAAAATTACATATTGGAGGAAAATTTGAAAAGTCTGAAAGTTTTATTCTCACTGTTTGTTGTTTTTGTGACTTTTTCCGTTTTTGCAGGAACTGCATCGGTATTTCCGATGGCTGCGATAGAAGGCGATCGTCTTGCAGCTGAAGATATCGATACTTCGATCGAAGAAGTCATTGATGAGGTAAAGGGTGCTGACACGTCCGTTTTTACTGATTCTCTCGGAACAAAAGCGAAAAAAGAGCTCGCAAAATGCGGCGAAAATCTGGGCTGCCAGAAGAAATTCATATCAAAGGCAAAGAAAAAATCCGATTTTTACATTTTTTCAAAGATGAAATTCGTCAAAAAGAGCGGCAAAACGATAATCGAAACCTATCTTGTTGACAGCGAAGGCGGCAATCTCGGAAAAGAGAAGGTAAATTTCGATAAAGGTGCATCTACTGAAAAAATCGCTTCAAAACTTGTAAAAGTCTGGAGCAAAATGCTTGCATCAAATTCTGTTGCGAAAGATGAACCCGAAGAAGAGGAAGAAGAACCTGTAAAACCCGCTAAAAAATCTTACGGAAAAGGTGCTGATTCCGCTATTAAAGATGCGCTTGAAGCTTATGCCTCCGGCGATCTCAAAGCTGCCGACAAGGCTCTCGACGGCGCTGCTGAAATAGATGTCAAGGCAAAAGAACTCAAAAAGAATATCGCCGAAATAGCAAAGTATGTTCAGAAGGCGAATGCTTCGATCAAAGCGAAAAATTACGACGAAGCTATTCCGATGATCGCAAAGGCTGAAAAACTCGACGAAGCTGTTCTTGAAATGGGTGCAAGTTCGAAATACCGCGTTTATAAGAAAGATTCGGTTGAAAGAGTCGTTTATTCCGATCCGAGCGAAAAAGACATCCGTGCAGTTGACACGATCCACGCAAGATTTGAGAAACAGCGCGAAAAACTCAGAAAGGAAAAGGCTAAAAATATCGCTGATACTGAAGCATGGCTCAACACGAGGATCCTCGAAAGAGAAGCCAGACTCAAAAAATACGACGAAGATTCGAAGGCTGCCGAACAGCAGAAGAAAACTGAACGTGCCGAACTTACGAAAAGGATCAACGATATGAAGTATCAGTGGCAGAAGGACGACAGCGAAATAGAACAGAAAATCGTTGAACTCGAGAATAAGCTCACTCTTTTCGAGCAGAGGGAAAAAGGTGTCACGAAGGGCTCGAACGCTCTTTCTGCTCAGTATGAAAAGGAAATGGCAAAGGAAATGGCTGATACCGACAAAAAATACGGCGATATCCTCAAAAAGATGAAAGAAGAGAAAGAGGCGCGCTACAAAAAGCAGGCTGACGAACTCGAAGCCGGCAACAAAAAGACTGAAGCTGCGGTCCTCGCTCTTGAAACAAAGAAAAAAGCCAATGAAGAAAAAATCTCCGAACTGGACAAGAAAATGACCGGAGAGCAGGAAAAGTTCGATGAGAACGAAAAGCAGATCATGTCCAGAAACGAAGAAATCAAAATGAAAAACGAGGACGAGGACAGAAAATACAAAGTCGAAGTCGAAAAAGAGTATCAGGCTAAGTTCGACGACCTCAACAAAAAACTTCAGGATTACGATGCTCAGGAATCGGAAGAGCGCGAAAAACTCAAAAAATACGATGCTGCGACTGAAGAATATATGTTTAAAAATGCAGAAGTAATGCAGAAGTATCAGGAAGAGATCGAAAAAGAGCGCGCTACGGTCGAAGCTGACTGTGCAAAGAATAAAGAGGCAGCTGCCGCAGATGCCGAAAAGGCTTACACCGAAGAACTCGAAAAACTGAACAAGGAAAAGGCAGACATCGAAGCAAAAATAGCTGAAAAAGAGACTCCGGCTCTCAAAAAACAGCTTGCTGCAGCCGAAAAGAAGATTTCGAAACACGAAAGCGGAAAAGACGGTTTCACCGCTAAAAAGATGGCTGCAGTAGAGCAGGAATGCGAAAACAAGAGCATGGCAGTTGATATGAAACTTGCGCAGAAGAGCGACGAACTTAACAAGGATAATACGAAATATCAGAAAGCTCAGCAGGCTGAAAAGAAGAAAGCCGAAGCCAACTTCAAAGCTTTCCAGCAGAGAAAGGCTGCATTCAAAAAGAATATCGACAGCCAGATCAGTGCTGCTCAGAAGGACAGAGACCGCAAGATCGAAGCCCGCGATAAAGAGAGAAGCAAACAGACTGAAACCTGGAATAAAGAAGCTGCTTCGAGACAGAAAGATCTCGAAAACAGGCAGAGATCAGATAAAAACACAAAAGACCGTCTTGTTAAGGAAAACGAAGGCCTTGATGCCAATATCGCTATCACAAACGCAAAATGGGCAGACAAGAGAGACGATATTCAGGTAAAGAATCAGGAAAGCAACCAGAAATACGAGAAGGTTTGGCAGGAAAAATACGACAAGACCGATACTGAGTACAAAGAAAAGAAAGAGGCTATAGAGAATAAATATGCTCAGAAACAGGTCGACGACAAAGACGCTCAGAAAAGACAGAAAGAGCAGTGGGAAGAGGAAGTTCAGAAGTTGAACGACGAAAAACAGAGAAGAAAAGAAGAGAGACAGGCTATTCTTGCAACTGAGCAGGAAAAATGGAAAGAGAAAACTGCAAAATGGGAAGAGGAAGAGGCTCAGAGAAAAGAAGAGAAAGCTCAGTTCTCGAAAGATCTGAAGAAACTTGCAGCTGAAGACAAGAAAGACGCTCAGGATAAAAAGAAAGATGCTGAACAGAACTATCAGGAAAAGACTAAAGAAATCGACGAAAAAGAACTCGAACAGATCCGTGCCAGATTCAAAGAAGAATACAAAGTCACGAAGTCGAGAGAAGTTGTCGACGTTAAAGGTTCGGATGATATTTACAAGCTTAAGGCTGATGCTTTTGCGAAGAGCGGTCTTCAGAAACTCAACGAAAAGGATCTTATCGGCGCAAGAAGGGCTTTTGCAGAGGCTCTCATGATCGACAGGAACAACAAAATCGCGCTTGACGGTATGAATTCGATCAATGTCACGGCTAAATCGATGTACTGGGAAGCATACGGCAAAAGAGAGACCGACAAGGCGAAGGCTAAAGAGATCTTCACGCTTCTCATCAAAACTCTGATGCCTTCAAACGAATTCTTCCTCAAGGCGAAAACCGCTCTTGAAGAGCTTGAATAAAGGAGGTGTGAAATGCAGGATTCAGCAGCTCCGGTAATAATCAAAGGGCAGTACAAAGGCGGGCTTCGCAATGAAATGACTCACCTTAAATCGAACAATACCATTATGACTGACGCTCCGACCGATAACCACGGCAAAGGTGAGGCTTTTTCGCCGACCGATCTCGTCTGCGGTGCTCTGGCTGCGTGCATGATGACGATAATGGGCATCACTGCTCAGACTCACGAATTCGATATCGACGGTGCTGCTTACGAGATAAAGAAGACTATGGCAACCGATCCGCGCAGAATCGGACAGATCGATATCGCGATCAACTTCCCGAAGCACGACTACACCGACAAACAGAAGGCTATGCTCAAGGCTGCGGCAGACACCTGCCCGGTCGCAAAGACGCTTGGTTCTGAAGTAGTCGTAAACGTCACAATGAATTTCTAATTCCCTAAATTTTCTTAAAAAATCAGTATAGATCGACTGCCGGTTCAGGTAATCCGCCGGCACTCCGCTAAAAAAGCCGTCATTCTGAGTGCAACGAAGAATCTATGGATCTTTCGCGATGCTCAAGATGACGTATAATCGTATTGAAATAAAAACTGAAATTTATTCTTGTTTGTTTCCGAGATTTCCTTCGGCCCAGTGCTTTCTGCAGAGTGCGACGTAGCTTTCGTTTCCTCCGAGCATGACCTGTTCGCCTTCTTTGACAACTTTGCCGTCAACGACTCTGGCGTTCATTATAGCTTTTTTCGAGCACCAGCAGACTGTTTTGATCTCTTCGATCGTATCTGCCATGGCGAGAAGGCGTTCGCTTCCCGGGAATAGATTGCCTGCAAAATCAGCGCGCAGACCGTAAGCGATGACCGGAATATTGAGCTCGTCAACTACGCGGCAGAGCTGCATCACCTGCTCTCCGGTTAGAAACTGTGCCTCGTCGATTATCACGCAGTCTATTTTTTTTGCGCCGTTCATTCTGCGGACGGTTTCAAATGCGTCGTCGTCCGGGCTTAGAATATGCGCCTTTTTCGCGAGTCCGATCCTGCTTTTGACGATGTCGATCCCGTCGCGGGTGTCGATCGAAGGCTTGAAAATTACGGCATTCTGCCCGCGTTCAAAATAGTTGTATTCGACCATCAGTGCATTCGAGGTTTTGCTTGCTCCCATCGCGCCGTATCTGAAGTAAAGTTTAGCCATGAAATCCTCCTAAAAAAATCAGTCGGCGGGATATTAAAAAAATCGGCAAAAATGTCCATTTTTCGGATTGACAAATGCAAAGTCGAAATTATATTAGCGGCGGTGAATTTATTGTTTTTTTAGAGGTTTTGTTATGACACACAGAATATACTTCGACAACAGCGCGACAACGCCTGTCAGAAAGGAAGTTGTCGATGAAATCATGCCGTTTTTGACTGAACTCGGCGGCAACCCTTCGAGCAGACACTATGAGGGCAGAGTCGTAAGAACGGCAGTAGAAGCTGCAAGAGCGAAAGTTGCGGCTGCAATCAATGCAGATCCGTCGGAAATCTACTTCAATTCATGTGCAAGCGAAGGCAACAACACGGTGCTGCGCGGCTACATGATGGGACTTGGCAGAAATGCGAAGAAAAACCACATCATCACGACTGCGGTCGAACATCCTAGCATTTTCAATACCGCTGCGGCACTCGAAAAAGAGGGCTTCGAGATCACTTATCTGCCTGTTGACGGGAAAGGAAACCTCAACCTCGACGATCTCCGCAATGCGATAAAGGAAAACACAGGTCTGATTTCGACGATGTTCGTAAACAACGAGATCGGAAACATCTATCCGGTCGAAGAAATCGGAAAAATCGCTCACGAACACAACATCCTTTTCCACGTTGACGCAGTCCAGGCTGTCGGCAAGATCCATGTTGACGTCAAAAAGATCGGATGCGACTTCCTGACTGTTTCGGCGCATAAATTCTACGGTTTGAAAGGTGTCGGCGCACTTTTCGTCAAACGCGGAAGAGTGCTGAAAAATCTCCTCACTGGCGGTCATCAGGAAAAGGGCAAAAGACCGGGAACCGAAAACGTTGTCGGTATAATCGGCATGGGAAAGGCGATCGAACTTGCAGTCGCCGAACTTGATGACGAGGCAAAGAGAGTTGCGGCTCTCAGAGACCGCCTCGAAAAGAGAGTTCTTGAAGAGATCCCTTTTACGAGAGTCGTAGGCGATCCGTCGCACAGGGTTCCGACACTTTCGAACATTTCCTTCAGATTTGTTGAAGGCGAGGGGATCCTGCTCAAACTCGACACCGAAGGCATCGCGGTTTCAACCGGTTCGGCATGTTCTTCGAGCGACCTCAAGGCGAGCCATGTCATCACGGCTTTGAACGGCGATCCGGAAGAGGCTCATTCGAGCATCCGTTTCTCGCTCGGAAAATATTCGACGGTCGAAGATGTAGACTACACAGTCGAAACTTTGAAAAATACAATTTCGCTTCTTCGCAGTTTTTCACCGATTTACGATGAATTTGTCAACGCAAACAAACATTAATAGGAGAAAATCATGAATTACACAGAAAAAGTTATGGATCATTTCCTTCATCCGCGCAATGTCGGCAAAATCGATAATCCCAATGCTGTCGCCGAGGTCGGGAACGCTCAGTGCGGCGATATCATCAAGCTCTTTTTGCGCATCAATCCGGAAGGTATAATCGAAGACATCTCTTTTGAGACTTTCGGCTGCGGTGCTGCGATCGCAACTTCCTCGATGACGACCGAAATGGTCAAAGGAAAGCACATCGACGAAGCTCTTCTCGTTACGAGAGACGTCGTTGCAGAAGAGTTGGGCGGTCTTCCGGCAAGCAAAATGCACTGCTCGAACCTTGCTTCCGAAGCTCTTCACAAAGCGATCCACGAATACAAGGCGAAATACAATCTTCACTAACGAAATCCTTTTTTATGGATCTGTTGAAAAAAGCCTTTTTTTTGCTTTTTCTTTTTGCATTTATTTTTCCGCTTCATGCTTTTGATGTCGATGAACTTCTCGACGGAGACGGTTTGTCGAGCGGTTTTACCCATTTTCTGAGGATCGGGATAAAAACTGACATCGTGTCATTTTCGCTAGAAGGTGACGCCGGTATTTTCGATAAGAAAGAGCGTGCCGTAGGAGAGATTCAAGGGCACGTGACTGTTGCGGCGGCAAAGGGCGGGATAAAAGTCGGCAGCAAAGTTTTCGGTGAAAATATGCTGAAATTCTCATCCGAGCTTATTCCGATCAAATTTGAAGGGAAAATGTTCCGCGGAGAGATCGAAGTTTATCTGAAAAACTCAAAGCTCATCGTTGTCAACAAGCTCGACATAGAAGATTATGTCAAGGGAGTCATCAACAAAGAGGCTGTTCCGTCGTGGCCGATAGAAGCTAAAAAAACGCAGGCAGTGCTCGCGAGAACTTTTGCGGTTTACCAGAAAATGTTCAACCCGAGAAGCGAATTTTTCGATCTTGCTCCGACGGTTCTGGATCAGGTTTACGACGGACTCGGAAAAGAGGATGTCACTTCGGTCGAAGCGGTGAATGCAACGAGAGGCGAAATCATCACGCTCGGCAGTGATCCGGCGAAAATTTACTTCCATTCGACCTGCGGCGGAACGATTTCGAGTTCGGCAGAGATCTGGAAAAAGGATGAACCTCATCTGCAGGAGCTGAAGTGCCCTTACTGCACGAAGTCCTCGCTTTACCGCTGGAAAAGAAACCTGAAAGCGGCCGATATCGCGAAAAAACTGGGCGTGAAGTCTGTTAAGTCGGTTTCAGCCGTGCGGGGGAAAACGCGTGTCGATTCGGTAGTCGTTGACGGGAAAAAATTTCCGGTCAACAAATTCAGGGAGCTTGTCGGCTTTTCTGTGATCTGGTCCAACGATTTCACCGTGACAAAAAGCGGTGCAAACTTTGTTTTTTCGGGCAAAGGTGCAGGTCACGGCGTCGGCGTATGCCAGTGGGGCATGGCCGGGATGGCTGCTCAGGGAAAAAATCATTACGAGATCCTGAAATTTTATCTGAAAGGAATTGAAATCAGGAAAATGTATTGATCGCCGGTTTTGTGCCGTCGATATATCGTTATGTCGAAATATCGATATTGCAACAAGGTTCGGCGCAGTATCTTGCCTTTTTTCAACTTTTCTTTAAAATAGCGCGGTTTTTGATTTTTTTATCAGAGGAGTTTTTAATGAAAAAATTTTTAAGTAGTTCTGTTTTTGCTGTTTGTTTGGCGTTGATTGCTTCATGCGGCAGCGGATCATCAGGCAGCGGTGGTGAAAGTTTTTACGGTCCGACATGCGGAAACGGTAAAATCGAAGGCAATGAAGTGTGTGACGGTGATGTGGCATGCGGTGAAGCAGGTCATTTCTACCCGGAAGGCAAGGCAACCTGCAATTCAGACTGTTCTGCTTACGACACCAGCAAATGTGTAGCTCGAGATCCTAGTGACACATGCGGAAACGGCAGTATCGACAGCGGCGAATCCTGCGAACAGGGAGACACCAAGCCGTGTTCAGAGCTTTCGTCCAGCTTTTCTCAGGGCGATGCCCAGTGCCGGAGAGACTGCCGCGGCTGGAATACGGAAAACTGCTCAAACGGCGGAAAAACCAAACCTTGTTCATTGATCCTTGACTGTGTAAAGAAGTGCGGCGGCGACAGTTCCTGCGAATCCGAATGCAAGTCTGCAGGGACCGATCAGGGTGCGGCTCTCTATGCAGATCTTGAGACCTGTGCCGCTTCATGCGGCGGCGTTGCCGACGAAGAGTGTCTCGAGAAAACATGCTATGATGCTTACTATGCATGCAATCCCAACCGGAAATGCGGAAACGGTGTTCTTGACGAAAGTGAGATTTGTGAAAATAAAGAGACCAAACCGTGTCAGGAACTCAATACCGATGACAAACAGTGGCAGCCGATAAACGAGGCGGTCTGCAATTCGGAGTGCTCCGGATGGGACACCTATTCATGCGTTGATATCAATGCTCTCACCTGCTATCAGGTTTACGAATGTACAAAAGAGTGCTCAGATTCGGAATGCGAAGCGGCCTGCATTGCAAAAACATGGCCTGCTGCAAAAGTTAAATACGACACCATGATGGAATGTTTCAGCGAAAACGAGTGTGTTGTGGAAGAAGAGTGCATGAGCGGTGTCTGCAAATTCCAGACCGATGCATGCAAAAATCACCTGACTTGCGGAAACGGTGTTGTCAACCCGCCTTATGAAATCTGTGAAAAAGGCGAGCATGTCGATTGCGGCGACATCAAAGATTCAAACGGCGAAGCTATGTACGAAGCAGGCACAGGCTCGGCATACTGCAATCAGAACTGCACCGAATACGGCACAACGATGTGCTACAGATTCTGCAGCTGTTCCGAAGTCAAGACCTGTATTGAGCAGGAGTGCGGCGGCTATCCGAAGAGCAATGCTGAAAATACCGATGAAAAGAAAGCCTGCATGGAAACATGCGAAAGCTGGGGCAGCAAAATCGGAAAAGGTGAATCAGCCGGTTACCGCCAGTTGATCGAAAGCTGCTGCGAACAGGATCAGCAGGGCAACACAACTGCATGCGGCTGGGATTCAAGCAACTGTATTTCTCAGGCTCCGTCACAGGCTGGTGCAACCTGCGGAACGGAAGACAACGCTAAGTGTCCTTACTAAACAAAATCGCACAGACCAATTTTCTAATCGATAAAATTTCCAGGTAAAATCAAAATCTCAAGTTCTTATGTCAGTGTGATGTTCTTATTGTTTTCCGAGCTTATCCCGATCAAATTCAAGGGAATCAAAATCAGAAAACTGTATTGAGACCGCCTACCAGCGGGCTCTTTTTATGAAGATGTGGATGAAAAGCAGCAGGAAGTTCACTGTCGCCGGAATGCACGAGAAAACGAGGAAAATATCCAGAAAGTTGAATATAGCGGCGAGCATGACGATGAGCAGGATCGAGTCTCTCCAGAAAAGTTTTTTCATATAGCTGAATACAGAAGTCGAACGCTGCACTTCCTTTCTCGGTTTGTAGCATTCCCACCAGAAGTAGAACCCGAGCCCGTGCTTTCTTTTGCAGTGCCAGTGGATGAGCGCGTATGTGTATGAAGCCTGTGAAAGCGCCGACAGCGAGGAACCAGATGTTAAGATCGGGTTTGCCGGCCAGATATGCCGGCGGTGTGACGTAAAGGTGGTATCCGATGCCTAAATAGATCAGCGCGCCCAATGTTTCATCGCATATCGAGTCGAGCCATGCTCCAAGAGCCGAACCCTGATGGCGCATCCTTGCGATCTCTCCGTCTACACCGTCGATTATCGAATTGAGATGAATAGTGATGCCGGCTGCTACAGCCCATTCCCAGCCAGGGAAGAAGAAGAGTGCCACTGCGATAAGTCCGAGGAAGAAATCGGCTACGGTAACGAAATTAGGTGTTACGAATGAAAAGTTGACAAGAATGCGTGACATCCTTATCGAAACAGGGCGGTTCAAGTATTTTGCGACAAGACCGCCGGGTCTGAACTGCAGATATTTGAGGAGGCCCCACTGAGCTTTTTTCGCCGATCTTCTGTCGGTGAGTTTTGACCAGTACGCCCGCTCGAGTTCGTGGCGGTTCACAGAAATTTCCGGATCTTTTTCACAGAACTCCTCAACTGCGGAAACAGGATCTTCGGATGTTTTCAGATCCAGAGCCGCGAGTTTATGCAGGGCATCTTTTCCGGCAATGAATATCGGTGCTGTTTTCGATCTGAAAGTCAGAAACGCGATCCCGTTTTCCGTTACATCCCAGAACAGTTTTTCAGCCGCGAATTCAAGTGTCATGTCATCAAGAATATAGTCTGCAAAGATGACGGTCTCTTTTCTCGAAGCGTTTCCGAAAGCGGATGAAAGTTCTTCGTATTTTACAAGCTTTATCTCCTTTTTCCCTTCCATTTCTATTTTCTCAACGGCGCGGCGGCATCTTCCTACCGGGTCGACTGCGGCAAAGAGCGGCAGTCCTTCTTTTGTCGCAATAATGAACGGAACAGTCCTGATCGCTTCCATTTTATTCTCCTTTTATGAGTCTTTTATATAGTTCGAGATGTTTTTTGCAGGCGTTTTCCCATGAAGTTTCTTTTGCATAATCTTCAACGAGTTTTGATATTTTTGCCCTCATATCTTTGTCTTCGGCGATCTGTTTCATGGATCTTTTCCATTTTGTGACAGAAGTCATCGGTACAAAAAGAGGAAATTCCGAAAAGAGCTGTCTGGCTTCGGCGAATTTCGTGCTTTCGGAACAGATAAAAGGTCTTCCTGCTCCGAGTGCAAGGTGGAAAATACCGCTTGCGGAAGCGTATTTCTGCCAGTAAGGCAGAAGGACTATGTCGGATATGTGGAGATATTCCTTTAACTTTTTCGTTTCCATAAAGGCAATGTCCCATTTTACACTGGAGTTCCCCGCCAGCATCATGCATATTTTGAGATAAAGTTTGTTGTACCATTTGTTTCCGCCGGGCCTTCCCGCGACGATGAGCTTCAGCGAACTGTTTTCGGCATGGATCGCTCTGAAAGCTTTGGCAACAGTGTGGAGATTTTTCTGAAAGTGTATGAATCCTGCAGAAAGAAAAATTATGTCGTTTTCGGAAAAACCGGCTTCTTTGCGGAGCAGTTCTCTCTCTTTTTCGAATGATATCAGCGATGTTCCGTGAAAGATCACAGAAACGTTTTCCAGATCTTTGAGTATTTCGCGGCATACTTCGTTGTGGACGATGATGTGTGCGTATTTTGCCGTTTCCACGTAGAAATCGAGGTCTTTCCGGTTGTCGTAAACTGTGTGAAGAGTAACGGCGATCGGGATATTTCTGTCGTGCAGCGATTTCAGCAGTGAAAGGAAAAGTTTCTTGTCGGGAAACAGGTCAGGAGCATGCTGAAAGTGGATCATTTCCGGAGTTTCCGGCATTCGGCTGACGGCTTCGAATATTTCCGAGGCAAAATCTCCGTGCCTGCTGTAAGTGTTCTTCACCTCGAGCAGTCCGTCGCGTAAGTTTTCGCCGCCTTCAGAGAGAACGACGACCTCTCTGCCGCTTTTGACAAACTCACCGGTCAGATATTTTGTGTAAGTTGCGATGCCGCATTCGAACGGCGGAAAAGTTGAAACAAAGACGAAAGCCATTTCAGCAACCGCTTTTTTTCAATTCTGCTTCCGCATACTCAAGCTCTTCGGGAGTGTCGATTTCGTACCAGGTCATGTCATCGGAATTTATGATCGACGGCTGGAATCCGTCATCGATAAGCTGCTGGATAACCATTTCTACGACAGCTTTTTCTTTTGCATTTTCCGCTGTTTTTGCAGCCGCAATGCGGTATTGCTGCCAGAAATCCTTTGTTATGAATGACATTCCGATGTATCCTGCGTTCCAAACGGTCAGTTTTTTCGATATTTTTTCAACTTTTCCGTTGTTTACGAAGACTTTCATGTCATCGTCTGTGAGTTTTCTGCATGTATCGGCAAAGATCGCGTAATTTTTTACTTTTTCAAATTCGCTTCCGACTCTTTTTGCAAAAGATGCCGGATAAATGTGATCAACATTCATGATGAGCGTGTCTTTGCCGAAAAATTCCTCAGCCGCAAGAAGAGAGTAGAGATTCTGCTCTTTATATCTAGTGTTTTCGATAAGCGTAACGTCTGAAAAATGTTCCGAACAGAACTCTTTCATTTCCGGAAAGTGATAGCCGCCGATGACGACCGTCCTTTCGGGATCGAAGTTTCTTGTCCATTCATACTGATACTGAAGCATCGTTTTGCCGCATACCGGAACGAGTGCTTTGGGAAGCCCTTTGCCGAGGCGCGAGCCTAAACCGGCCGCTAAAATGATTATCTGCATTCTTTGTACTCCTTGAACATGTCGAAAATCTGAGATATTTTGTCAACACACATGATATCGGGAAATTTTTCCAGAAATTCTTCCTTGGTCCTTATCGCAAGGCGTCCGATGAACGGAATTCCGAGTTCTTTCGCAACTTCGCCGTCATGGAGCGAATCTCCGACAAAAATCATGTTTTCCTTAGGGATCTGAAAGTGTTCTATGACATAGTTAAGATGCGCTTTTCCTTTTGCAAAGCCGTCTCGGTAGCCTAAGATCTCATCAAATGCGAATTCCGGCTGCTGGGCAAAGTAACGCTGCACGAAATCGAAGTAATTGTTTGAAGAAACTACTGTTTTTATTCCGATTTTCCGCAGATTTCTTATCGCTCCGAGAGTGTCTTCAGTCGGTCTCATGTTGAAAAAAATGTCGAGTTTGCGCCTTTCGAATTCTTTCTGCACTTCAAAATTTCTTGAATCTTCCGGAAACATGACTTCGAGCTGGCATTTGAAGGGAATTCCGCTGGTCGTGATGTAGTTGCGCCGCGCCTGCGGAAAAGGAACGCCGTAATCGCGCTCGATCAGCTCTCCGGCGAGGTCGGCAAAACCTTCCATCGTGTTGATAAGCGTACCGTCAAGATCAAAGAGAATAACTTTCGGAAAAGCATAAAAACGCATGAGAACCTGTGTAATAAGCCAATAAAGCGCACTATTATAATTATTTGTTGCAAAGTGTCAAAAAAGGATTCGCTGTAGAGACGTTTCATGAAACGTCTTATTCATTATTCCACGCCGAGCATTTTAAGGAAGAAACCGATTTCCATTGCAGATTCTTTGATACGCGCCTGCATTGATTTGCCCTGACCGTGGCCCGCTTTGGTCTCGACCCAGAGGAATATCGGATTGTTGGATTTGTTTTCGTACTGAAGGGCTGCAGCCATCTTCTTTGCATGCATCGGGTGCACTCTCGAATCGTGCTCGCCTGCGGTGAGAAGGACTGCCGGGAATCTTCCGTCTTTTTTGATGTTCTGATAAGGCGAGTATTTGAGGATGTACTCGAACTGCGCCTTGTCGTCGCTTGAGCCGTATTCGCTCACCCAGTATCTTCCGATGAGGAATTTGTGGAAACGGAGCATGTCGAGCAGGGGGACTGCAACTACAGCCGCTTTGAAAAGCTCTCCGTACTGAGTGACCATGGCTCCTGTGAGAAGTCCGCCGTTGCTGCCGCCCCAGATAGCGAGTTTTTCGGGGTTCGTGTATTTTTCATCGGCAAGATATTTCATCGCGTATGCGAAATCGTCGAAAGTATTCTGTTTCTTGTCGAGCATTCCGGCTCTGTGCCACTTTTCGCCGTATTCACCGCCGCCGCGGATGTTTGCGATCGCCATGATGCCGCCGGTTTCGATCCAGACTGCGTTAACTGCCGAGAAATACATCGGGTAGTTTACGTTGAAACCGCCGTAACCGCGCAAAAATGTGTGGTTTTTGCCGTTTTTCTCGAGGCCTCTTTTGTAGATTATGAACATCGGGATCTTTGTGCCGTCTTTCGAGGTGTAGAAGACCTGTTCGGTGACGATGTCGTCAGTTTTTACAGGCACTTCAGCCTGCCAGAGCTGCTTCATTCCTGCTTCTTCGGTATATTCGTAGATCGCCGGCGGGAATGCGAAAGACGAGAACGCAACATAAATTTCTTTGTTTACCGGATCGGAGATGAATTCCGCGCTTCCGAGAGCGGGAAGGGGAATCTCACGCTCGTTTTTGCCTTCAAGGTCGTAAATGCTGAGTTTGCTTGCGACGTCGTGCATCTTGGAAACGACGATCCTGCCGTTTGAGATCGAGAAAAATTCGATGACATCCTTTTCGTGTTCGGGAACGGCTGTTGTCCATTCAAGCGTTTCGCAGTTCAATTTCTCGATTTTCCAGTTAAGTGCGCCGTCCTTGTCGGTCTTGAGAAAAGCGTATCCGCCGTAGACTTCGCCTTCGTAGATGTTGTCGTAGTTGTCAACGACTTTTTTCGTCTCTTTCGTGCTTGTGTTGTAAAGCGCGAGTTTCGCTTTTCCGCTTGAACCCTGATATTCGGTGAGAAGCAGCCAGAGCCCTTTTTCGTCAAGCGAACTGACGAGGATCGCCTCTTTTATCGAGCTTTTCGCGATGATTTCGTCATTTTCCGCATCAGTACCTATTTTGTGGAAGCGGACGCTCTGCTCGGTATCGATCTCGCCCGCGTGGTTGCCGTCAAGTTTTCTCGTGTAGTAAAAACCGCTTTCATCTGGAAGCCAGCCGACTGAAGCGTAGCGGCAGCCGTCGATCGGTTTGTCTGCTTCAGCGCCCGAATCGGTGTCGAGAAGGTGAAGGACTGACTGCTCCGAGCCGTTCTCGCTGAGGCCGTATGCGATGTATTTCCCGTTTGGAGACGCATACCACCAGTCCATCGCGGTCGTTCCGTTCTTATCGATCGTGTTCGGGTTGATGAGCTCTTTTTTAGTGCCGTCAGCAAGCTGCATCATAAGGACCGGCTGGTTCTGCAGGCCTGTCTGATAGCGGAAAAACAACTTGTCTCCGCGTTTTACCGGCGGCAGCATTTTGTCGTAATTCCAGACTTCACCGAGTCTTTTTTCGATTTTCGGAGTCTGCGCCCACGAAAAAATCGTCTTTTCGGTAAGTTCGTTCTGAGCCGCAGTCCACTTCTGAACATCTTCAGAATCGTTGTTTTCAAGATGACGGTAGTAATCTTCGACTTTTGTGCCGAAGTATTCGTCCGTCACAAGTTTTCGCTTCGTTTCGGGGTAGTTCCAGTTTACCTGCTGCTGTTCCTGCTTCACAGGGCTTTCCTCCTCTTTTTTAGTTTTCGTGCATCCGGCTAAAATTGCCAGTAAAATCAATGTGATAACTGAGATTTTCTTCATTTTTTGCCTCCCAAAAATCAAAAACGCGGAATTGTATTGGAAAATATGAAAAGTGCAAAATTTTAGGATAGAGTGAAAATCGGCTTTTTTTAAGATTTTAGGATTATTGCGGATCGCAGGCAATCCATTCTTCGTCGTCGGAAATATTACCGCCGTAATCGGGAGTCGCTTTGTAACTGTAAAGTGTTGCGGAACCTTCGAGAGAGATCGTAGTTGCTCCGAGTTCCCAGCTGATATCATTTATTTTGATGCTGCCGATGCCGAAAGCGTGGTCGCATACAGTTCCGTCGCTCTTTGTTCCTTTTACAAAAATCCTTGCTTCAGTCGTCCACTCACCCAGACCGAGAGTGTAGTCTAAGCCGGGTTCTGTAATGGTTGTTACAAGGTGTACTGACGGATATTTGACTTCTGTACCCTGGTAAGTCTGAACGAATGTAATGTTTTCTGTATCCGGTGCATCTTTGAAATGTGAGATTTGTGCGTATGAGAAAACTTTGTCTGCCGCTGATGGATTAATTACAGAAATGTCATTGTTGTTACCGAATGTTCCTGTAACGAAAGTATCCATAATTACATATTCATTACTGATGGTGATCTTGTCATCTTCCGATTGCGGTTCTTGATGGAGATAAGGGAATGTTCCGCTGATTGTTACTTCACCGTAAGGGACTGCATAATTCGGGTCGTTGACCATGCCGCAGGTTTCTTCCTGTTCCAGACAGTGCTCGTAATAGCAGCGGTAGTTGCCGTTGCAGTTGTTTGCTTCGTCACATGCAATAAGATCGTTGTACTGTTCTCTTGCAACAGCGGTGCTGTTTATATAACAGTTGCCGATGCAGGTGGAGTTTGTTTCATAACAATTGTCCGTGCAAGCCCGGATGTCCGCACATGTTTCCTGCTTGTCGGAAGTGTCGGTTGCATTTATGCCGGCAGATACGATCTCTATGCATGAACCGTCTTCATCAGCAAGTTTTGCGGAAATTGCTGCACTTATTGCAAAAGTTTCAGGATCATAGCTGCTGACAGTGATCGTTCCGCTTTCCTGGAGATATTCCTTCTGAGTGCTTTCGCCGTAATCTTGGATGATAGTCAGGACCGCCTGATCAGAAGAAAGATCGTAGGAAGTCGTTGTTTCGATATTTTTAAGTTCAAGGGTAACCAGATCGAAAATAGTGTGGTCACCTAAAAATCCGCTTTGTACCTGTCCAAGGTATTGACCTTTGAGGTATATAAAAAAGTTCGGGTTGAGATAAACTCTGGTGCATCCTTCAGGAACGACCGGGTCAGTCGGATCGGTCGGATCAGTCGGATCGGTCGGATCAGTCGGGTCAGTCGGATCGGTCGGATCAGCCGGATCGGTCGGATCAGTCGGATCATCAGTATTGGTCGGGTCATCAGGATTTGCCGGGTCATCAGGATTTGTCTGATCGTCGGTTGAATCAGGATTTTCAGTATCAGGGTTGTCGGTATCAGTGGTGCCAGTGTCAGGAATGTCGAGTTCATCAAGTTTTTTGTCGCTGCAGCCGGTGAAAGCAAAAAGTGCAAAAATTACAAAAATCAAAGAGACTTTTTTCATAACTCTACCTCAAAAGAAATTAGCAAAAAACAAACGATTTTAGTGAAAAATCGAAAAAAAAGCAACCCGTTTTCTGCAAAATGTCTATTTTTTGACATTTTTTCGGGAGAGCTTATAAATAACGGTCTTAATTTTTTGATAAAGGAGAGAAAAATGGCAAAATTGCTCGACACCGTTTTACTGCTGGCTCTTCCCGCTTCGGGAAAGTCGGAAGTCCGCAGATTTATGGAACACCTCACCAAAGAACAGTGCGAAAACGACATGCACATGGGCGAGACGCTCCAGCTTGACGATTATCCTTACGTTCACTTCATGCACAGGATCGACGACGAGCTCGAAAAACTCGGCTGGCACTACATTTTCTACAAAGGTGCGACGCGTCCTTTCAAAGACCAGATGGAGTGGTCTACTTTGATCGAACTTCTCAATCAGGATTACGAAGACCTCGTAAATTCGACGGTTATCGATGTTCCGTCGGCGGCTCAGTGGCTTTTCGAAAGGATGGACAATGCCCGCGCAAAGTTTGCACTTGGTCGCGAATTCGGAAAGATCCCGTGGGACATCAGGATCGCTGCAGGAAAGGCGATAGAAGCGGAAGTTGCTGAATTTCTTAAAGAAAAGAATGCAACGGCTGCGGCAGACAAAACGAATAAGACGATCGTCATCGAACTTGCACGCGGCGGTGCGAACGGTGCGGCAATGCCGCTTACGCCTCCGGAAGGATATGCTGCTTCTTTTGATACGTTCTCTGAACATATCTTAAACAGATCTTCCATACTTTACGTTTGGGTAACTCCTGAAGAAAGCAGAAGAAAGAACTACGAACGTGCTAAACCGAACGGCGAAAGCTCTATCCTCAACCACGGTGTTCCGCTTGAAGTCATGCTCAGCGAATACGGCTGCGACGATATGGCTTATCTCATCGAAACGAGCGACAAGCCCAACACGGTCAAAGTCGAGCGCACAGTCACTGTCAAAAAGGACGGGAAAGATGTTTTCGCGACCAAAAAATGGAATATTCCGGTCGCAAGATTCGACAACCGCGAAGACCTTACGACTTTCATCCGCAAAGATCCGAAAGAGTGGGGAAAGGAAGAGTACGAAAAGATGTACAAAGGTCTTTCCGACGCAATGAAAACTCTTGCTGAACTTTCGTAAACTGTAATAATTTTAGTGTCTTAACTTTTTAAAAATCATGCTTTACTTCATTTTAACTCTGCTTATTTTCGCTTCACTTGAAGTTGTCTCCAAACCGCTCATGCCATACATCGACCCGTTCGCACTCACTTTCTGGCGGTTTTTCATGGGGTTCGTCTTTTTCCTGCTTTATCCCGGCATGAAAAAACGTTTCGCCGAGATAAAAAATTTCTCGAAAAGCGACTGGTTTTTCCTGTTTATGCTCGGTTTTCTGAACGCTTTCGTCTCTATGAGCCTGCTTCAGCTCGCAGTCCGCGAAAGCACTCCGGCGACTGCGGCTGCGATTTTCTGCTCGAACCCGCTTTTCGTCATGATAATCTCTTCGATCGCAGGTTACGAAAAGATCAGCGCGAGAAAGATCATCGGGCTGCTTATCGGTGTTGCCGCGATTTTTGTAATCATGTGGGAAAAAGGCTTTAAGCTGAACTACGGCGCGCTCTATGCAGTCTCTGCTGCCGTTATTTTTGCGGGATTTACGGTCCTCAGCAAGAAAACAGTCTCCAAGATCAAGCCGTTTTCGGTAAATTTAGTGTCATTTTTCTTCGGGATAGTCTCACTCTCGGTCTTTATGGTGCTCACCGGAACGAGTTTTGCGCTTGATCCTGTTTTCTTTAAAGATTACGCAAAACTGATCGCCTTTGTCTATCTCGGTTTCATTGTTACCGGCCTGGGTTATGTAACTTTTTTGGCGACGATCAAGAAATATTCTCCGGTCAGTTCGTCGCTTATTTTCATGCTCAAACCGGCAGTTGCATCAGTTTTTGCAGTCGTTTTTCTCAGTGAAAAACTTTCGGCATATTTCATCGCCGGATTCGTAATGCTCCTGCTCGGAACCGGCGCGATAGTTTCTGAAAAAATCTGGAAGTAAAGTCAGTCTATTCGCCTCTGCGGACGCAGCGGACGATATCTGAATTGGATTTGCCGCCGAAATTTACGATGCCGTCATAGAAGGTGACATACCATGCGTTTTTCCAGTCATCGGAGGTCGGACTCTTTTTCGCATCACTTGAGGATGTGCGGAAGGAGCGGTTCGGCATCTCCGGGAAATCTGAGGCAGGGTGGTATTTTGCGTAGTTTGCGAGTGTCGCAAGTTCGTTTTTGTTGGGAAGTCTCCAGTCGGAAAATCCTGCATATTCAAGGTTTTCGCAGGTGGAAAGGGCGTCTGCGAATTTTTTTACGCTGTCTTTGTAGGTTTTCTGCCAGATGAGACCTGTGACTGAATCTTTGACGATCTCTTCTTCGCCGATTTTTTCTGTTTCAAACTCTCCGTCAGGCAGAGGTGTGCCGCGGACGCAGCGGACATGCATTTTTTCACTTTCGGTCTTGGCTTTGTGGCTTAAAAAGCCTTTGTCGAAGCGGACGAACCACGCTTTGTTCTGATCTGCCTCGGCAGTCGAAACGAAATCGGCGGAAGTCCAGAACCATTCATCCGGCGTTTCGGGAAAATATTCTGTGTTTACTGCCGGATCAGATTTTCCGTTGTCAACGATCGAAAGGAGTTCCTTCGGTGTCGGAAGCCGCCAGCCGTAACTTCCGGCATATTCTTGTCCGCAGTAATTTGTGGCACTCTGCCAGTCAAATTCGCCTTCAGGAATCTTCTGCTGCCATTCAAGCTTGAGGTTTTCGTCAAAGACGATTTTTTCGTCTCCCAAGCCTTTGACCGTGAATTTCTGCGGAATGCATTCGCCTTTTTTTGCATACTGCGCATCCTGGCCGAAGAACGCTTCGCCTTCATCCGGGCAGGCGATTTCGGCTGTTTCGCTGTAGCATTTGGTCTCGCCGGTGCAGATGTTGCCGAAAACGGCGGGTATGCCGGGTATCACGATGCCGGTATCTTCGTCGTCAGTCATGTCGGGATCATCGGTAGGATCGGGGTCGTTATCGTTTTCCGGGATATCGATATCGGATATAACGATATCGTCGGCATCGTTTTCCGGATCGGTGGTGCCGGGATCGTCTGAATCATTGTTTTCCGAGATATCGATATCGTCTTTGTCATCGTGGTTGTCGGCATCGTTTTCCGATGTATCGATATCGGATATAACGATATCATCGTGATCTTCGTTTTCTGACCCGGTGTCAGTCAGTTCTTCCCCGTCATCTTTAGACGAACAGGAAAGAACAAAAAAAGCTGATAAAACCAGAATGAAAAGCAGATTGAATTTTTTCATAAGTTTGCCTCCATAACAAAAACTTCTTCCGATTTCGGGCTTATACAGAAGTGATTTTTCAAAGTAAAGGAAAAAACGATTAAGACAGCGGATTTTTGCGACTATTTCAAAAATAACTATAATCAGCTGTTTTTGTGTTTATCGAAGGGGTGAAACTATGATTTTTTCGGCGGTTTTTCTGATTTCGGCGGTGCTTTTCGCACTGGAAGTGCTGCAAACGAGGATATTTTCTTTTTCGTCATGGCATCATCTGACTTATATGGTGGTCGCTATAGCTATGATGGGTTATGCGGCTGCAGGAACGGTCCTTTCCGTTAAAAAAAATCTCAAAAATTATGAAAAATTCATTCACACCATCTCGATTTTGTTCGTTTTTTCGATTCCTGTAGCCTTTTTTATGACTTCCCGTATCCCCCTCGACCCGATGATGCAGAACAAATTTTTTATGATAATTTTTCTTCTGTGCGACTATTTTTTTCTGGTCATGCCGCACTTTTTCGGCGGTCTCGTACTGCTTTCTGTTTTTCAGAACAACAGCAAAAACGTAAATATAAGTTACTTTGTTTCAGTTTCGGGCTCTCTGGCCGGTTGTTTTTCAGCTCTTCCTCTCTTAGAAGCTCTCGGCATGGAAGGCGCATTGACTGCAACGGTTTTATGTGCTGCGGCTGCCTCGATGTTTACCGCTTTTGCAGCTAAGAGAGGAGTCACAGGCAGAGTTTTTTCGGCATTTCTTATTGTATTTGCACTTCTTTTGTTTCCTTTAAAGAACAGTGTTTTCAGTGTAAGACCTGCTTTTTCAAAAGTCCTGTCGTCGATCCCTGCAAACACTGAAATGACTGAGTGGAACAGGGCGGGCAGAGTTGATATTTCCCGGTCGGACGGGCTTGTTTTCAAGTATATTTTGGAAGATCTGCGGAGAGGAGTCACGACTATTGACGGAGATGCTGCTTCTTTTATCTACGATTTTTCCGATGAACCTGAACGGGTGGCATCTACGCTTTATTCGGCAGGATATTTCGGGCTTTCGGATCCTGATGTTTTTGTCGCAGGGCTTTCTACGACCGACATCGCAGCGGCACTTTTCTGGCGGGCAAAATCGGTTACATCGGTTGAGGTAAACAGCTCTGTTATAAACTTAAATATGCGTAAATATTCAACTTTTAAGAATAATATCCTGAAAAATGAAAAAGTTGCGATCGTCCACGGCGAAGTACGCTCGTTTTTGGAATCGACGGACAGAAAATACGATCTGATCCAGTTTTCCGGTACGGACACGCCGTCTGCGCTGATGAACGGTGCCTATATAATGAATGAAAGCTATCTGTATACAAAAGAGGCTTTCGCAACTTATTTGGATCATCTGAACGACAATGGAACGCTTGCAGTTGTCAGGTGGGTGCTCTGGCCTCCGAGAGAGACACTTAAAGTTGCCGTCACGGCCTCTATAGTGCTCAAGGAAGCCGGTTTCGAGCATCCTGAAAACAATATTGTCATCATCGGTGACGGAACTTTTGCGAGTGTTCTTGTCAAAAAACGCAGCTATACATGGGCGGAGCTGAACGAAATCGCAGCTATCGTGGCGGAAACACCCGATTTAAGGATCATATACGCTCCGGGATTTTCGGCAGGAGCGAGATATTACGATCCGATCGTGAGCAGGGTGAATTTTTCGAGCGAGCAGGCGGTCGACTTGATAAAAAGCGGCTTTGTTTACTTTTTCAGGGATCTCGAACATGGGAACCAGGACAGGTTTATTGATGATTATCCCTATAATATCAAGCCTGTAACCGACGATTTGCCCTTCTTTTTCAACTATTTTAAATTCGGTGGAGATGAATTGCCCGCTGATATTAGGGATATTTTCGGAAAAGAGCTTCCGTTTCAGTTCATAATTTTGCTGCTTACTTTCGCACAACTTTTATTTTTCTCGCTTTCCCTGCTTTCGGCACCGTTTTTTTTCATGTCAAAAGATGAAAAAAGGTATTTTCCGCTTCTCCAGATTCTTGCTTCTGCCGCTCTAGGCTTCGGTTTTATGTTTGTTGAAATGAGTTTTATACAGAAATTCACCCTGCTTTTCGGCGATCCTGCGACTTCTGCCGCGACAGCCGTCGGGATGCTTCTTCTTTTATCGGCAGCAGGTTCACTTTTCAGCAAAAAGATATTGATTTTGCTCGGAGAAAAATCTTTTTTCAGCATTCTGGCTGTAGTTCTTCCTCTTATGATCCTGGGGTATGCTGTGATCATACCTCATTTTTCAGCATTCTGCACAACATTCACTTTTGCTCAAAAACTTTTGCTGACAGCAGTTTTTACAGCGCCTCTTGGTTTTATAATGGGAACGGTTTTTCCGGTATCGATGCTTCTCATCGGAGAGAAAAAAACGTTCTTTATCCCGCTGGCAGCCGGTGCAAACGGAGCGGCTTCTGTTCTTGCAACGGTAACTTCCGTAATAATTGCTCTTGTTTACGGTTTTAAATTTGTTTTTGTGATTTCGGCTTTCTGCTATTTTTTCGCCCTTTCGGCAATGCTTTATTTCGTAAAAAAACGGTTTTGATTTTATGTTTTTTTAAGTGTATGATCGCGCGTTGTTTTTTCTGGGGGATCCGGTGCGCGACTTCATTGAACGGTTGGGATTCAAAGCAATAAGCACTTTCAGGAATGTTTCAGGTTTTTTTGTATTCTGCCTGAAATGCCTGCGCGAATTTTTGACGGGGTCGTTTTTCAACCGTGCCGCATTCGACATCCTCGTCATGCAGATATTCTTCACGGCGTATCAGCTTCTCAGCTTGTTTATCGTTCTGAGCGCGGTTTTCGGCAGTATTTTTATCGGGATCGTTTTTCAGACTGTCAAAAGTCTTGGACTTGTACAGTATCTGGGCAGTATCGTCATGGGGGTCGTCGTTTTGGAGTTTTCGCCGCTTATCACGGTCGTTCTCCTTGCTCTGCGAAGTTCTTCTGCCGTCAATTCCGAGATCGCGGTCATGAAGGTAAACCGCGAAATAGACGCGCTTGAGTCTTTCGGGATAGATCCTGTCGTCTACCTTTTTCTGCCCAGGATCATCAGTTTCATAATAAGCGTGACGATCCTTTCATCACTTTTTGCAATAATCGTCCTTTTCAGCGGTTTTGCGTTCAGCAGCATAATTTTTGAAATGAGTGCCGGAATCTTTTCGGAAATGATAACAAAATCGATTTCTGTTTTTGACATAATAATATTCTATGTGAAAACGGTTGTATTCGGCTTTTTTATATCGGTCATCCCGCTTTACAACGGCTGGAAGACCCAGTACCGCCCGACTGACATTCCAGTTTCGGTGCTTCGCGGGATGATGGGTGTTTTCATGTCAATAGTTTTTGTGGAGATTGTGTCATTAGTGGCAAGATTTTTCCTGAATTCTTTGTGAGCGAGGCTGAGCTCAAAGCCCGCGCCAAAGCGATTGGCGCCGAACAGCGTGCCGGTTTTGTGTCGCCCGATATCCCTCTTCTTTCGAATTTGAGTGTTTACGACAACATTTCGCTTGTTCCGCGTTATCTGACGGCTGAAAAAGATGCCTCTATCCGCGCCGAAATCGAAAGAATGCTTGCTCTTTTGGATATTCCGGATGCAACGAACAAAAAGACATTTCAGCTTGATTCCGGGACACTTTTCAAAGTGAAACTGCTTCGTGCTCTGATGCTGAAGGATTCTGTCACAGTCATTGACAGACCGTTCGTCATGCTGAACACCGCAGCCGATATAAAACCAGTTGTGAAAATGCTGGACACGCTTGAGGTGGACGGAAAAAAAGTCATATTTTTCGATTTTGAGTGGAATAAAAACAAATATTAATCGGAATCCCGAGATTCCGGAATCCGGTTCGCGCCGCCGGGATCCCGAGATCCCGTAATCCCGAGATCCCGGTATTATTTCGTCGTTAAATGTGAATCGCTCTTCCCAAAGCGCCGAGCAGCGCTTCAAGTGATGCTTCCGAAAGTGTCGGATGCGGATGGATCGATTCGACGATCTCTTCAGCGGTGAGTCCTGCGTTCATTGCCGGAATAAATTCAGAAATTAGGTCTGTTGCGCCGTTGCCGATGATGTGAACGCCGAGAAGTTTGTGCGTTTCTTCGTCAATTATGACTTTTACAAAACCGGTCGTGTGGTTTGCCGCAACTGCTTTTCCGTTTGCGCTGAAGGGGAATTTGCCGACTTTGAATTTGAGCCCTTTTTCAGCCGCCTGAGCTTCTTTGAGACCCATCGACGCGATCGAAGGAGTGCAGTAGATACAAGCCGGATTGTAGAGGTAGTTTATCGGTTTAAGGTTTTTCATTCCCGCGATCTGCTCGACTGCAAGTATTCCTTCGTGCTCTGCCGTGTGTGCGAGCATCGGAGTAAAAATGACGTCGCCGACCGCGTAGATTCCGGGAACATTCGTGCGGCAGAATTCGTCAACAGGGATGAAACCGCGTCTGTCCGGAGTGATCCCTGCAGCTTCGAGGTTGAGGTTTGCCGTATTGGGAGAACGTCCGACGCACGAAAGGACCTGCTCGGCTTCAACAACGTTTCCGTTTGCGAGGGTGAGGGTTACCCCGGCATCGTTTTTTTCTGCCTTTTCAACGGAAGTACCTGTAATTATTTTGATTTTTTTCTTCTTAAACTCTTTTGTAAGTTCTTTGGAGATCTCAGCGTCTTCCATCGGGATAATGGTGTTCATCGCTTCGATTATCGTTACTTCGACTCCGAATGTGCGGTAGACGAATCCGAGCTCGACTCCGATCACGCCGCCGCCTATTATTGCAAGGCTTTTCGGCAGTTCAGCCTGGAAAAGAGCCTGATCTGAGCTGATGATTTTTTTGTTGTCGATCGAAAAATTGGGGAAATCGCGGACGACTGAACCAGTAGCGATTATGATGTTTTCAGCGTCAAATTCGGTTTCACCTGCTTTCACGGTGTGTGCGGAAGTGAATTTCGCTTCAGCCTGAACTAGACGGATATTGTTTTTCTTGAAAAGATATGCGATACCCGCTCTGTTTTTTGATGCCGCATTTTTAGCGTGCTCATTCACTTTTGTCCAGTCAAATTCAGCATTTGCAGTAATTCCCAAAGCAGTTGCACTGAGTATCGAATTGAAGGTTTCAGCCGCCGAAATGAGTGCTTTTGTAGGGATGCAGCCGCGGTTGAGGCATGTTCCGCCCAAAAATCCGCGTTCGATGACGACCGGCTCTAACCCGAGCTGAGCCGCTCTGATTGCCGCAACATAACCGCCGGGACCAGCGCCGATGATGAGAAGTTTTACTTTTTCCATTATTTCCTCCTTAAAAAATAAAAAAGAATCAGCAAATTGCGCGCAATGTTAGGAAAAAGCGTGAAAAAGGCAAATTTTAACGGCGGCGGCAGATAATCACGGGATCACGGGATTACGGAATCTCGGGATCTCGGTGCCGCCGTCGGGATCTCGGTGCCGCCGTCGGGATCTCGGAATCACGTAATCACGGAATCCCGGTAGGAATCAGCAGCTGAAAAAATTGCCTTTTTTATTCAAGGTTATATTCTGGTGACGCCTTGATTTGTGAAGGCTTGGTTTGATTTTTGGTTGAATAAAATGGAACTTATTGAAAAACTTGAGATTTTAGGCGCTGCGGCAAAGTTCGACGCAAGCTGTTCTTCAAGCGGAAGCAGCAGAAAAGGTGCCGCAGGAGGCATCGGGAGCGCGTACAGAGCCGGGATCTGTCACAGCTGGGCGGCTGACGGCAGGTGCATAAGTCTGCTCAAAGTTTTGTTCACGAACTACTGCATAAACGACTGTGCATACTGCATCAACAGGCGCAGTAACGACGTGAAGCGGGCGACTTTTACGGTTGACGAGCTTGTGTCACTCACGATGAATTTCTACAAAAGAAACTACATTGAAGGGCTTTTTCTGAGTTCCGGTATCATAAAAAACGCCGATTTTACTATGGAAAAGCTGATCGCGGTGGCAAAAAAACTTAGAGATGAAGAAAGTTTCAACGGCTATATCCACCTCAAAGTTATCCCGGGAGCGAGTGACATTCTGATAAAAGAGGCGGGGCTTTATGCCGACAGAGTTTCTGTAAATATCGAACTTCCTTCAGAAAAAAGCCTGAAACTGCTCACTGAAAAAAGTAAGGAATCTATCATAAAACCGATGGGTGATATTTGCGGAGACATTGTCGAGAACCGCGAAGAGAGGAGAAAAACGAAAAAACTGCCGCTTTTTGCACCAGCCGGGCAGACGACTCAGCTCATTGTCGGTGCAACGCCTGAAACCGACCGGAAAATTGTGAAACTGACCGAGGCATTTTATAAAAAATTCAGTATGAAAAGGGTCTACTATTCGGCATTCGTGCCGGTAAATTCCGACAAGCGCCTTCCGGTCGTTTCGCTGCCGCCGCTTGACCGGGAACACAGGCTCTATCAGGCCGACTGGCTCATGCGCTTTTACGGTTTTCAGGCTGATGAGATCGTGACTGACGAAAATCCCTTTCTTTCAGATGACATTGATCCGAAGGCGGTCTGGGCGATGCGGAACATGCACCTTTTTCCGCTTGAAATCAACACAGCTGCGTTCGAAATGATCCTGCGTGTGCCGGGAATAGGGCGGCAGTCGGCAGTCAGAATAGTTTCGGCAAGAAGGAACGGCTCTCTTGATTTCGACGATCTCAAAAGGATCGGTGTCGTCCTCAAGAGGGCGCGCTATTTCATTACCTGCAAAGGAAAAATGATGCCTGAGACGGTTATTACCGAGAAAAATGTTTTTGAGGCGATGAAAACGACGAGCACTAAAGCCGGTGCGCCGGACCACACTATTGAGCAGCTTTCACTGTTTTGAAACTATGATTTTTTTATACGACGGCACATTCGAAGGTTTTCTGAGCGCGGTTTTTGACGCTTTTTCTGCCAAAGATGAAGTTGAGATTGAAAAAAAAGAGGGCTGGCAGCCGCAGCTTTTTGCTGATCCGGTAGAAGTCGAAACTGTGCAGGAAAAAGCGGAAAGAGTTGTAAATAAACTTCTTTCAATATGCGGGCGCCGCGGATTTTCGGCGATGATCCAGATTTTTCTTTCCGAAGAGGAAAACGCTGAAACATATACGTTTTACCTCATTAAATCGGTGATAAAATACGGTTCGAAGGCGTTTTCGCGCTTTCAGGACGAAAAAATCACGCGAGCTATGGAATTTAGAAAAAGAGTCTCTAAGGAGTGTGACAAAATTTTGGGAATTCTGCGCTTTACAGAGCTTGCAAACGGCGTTTTCTATGCTCCGTTCGAGCCTGATCACAATATTCTTCCTCTCATTACCGGTCATTTTTACGAGCGTCTTTCAGGATGCCGCTGGATGATCCACGACCTGAGACGCGGAATTGCAGTCTGTCACAGCGACGGAAAGATGGAAAATGTCGAATTTGCTGATGAAATGACATCTCACCTGAATATGGCGGATCTTCTGGGAAAATCTGAAAACGAAGAGGATTTCGCAAAAATGTGGCGCGGCTACTTCAAAATCATAGCCATTGAAACCCGCACGAATCCTAAATTACAAAGGCAGTTCATGCCGAAGCGTTACTGGAAATACATGACAGAAAAGAAAAACGGATGATGGCTGCGTTGTTGACTTTATCTGCCGCAAACCGATAATGCGGCATCTTTTGTTTATTGACTTATAGAGAGTAAATCACAAAAAAATATGAGTAAATTTCCTAAATTCGATGAAAAAGAAACCAAAGAAGGAAACATCAGGCGTGTTTTCTCTATATTTTTGGGAAAACTCGAAAATGAAAGACTGAGTCTGTGCCCCAAAGAAGCAAGGGAGGATTGGGCTGCCTTCAAAAAAGAGGCTCCGGCAGATGAATACGACAAACGGCTCCTCAGCGTCTGCAGCCAGGCACAGAGAGAAGAGCTGATGAAAGTGACATCTGAGCTTCTGACTGAAGAAGAGGCTAAGCAGCTGCTCGAAATCGCAAATCACGATGACAAAAAGTTTTGGTTTGCAGATAAGTCTCTGAGTGACAAGGAGAAGTTTGTAGGAGGTTTTTATCACAAAGTCCTGCCGACGGTAATGTCGGTTTTTAATCCCCGTTTTGATGCGGTCAGAGTCGATTTTCTCAGGTATTTCATACTTTGGGACAACTTTGCGGAAGAACGGCGTTATGAAAAGGAAAACGAGAGTTTTTCGGATCATTTTTTTGTGCCGAAAGAGAGTTTTGATGCCTTTAAAAGCGGAGACACTCTTAAAAAACTTCAAACTGTCAGTGATATTCCTGCGTTATATAAATTCGCGGCTGATGAAATTACCGCTGTGAGCCTGATAAAGCGCTTTGACAGAGAGTTCTATCCAAGTGAAAACGAATATTTGAGAGACTCGATTTCAATCTCGGATTACAATAATGCGGCCAGGTGTTTTTACGAAATCTGCAAAGGAATTCTCAACAATACCGGCTTTCTGACTGCCGCCATAGATCAGGATCTGCTTTCCGCAAAGTTTGTTTTTGAAACTTTGAAATACAAGGAATATGTGGAAAAATGCCATGAAATTCTGGCCACAGCTTCCAAAATACTGATGACTGCAAAAACTGATGAGGAAGTTTTGTCTTTACGGAAGGAGCATGAAGGTAAAGGGATATTTGTCGTCAAAGTCGAAAGCGACGACGAGGATTCTTTGAAGAAAATTATGTTTGAGCATGACTCTTATGACGAAATTCTTGAACGGGAAACAAAAGAGAAGCTCGCCGGAATCTTCTTTGAAAGTGAAGAAATGAAAAATTACCTTGCCGAAAAAGTTTCCGGGTTCGGTATTGGTATTGATGAATTCAGAAACAGAGAGTTTTTCTCTTTTATGATGAAACTCAATCCTGAGTATAGAAAGCCGATAAAAAGGCGTGTGTTTAAAATAAATTTAAAAAATTTGGAGGAGTTGAAAGACGCCGGCGATCTTTTTGTGAATTTTGGCGAGATTTTGCTTGGACAGCTTGGACGCTGCTGCAACGGTGAAGCGGCGGAGTCTAAGGAAGAGGCACTTGAGTATCTCAAAGACTTTCTTGGAGAGTGGGTGCTCGGAAAATGGTATTTTACGGAACTTCCGGAACTTTTTCAGAAAATAGTCTTGGTTTTGCAGACCTTGGATTTTTGCGGAAAAAGTGCCGATTTTTCCGAAGTCGGAATCGACAAAGATGCTTTGAAAAAAGAGATAGACACGTTTTTGGGTGAGCTTAAAAAAATTGCTGCATCGGGTGGTAAACCGTCTGATTATTATGAAAACAAGCCTTTAGAGTCATATAATCTTCCTAATGTTGAATCCTATATCTCGACTCAGGCGTTTCACGCAGCCGTCTTGTTTTTGAGAGACTGCTTCGGTGCATGGAAAGCTGCAAAACCGATGCTCGCGATTTTCAGAAATCTCAAAGAACAGGCTTATTCGATCGATATGGAACATTACGAGTATGACCGTTACACCTGGGCTTTCGTGCCGGTGCGCATTACTCCGCTTCTCGGTGCGCTGGAAGGGGAAGAAGCTGCGAAAGTGTGCGAAGAGTGGTTCAAGCATCTTGCCGATCAGCTCAAATCTGCAGATGATTTTGCAATAAACAAGCGCAGGGAAAACCCGGAAGAAGTGCCGGAAGAGTTCCGCGAGGGTTACGATATTACGGTCATTGAGCCGCATCCGCTCTGGAGAGAGGCTTTCTGTGAAGCGGCAGGGGATTTGAGAGTAAATTCCGGCTGCAAGTCAGTATTCAACCACCTGAAAAAAAATGATATCGACAAGGATGTCAGGGAAGCGGCGGCAAAAACTCTGGAGCGTATTGAAAAAATCAAGGGAAAATTCGATTCCGGTTCGAGAAAACGGGCGCTTCTCAACGCGTGGTGGTGGTACAGAGTCGCTCACCTGAAAAGTCTTGGCATAGATTTCGACTGGGTTTCCGCGCAAAACCTTAAGAGCAAGGAAGTCAAAATAAATTATCCGAAAAATTAAAGAAAAAATTTGATTTTTGTTCCGAAATCCCTAAAATACACCGTTTATTGTTGCTGATAAGTAGCAGATGTTATTTGTGCGATCTGGGAAGGTTTCCCGCTTGTCGCGAACGGCATACATTTTGCCGGCAGATAACGAAGTTACGGAAAGCTTAAAAGTTTTTTGTGACTTCGGATGGTTGTTTATCGGGTATAAACAGTCATTTTTACTCAGCATAACATTGGAATTTGTTTTTACCGGCATGGGCGGCGAGTGTTTTTAAGGTATTAGCCTGATTTTTTTGAACCTTTCCGTTTTCTATTGCCGGCAAAACAAAAAAGTTGCATACCAAAATGGTAGCATTTTTTTCAACAAGGGCAGTTCTATGTTTTTGAAAACCCGGGAGACAAAATGACGAAAAAAACAGATGTTATGGTTTTGATCGATCTGGTTAGGGCGCTCGGTTATAAAAATCCCGAAAAGCTCGCAAACTGGATCCGCGACATTATTAAAAACAAGGAAGATTTCGACAAACGGTTTCATGTTGCAGGACCTGAGCGCGATTTCGGCAGGCGGGAAGAAAAATTCCTGCTTGATGCCGATGCCGTCGTGCTGGTGGAAAATCTCTGCTTTCTCAAGCCTTACATGTCGTGTTTCGGAAAGTCGATGGAGGACAGTCGGGAATTTCAGCCCTACAGGATCCTTGCAAAAGACAAAGGCTTCGACAGGAAGGAGCTTGAAAGAAAATATAAACGGCTTCACGCCGAACTTCAGGCGATGAAAGAGGAGAGTGAGAAAGCACTCAAGGAACTCGAGATTTTCCATTCTATTCTTATGAACGGCAAACCTGTTGATATTACTAAGGAAAAACTGGTGAAAAAATAATTCTTGTCAACCAATTTGGTAGATTTATCTGGTCTTTGTTTTGTTTGTTTACTATTTTTTAGGAGGAAAAAATGAACAAATTTCTTGTTTGCGCAGCTCTTTTGACTGCAATGGTTCTTACGATTTCCTGCGGCGGCAGCAGCAGTGGCGGTGAAAGTTATTATCAGGAATGTACTTATGGAGCTCATGTCTGCAAATACGGGAATTCCTACTACTGCGGCTATTCAGGAAACTATTTGATTTGGCAGCTGTCCGAATATTGTAGTTACGGATGTGATTCCTGGACTGGAAAATGTTCCGATAGTCAAAGCTCTGATTCGGAATGTTCTTCCGGAGAATATAAGTGTTCCGGCTCTTATTCCTACTCGTGTTACAATGGTTACTGGAGCTATGATGAATACTGCGATTACGGCTGTAACTCTTCTACAGGAAAATGCAACAGCAGCTCCCTGAATTTGTCCTGTATGTCGATTTACAGCTGTTATGCTGATTGTGAAGACAACGCATGTGCGCGAAAGTGTGTGGACAACGGTTCTGAAACCGGTCAGCGTCAATTTTATGCAATGTATAACTGTTGGACAGACAACTGCTCTGATGCAGAGACTAATGAAGAATTTACAGACTGTGTCTACGGCAACTGTGCAAAAGAAATGAAAGACTGCGGATTTACTGTTCCGGACGGCAATGATGATCCCAGTGATCCCACAGAGCAGGCTTCTGATGACTGTGCCGAAGGTTTGTTCTACTACCAGGGTTCATGCCAGAGTCCGTGGGGCAAAAAATGGATAGTCACTTTTGTAGACGCAAAAGTTACTGAAAAAAATGCGGACGGAGAGGCTTGGGATGCGCTGGGCGGACTTCCGGATCTTTTCGCGGTTGTAAAAATCAACGGCAAAGAGGTTTTCAGAACAAACGAAGGCAGCGACTCTACTGCTGCGACATGGAATGAAGATGCTACAATAGATTTTTCTGCAAAAACAGACAAAATCACCTATTGTCTTTACGACGGTGATGCTGTAGGCGGCGATACCAGTTCCGATATGGTATCTTCAAACGATGAAGTAGGTTGCTGGGATCATGAATTCGAATGGTTCAGCCTTGATAAAGTAACCGTTACTTCAGATGTCGTTGACCACTTTGATTTTTCTCTTGAACCTGCATGGTAAACAAAAATTCCTGTCGTCTACTAAGCTGAAAATCCGCTTCTCTTGATTTAGCCGAATAAATCACTAAAATCCAACAGTTTTCAACTTTTTTGGAAAAAAGTTCATTTTAGAGTCAGAAAAATTGACACTTGGTGAAACTAAATAACAGTGTTTTTTGATTTTTGGAGGCAAAAATGAAAAAGATTTCTTTGTTTATGTTAATGATTTTCGGAATTTTCATGCTTTTTGCTACTGATGCTGCACCTGAGACTGCTCAGGAAAATGCTGCTGCTCCCGAAACGGCTCAAACACCCGCAGAACCTGCTGCTGAACAGGCTCAACCCGCTGAAACCGCACAGGAACCCGCCGCTGAACCGGCTCAGGAACCAGCCGGAAATGCACCGGAACCTGTAGAGACGTCACCTGAGACGTCTCAAGAACCTGTAGAAAACACAATGGAACCGGTCTCTGAGGTTGTTGAAGAACCGGTAAAAAAGGCACCTCGTGCAGGAAAGCCGCAGAAAATCAAATACTACAGACCTTACTTGGGTGCCGGAATCCCGCTTATCGTCATCGGTTCGGTATCTTTTGCACTTATGATGCCGGCGATGGGAACTATGGCGTTTGCCGCATCGGACGCATGCGAAGGCAAGGACTGGGGTTTCTGCGAACAGCTTCATGACAACAATAAGAAACACCACACCGCATGGACTGTCGGTGCAGTTATGACGGGTGTCGTAGGTGCCGGCATGATCGCAGTCGGATCGTGGCTCACAAGTATTCAGAAACCGAGAGAAAATCAGTGCGTTACACTGGAAGGTGTAGCAGTCCTTCCGACCAAAGACGGAATGTACGCTTCCATAGGTCTGGGTTTCTGACCGCATTTTTCCTGATTTCCGAATCCGAAAAATCGTCTTCTTAAATTGACAATTCACTCTCCATCTTTAGAATAAGCCGCTTATGTTTTTTGGAGGGGAAAAATTATGGGAAAGACTGTCATTGAAAAGATTTTTTACGACCATCTGATCGACAAAAATGAGCCCGTTACGCCGGGTTCGATCGTCTGGATCAATATTGACTACAAAAGTGCCAGGGATTTCGGCGGCGCAAATGTCGTCAACAACCTTGAAAGCAAGTTTTCAGGCTCTCTTATCGCCGATAAAGAGCGCACAATGTTTACTTTTGACTGCGTTGCACCGGCAAAAACGATCCCTTATGCCGTAAATCAGCAGAGATGCAGGGTTTTTGCAAGAAAGGAAGGGCTCAAAGTCTACGATGTCGATTCGGGGATCGGGTCTCACATCCTTATCGACGAATACGCAAAGCCGGGAATGACGATCGTCAGCACTGACAGCCACTTCAACATCATGGGTGCTATAAGCTGCTTCGGTCAGGGAATGGGAGACGTCGATATTTCATACATCTGGAAAACAGGCAGGACCTGGTTCGAAGTGCCGCAGAGCGTGAAACTTACTCTCAAGGGAACACGCAAGCCCGGCATAAAAGCTAAAGATATCGTTCTTTTCATGCTGAAAAAGTTCGGTTCGCGTACTTTTCTCGGTCAGGTCGTCGAACTCTACGGCGAAGAGGCTGCTAAACTCACTCTCGACGAAAGAGTCACGATCGCCAGCATGGGAACCGAGATGGGTGTAATTTCGATAATGATCCCGACGACAGGGCTTGAAGGTTTCAAAGAGATCAAGGCTGATCCCGATGCAAAATATGCCGCTGAATACGAGCTTGACCTCGATGCACTCACTGAGCCGCAGGTAGCAGCTCCGCCGCATCCGCACAACGTCCACAACGTCAGCGAATTTGCGGGAAAGGCGGTTGATACGGTATTCATCGGAAGCTGCACGAACGGCAGGATCTCCGATTTTGAAGATGTTGCCAGAATAGTCAAAGGCAAAAAGATCAAAACGAACGGATACATTGTTCCGTCATCACGCAGGATCTACGGCGAACTTATGAAATCGGGCATTCTCGAGATACTTTTCGATGCAGGTTTCGTAATCGCAAATCCGGGCTGCGGCGGCTGTGCTTCAGGTCAGATCGGAATGACGGGCGACGGCGAAGTCATCGTTTCGACTTCGAACCGCAACTTCAAAGGCAAACAGGGAAACGGCGAAGTCCACTTGGCAAGCCCTGCAACGGCTGCATACTCGGCATTGAAAGGGGAGATCTGTGGATTCTGAGAATTTGATCTCGCTCCTCTTTGTTTTGGATTCGTCTCCGCAGAGCGACGCGTCCCTTGCATTTTTCAACAGTTTTATTGAGCAGCTTATCGACTGCATGGCTGAAAAAGCTGCTCTGACTGTGTTTTATCCCGAATTTTCGGACAAAGAGGAACATTTTTCGCTCAGCATAACGCAAATGCCGAAATACCGCCGCATGGTAACGTACATTCCGACGCGGCTCGAATCTTTCAGCGAAACTTATCTCAACGAAAAAATGGAAGGTGTTTTCAGCTTCATTCTGAAGGAAGACCACTTTGACACGATCCACATCTGGAGCCTCAAAAACCACTCTTTCAACTATCCTGCAATCGCGAAAGAGCGCGGGATTCCGGTGGTTTACACTTTCTGCGACGGATTCCTTTTTTCAAATTCGATTTTCGAAAAAGGCTTGGGCGAAAACGGTGAAAAAGTCAGAGTTTCAAATTTTGTGAACTCTTCGGTAACCTCTTTTGTCCGCAGATTGTTCAGCGCCGTCAAGCCGAAACCGCGCTCGTACTGGTTTGAAAACATCGGCAGATTCAGCCGTTACTACAACCGCACATCCGAAAGCGGGATCGACCCCGAAGTGTTTGAAGAACGTGCCGGAATAGCTGATGAAGTCATATCTTTCTGCGACAAGTTCGTGTTCTTTTCGGAACTTGAATACAACCTCTTTTACCGCCCGCTGATTCCCGAAAGCAAGGTTGCTTTCATGGAGCAGGGGATAATGCGTGAACTCGATTTCTGGAACCGTCCTTTTGAGATCGAAGGAGCAGTCAAATTCTGTTTCACGGGTGAAATCCTGCCGGAAGAGGGGATCTTTGAACTTGTCGAAGCGTTCAACATCCTTTACAGCGAAGGATTCCGCAACGAACTGCATGTCTACGGCGAAACGCACGAAAATTCGCCTTATTTCAGCAGGCTCAAACAGCGCGTAAAAAGCCCGGACATTTTTTTCCACGGCTCGATTCAGGGGGGAAGGATAAACGCCGCACTCAATACGGCAGATGTTCTGATCGTGCCTGCAAAATGGATGCGCAGCGATACTTTTCTCGTCAACAACGCTGTTTCCGAAAGAAAGGCACTCATAGTCTCGGGAAGGAATGCGCTTGCCGAAAAAGTGAGAAAGTCGGGCAGGGGGATCATTCTTGACGAAGTGACTCCCCGCGCGATCGCAGACGCTGTTTCGGAGCTTGAGCGCAACAGAAAAAGGCTTTACTATTTCATGCGGGTCACCGACGATTTCAGAGTGCCGGATATAAACGAAAACTGCGAGGCACTGAATTCGCTTTACGGTGAAATTGCCAAAAATTATAAAGAAGCTGATCCGCTTTTACTGGCGAGAAAACTTAACAGAAGAAGAAAAGAGAGGCAGCAACGTGGATAAATTGAAAAACAGCGGCACTCCTACGCCGGCTTTGGTCGTAAAACTTGTAATCGTACTTGTTTTTCTGCTCACGGCAGCTTTTGTGAGCGGAGTAGTCATAGGGAAAAACGGCAGGCGGAATGTCGACAGAACGAGTTCCGACGAAGAAGGGATAAATGAAAAACTTTCAAACTGCATTTTCAATTCAGACGAACTTCGTGAAAAATACCTGAAACTCAGGGATGCGGCGCGTGAAAAAGGGCTTGTAGACGAGAATGACGTCGTCAACAGCAAGGTTGTCTGCAAACCTGAAACAAAACCCGTGGAAAAACCGGTTGAGCCTGAACCTGCACCCGTAGAGACGTCTCCTGAAACGTCTCCGGCAGGCAAACCCGACGAACCTGAATCCGTAGAGACGTCGCCTGAGACGTCTCAAAAAGAACCGTCTGAACCGGAAAAACCGAAACCTGTCGAAACAAAACCTGAAGAAAAACCCGTAGAAAAACCTGCAGACAAAAAAGTAGAGACGTCACCTGAGACGTCTCAAAAAGAACCCGCAAAACCGGAGAAAACCGAAAAACCTGATAAAAACAAGACGATCGATGAAATACTGACAGAGAAAAAAGCGGAACCTGCGAAAGAAAAAGGGCAGAAGTGCCGCTATTCGATACAGATTTTTGCCGCAAACACAAAAGAGCAGGCTGATGCGGCTGCCAAAAAGCTGAAATCTCTGAAACCGCGCATTGTCAGCGGCGGGGACAAAGGTAAAACTTGGTATAAGCTGAGAACCGGCTGTTTCGATTCGGTAGAAGCCGCTGAAGCTGAATTGCCGAAAGTCAAAAAATCGGAAAAATCGGCATATATTGTCTCGGAATAATAATTTTTAAAGGAGGAATCCATGGCAATCATCAAAGGAAAGGTTTTCGTTTACGGACACGATGTGAACACCGACGTCATTTTCCCCGGAAAATACACATACACCGTGACTGACCCGAAAGAGATCGCGTCTCATGCGCTTGAAGACGAAGATCCGGATTTTATTAAAGAAGTTAAACCAGGAGACATTATTGTAGCCGGCAAAAACTTCGGCTGCGGCTCATCACGAGAACAGGCTGCTTTCTGTTTCAAGTACCTGGGCATGGGTGCTGTGATCGCCGAATCGTACAGCAGAATTTATTTCAGAAACTGCATCAACGCAGGACTTCCCGCACTCGAGATCAAAAACCTTCTCGGCAAAGTCAAAAGGGGAGACACCCTTGAAATCAACACTGAAACCGGAACGGTTTTCCTTCCTGACGGTTCGACTGTCACATTCCCGCCGCTTCCTCCAGAAGTTGACGAAATCATGCAGAAAGGCGGTCTCGACGAATATATCAAGGCAAAACTGGCTGCGAAAAATTAATTTCTTAAAATTCAATCTCTATATATCGATATTTCGATATCACGATATTAAAGACTGAGGGATTTCCTCGGTTTTTCAGGTCTTGGATTGTCTGAAGTTGCCGTGTAGTCGAAGTTTACTTCAACTTCGTCGTCGCTGTCTCCTTTCGGGAAGACGGTGTCTTCAAGTTTTTCGACAGTACAGTTGATAACGTATTTGTCGGTGAAAGTGTTGTTTCTGAGTTTGATGTCGTAAACTTCGCCGTCAGGGTCGATTGTGAATTTGAGTGTGAATTTTCCCTGTAATTTCGGGTTCTTTGCTTTGCGGTTATCGAAGCATTCCTTGAACTTCTTCATCTTTGCAAGCGAAGCTATCGTCTGTGTGCGCAGATCGTTTACTTTATGTTTCTCCTTAGCTCTGTGTTTTTCTTTTACGACCTTGTAGGAAAGAGTGAATTCGGCATCTCTGGAATTTCCGGGTCTTACACCGATCTGTTCCATCTCTTTTTTGATGCATTTCGCGATTTTGTTGGCATTTTTCGATTTCATTTTCTCGATTTCGATCGTTTCGAAAAAGCCTTCATCGTCGATATTGAGGTCAAAACCGATATTCATGTTTTCGGCTTCGCCGGGTTTTACAGTGACCTGGTAGCAGTTGATAAAATCCTCATCGAGCATCTTCATTTTGCGGGCGACTTCGTTATCTTTTGAGTATCCGTAGACTTTAAGCGTTTCGCCGCCTTCGATTTCGACGTATCCTATTTCGGAGTTGTCACTTTTTTTCGTGTTTTTTTTGGAAGATTTTTTTCCCGATGAACAGGAAAAAACAGCGCTCAGGCAAACAATTAGAAAGATAACGAATAATTTCTTCACATCAACCTCTTCTTTAAAAGTTCCGATAGTGAACTGAATACCGGAGCGCCGGTGCTTTTCAATACTTCCGCCGTGTTGTGACCGCGTGAAACGAGCGCAGCCTCGCATCCGGCCGCTTTAGCCGTTTCGTAGTCGTGGCATGTATCGCCGACAAAAAGGATTTCGTTTTCTGAATAACCCGATTCGTCGAGGATTTTTCTGCAGAGGTGGGTCTTTCCTTCGGCGTAGTAGTTTTCGATCCCTTCGATAAAGCGGAAATATTTGTTTATTCTCAGCATTTCAACATGTCTGTTGAGCATTTTGTGCTCCATCGCAGAAAGGATGCTGACTTCAATTCCGGCTTTGGTAAGCTCTTCAAGCACGGGAACGACGTCGGGAAATAGTTTCACCTTTTCTATGTCTGCAATGTAGAGTTTCCCGAACTCCTGCGCTATCTCATCCCATTCACCTTTGACGTCAAGCCCGAGTTCTTTGTAGAAAAGTGATACTGGAAATTGGAAATTTTCTCTGTAATATTCGGTCATTATCGGCTTCATTCTGCGCTTTTCCAAAACGCCGTTTATCGCGTTGAGATTGAGCCAGACATCGTCGATCAGAGTACCGTTCCAATCGAAAATTATCATTTTTTTTGAGTTTGCCATTTTCTACTCCACGGAATAGCTTACAAGTTCGGTCGTCGTCTGCGGGATCACCTTGTTTTCACGGACATCTTCGAGGACCGTGACGATCTTTACGATCCCGACTTTGAGCGCGAAGTAGTGGTATGAGTGGAGCACTTTTTTGTCCGGAAGTTCTACGGTCGAGTGAACTTTTACCGTGCCTTTAAAAGTACCTGCCGGAACCGTAACTGTTTCGTCAACGCCTTCGGTTTTTCTGATTTCGCGCATTTTCTGCTTGATTATCGTGATCCAGGACTCTCTCTGGAGCGGGAACATCAGAAGATAACGTTCTGCGTCTCTGATCCCGTGCCTGTCGGTTTTGAGCCTGCCGCCTTTGTTGTCGAGGAACCACTCTCCGTCGGTGCCGACGATGCTGATTTCCTGCTCGCCGCTCTGACCGAAGTAGTTGACCTTGTATTTCCAGCTGTTGCCGACTGCGAGCGGAAGAAAGCGGTCTGCCGATTCCTTGTAGTCCGAAAGGTAGTATTTTTCATCTTTCTTTTTGTCGGCGCTGCCGCATGAAACCATGAAAGCCGTGACGAAAACCAATAAAACCAGAAGTGTTTTTTTCATAATGATCCTCATTTTTTAAATGCCTCAAAAATGCCGCAGGATTATAATGATTTATTTGGAAAGGGCAAAAGAATCTTAGAAATTTATATTTGCTCTTTATTTGACTTAAAAACTGCCGCAAATAAACTTTTGCGTTTTTTGTTTTTATTCAACTTTGGAGGGAAAAATGAAAGATCCGAGAATCGCAAAGGTCGCGAAAAATCTTATCCGTTACAGCACTCATGTTCAACCCGGCGAAAACGTTCTGATCGAGCTCAGAGACCACTGGCCGCTTCCGCTTGTCCACGCTCTGATCGAAGAGGTCAAAGCTGCGGGCGGTAGAGCATTTGTCAACTACACAGACTATCAGCTTCAGAGAAAGCTCCTTCTCAATGCTGACGACGAATGGTTCGACACGATGTGCGAAGTCGACCTTCTCCGCATGAAAAAAATGCAGGCTTACATATCGGTCAACGGCAGAAACAACAGCTACGAACTTTCTGACGTTCCGGCTGATATCCAGAAGAAAAACGGCGAAAAATACCTCATTCCGGTCCACTTCAAACAGAGAGTAAACCACACGAAGTGGTGCATCCTTGCATACCCGAACCCCTCTTATGCACAGGCTTCGTCAATGAGTACCGAGGCTTTCGAGGACTTCTATTTCGATGTCTGCTCGCTCGACTACGCAAAGATGGACAAGGCTATGGATCCGCTCAAGGCCCTGATGGACAAGACTGACAAAGTCCGTCTGCTCGGCCCGGGAAGAACAGACCTCACCTTCTCGATCAAAGGGCTTCCAGGCATCAAATGCTCCGGTCAGTGCAACATTCCGGACGGTGAAGTTTATTCGGCTCCGGTAAAGGATTCTGTAAACGGCGTCATTGAATACAACACTCCGACAGTTTACCAGGGCTCGAAGTTCGATAAAGTCATCCTCACTTTCAAAGACGGTAAAATCGTTAAAGTCGAAGGCTCTGATGTCGAGAAACTCGAGAAGATATTCAACACCGACGAAGGTGCAAGGTATGTCGGTGAGTTCGCTATCGGCGTCAATCCGTATGTTACAAGGCCGATGGTCGATATTCTTTTCGACGAAAAGATCTGCGGATCGATCCACTTCACTCCGGGCGAATGCTATGAAGACTGTGACAACGGCAACCAGTCGGCGATCCACTGGGATCTCGTCATGATCCAGACTCCGGAATACGGCGGCGGCGAGATCTACTTCGACGACGTTCTCATCAGAAAGGACGGCCGCTTCGTTCTGCCCGAACTCGAGGGTCTTAACCCCGAAAACCTCAAATAGTTTTTTGCCGCCGCCGGGATCCCGTGATTCCGTAATCCCGAGATTCCGGTATAAATACGGCGGCTAATAAAAAAATTGATAAAATTTATTCTTGTTGTTATAAAGCAGCGGTTTTTTGTTTTTAATATTTTTTTGGAGTCAGAAATGAAAAAATTTTTCGTGCTTATGATTTGCCTGCTTTCCATTGTTGCATGCGGAAACAGTCACGACGTGATGATGCAGAAAATGGAAGAGGCTGCTGAAAGAAACAAAGCCTATAAAGAGGCTGAAGAGGCAAAAAAGAAAGAAAAACCGAAATTCGTAGACGATGAAATCAAAGAAGAGCTTCCGGCGATCGTAGATGCTGCCGCAAAAGGCGATTTATCAAAAGTAAAGGCTGAGATCGGTAAGGGAACTCTCGTCGATACCAAGGACGGACGCGGCAGAACTCCGCTTTATATGGCTGCTGCTGAAGGCAAAAAAGATGTCGCCCTTTACCTCATCGAAGAGGGTGCAAACGTCAACACGAAGCGCGATGACGGAGATACTCCTCTCATGGCAGCTGCAAGAAAAGGCAGTCTTGAAGTTGTTTCTGCGCTTGTCGACGCAAAAGCAGACCTTGCACAGGCAGACAACTTCGGCAGGACTCCGCTCATGATGGCGGCTTCCAGCGGTTCTAAGGAACTCGTCGACTATATGCTTTCAAAAGGTGCTGACCTCAATGCGACCGACAAATACGAGCTTTCGGCTCTTATTTTCGCGATGAAGGCTCACAAAATGGATCTTGCGAAATATCTCCTCAGCAAAGGTGCAAAAGTATGGAAAGCGAAACCCCTCGTAATCAAGGAAAAGCCCCTCGTTCTCAAGATCGAAGGAAAGGTTCAGCCGGGAATGGAAGAAATCATCGAAAATCTCGATAAAAAAGATGTTCATCTCCGCCAGAAAACCGAGCTTTTCTACGCTGTCGAAACCGGTGATCTCGACCTTGTAAAACTTCTTGTCCAGAAAGGATCTCCTGTTCTTGTTGACGATGTCGAACAGAGCCGTGAAACGATAATTTATGAATTCGGTCAGGGCAAGGAAGAAGAGCGCGATATGCTTTTCCAGAGAAAAATCACGAGAACTTCATACGACCGCGACCAGAAAAACCTTCTTCACTACGCTGCTGAAGGCGGATATGTCGAAATCATGAAGTTCCTCATTTCCAAAGGCGCAAGACTTGAAGAGACCGACGGTGAGAACGTCCGCGGCCCGCTCTTCTATGTCGTAGCTCAGGAACTTGACCCGAAGGATCCGGGCAAAGAGGCGAGACTTGTCGCAACTGCCGACTACATCATCGAAGAGGGCAAAAAGACCTGGACGAAGAGAGTCAGACTCACCAAAAAAGAACTCGACAAGATGAGAGATAAGGAAAAATCGAAAAACTGGTGGGAAAAGAACCCGTTCGACACCGAATGGAAAGACGTCACCGCTCAGAAAGTAGACATCGAGGAATACGACTACGAAGGCTGGCACGTTCTTGCTCTTGCAGCAAAATACGGCCACACCGATATCGTAAAACTTCTCATCAACAAAGGGGCGAACATCAACCACAAAGAGAGAAAAATGGGAAACACCGCACTTATTTACTCGAGAGTCGGCAAATTCAAAGAAATGGAACAGTTCCTGCTTGCACACTGCGCAAAAGAAGGCATCAACTTCGACCACGAAGAACTTGCAAAACAGGGCTGGAAATGCGTTGACGGCAAGGAAGTCTTCGAAAAACCGGCTGAATAATTCTTAAAACTCTTATTTTTTTCTCAATAAACCGAGGTGTTCAATGAAAAAGATCTTTTTGATTCTTTTTGCGCTTCTTTTGATCGCTGCCTGCGGAGACGATCCTGAAATCAAATCTGTTGCGGTGCAGGGAACTGCGGGAGGAGAGTGTTATCCGAACAAGACTTGCAACGACAGTCTGGTTTGCTCGGAAAACAATATTTGTGTTAAAAACGGTGATAATGACATCACAGACTCCGGTGAGATTTCAGAACCGGACAGTGACAGTACAGATTCCGCAGATTCCTCAGATTCCTCAGATCCGACTGACGACAATGACGGAAAAGATGCTGAATGCGGAAACGGCGTAAAGGAGACCGGCGAAGTCTGCGAAAAGGGCGAGTATGTACAGTGCTCGACCGTCAATGAACAATATTCCAATTCGAATTTCGCAACCTGCAACGATTTCTGCAACGCCTGGAACACAGATGCCTGTGAAGATTCCACACAGGGTGGTGTTCAGCCGCTTGCGAGTTTCCCGGCAAGAACTCATGAACTGAAATATCTTTACAACGGTCTGAGTGCTTTTAATGAAATGGCGAATCAGGAAGACGAGCTCTGGAAGTCAGCTCTTTTCAACGCTTCGATCTCTATGAGCGGTGCAACCTATTCTATTCCGAATCCTCAGGCCAATGTTCACTGGATCGCGGCTTACTACGATTCTTATGCACTCTATTTCTACCAGAGCTCGTACGCATGCGATGACGAAATGAACTGCCAGTACGCGACTCCGGATGTAATGTTCGGAGCTGCTTTGTCAGCTCTAAAAGCAGGCGAAGAGCTTTCTATCGGTATTTCCGATGAAAATCAGGTCAATATACTTGTAGAAGATGTCATGACTACAAATTCGGAACAAGACTGCGTAATGCTTGTAGGATACGGTACTTTGAAAGTCGATTCGGTCAATATTTCTGCCGGAGATAGCGGAAATTTCACGTTCACGACTTCAAAAATCGATTTGTATCTGCCGGCTGCAACACCGGAAGGCGATATGACGGCAGAACTTGAAAAAGTGGGGTATACGATATGCAAATAAACATTAAAACATCAATAATTTCAGCGATTTTTGTTTGTTTATTCTTTGTTGTTTCCTGCGGTGACTCTTCGAAGGAAGAACCGAAGAATGATACCGATAGCGAAACCACGGATGACAACGAAATATCCGATGAAGACGGAGCAGGCGATGACGGTGAAACAGCGGATGATACCGAGGCGGAAAGCGGTAGGGCGACTGTTTCTTCGATAAAATTCACGATTCCGGAAGAGGCTTCAACTGTAGCCGGTGATTCGGGGCATTTTGCGTTTCCTGACGTGGTAAAACTGGCAAACGGAAAGTTGATGGCAGTTTACAGAAACGGCAGTACGCATGTTGACAAAAGCGGTTTGATAATCGTTTCGATATCCGATGACGGCATAAACTGGGGCGAACCGGATATTCTTCTGGATGATCCTGCAATCGATGACCGGGATCCGTCGATCGCCGTTCTTTCAGACGGAAGAGTGGTTATGAACTGGTTCAAATACCGTTATCCGGCTGACTATTCAGAGCCGTGGGTTCACCACCTGTTTTTCGCAGTTTCAGACAAAAGCGGACTCAATTTCGGGGAACACATTCAGGTCGACGACGGTGTTTTCGACTATTCTGAAACGGCTGAAATGGATGATTTAGGAATTTGGGTAGATGAAAACGGTGAAGAAATCACTGTTGCAGCATCTTCAAGTTCTGTAATAGAACACGAAGGAAAGATAATAATCCCGGCTTATTTCGGCAACGCACTCAACTGGCAGTCTATGGCTAAAACTCCGAAGACGAGAGTCGTTCTTTACGAAAGCGCGGACGGCGGTGCAACCTGGACTCCGAACGAAGTCAAAGCCGAAATCAATGAAAAAACGTGGCTTCAGGAGCCGGCTCTGCTCAAAGTTACCGATAAACGCTGGATTATTCAGGCGAGAACAGGTGTCGGTTCAAGCCCGAGCAACAAAGGAGATCTTGTCCAAAGCGTATCAGAGGACGGCGGCAAAACATGGTCGGCTTACAAAAGTCTCGGTTTCGTGGCACACGCACCGGAGCTGCTGAAACTGGAAAACGGCGTCATTGTCAGCTCTTTCCGCTGGCTCGACTGGGGCACGAACGTAAACAGAGAAGCCGTTTCGATGGTTTATTCGCTTGACGGAGGCGAAACGTGGTCGGATCTTATTGAAATTCTCGACTGCGGCAAGGCTGAATGCGGCTATCCCGGCATGGTCGAACTTCCTGACAACAAAATTCTTATCGTTTACTACACCCCCGGCGGAACAGGGATCGAATCCAAAATCATAACTTTCGAAGCTGAATAATTGTTTTGCCGCAGCCTGGATTCAGTAATCGCGAAATCTCGAGATCCAGGTATTTTACGGCGGCAGAATTTGATTTATTTCTTTTTCTAATTATAATAATTTGCTTATGTTTTTTGTAACTTATTTTGACGGAGTTAAAAATGAAAAAAATTTTCCCGGTCATGCTTGTTTGTATGCTCCTTTTTGTTCTTTCCTGCGGCAGCAGCGATAAAAAGGACGGAAAGACCTCTCTTATCGAAAAGAAGGTCGAAATGATCAAAAACGACAATCAGGGCAAGCCTGTAAAACAGATGGTCGAAATCCTCAAACTTAAAGGAGAAAATGAGGAATTCGTAAAGAAATCCATCATGAAGATCTATTCGGAAATCACCGGAAAAGTCGCTCCTCATCAGCTTGCACAGTTCAAGGAATCGCCTAACAGAAACGTTCAGATCCCGGGAAATGTCTCAAGGATCCACATCAAAAGCGACTATGTTTCAAGTGCTAACGTAATGCTTTTCCTTATGAAAGGTAAAGAGCCGGTCGTTTGGGATGAACTTGAGTTCAACACCGAGAAAAAATATGATTTTGCTCCCGGCAGCTACGATTTCATTATGATCGTCGACAGACCGGACAACAACAATGTTTATGTTTTCAAGTATGACCGCAGCTTCAAAGGCGGCGAGCTTTACCTCGGCGAATTCAAAATCGTCGGCAAATACAGCAATTCCGGCGAATGTGCAGCAGGTTATCTCCGTGACGATGCCGAGACCTGCATAGCTCCTTCGTTCAAGATCTTCGACAACTGCGACGCAGGAACGCACCTTGTTGAGCACCTCTGCTGCGAAGAAGGATTCAACTTCATCATGGAAGGTCAGTGCTCGAGATACAGCGACACCGTTGAAAACGTTATCTGCCCGGCCGGCTATCATGAGGCAGGCAAGGGGAGATGCTGCCCGACCGGTCAGCTCTTCATTGACAACAAATGCCAGGTCCCGCCGAAAGAAGAACCTGCAAAATAGTGAAATTTCTATCTTATGGATCAAAAACTTCTTCCCGAAATAAAACTTTTCAAAGAGCGGTTTCGCGAATTTCTTGAAAGTGAAGCCGCTGCCTGCGGCAAACTGCTCGTGCGGGAACTGATCTTCCGTTTTGCGATGGTACAGTTCAGGGATACGCACGGTTTCGAGGCGGGGAAAGTCGAATACATCGCCAAAGTTTTTGACGAAGCACAGGCTGAATTCGGGAAGATTTTCGAGGAGTTCGCTGTTTTTTGTTTTGACAACGGTTTTGACGGGACTTTTATAAACTCAGAGATGAAGAAATGGCTGACCGAAATTTCGCAAGAAATGGAACTCGAAAAAGCGGAAAGCTGATTATTTTCATCCTGCTCTCCGTTCTTCTCCACGGGCTGATTTTCTTAATAAAAATTGACCTTTCGACCGATAAAAGTGAAGAGGAAAGTCTCGTTTCGATAAAGTATCTGGACGATTCAGGTGCAAAACTCCCGGCAACTCCGGTTCTGCCGCCCAAACCTGAAAAAAAGAAAGAGGATAACAAGCCGAAAGGTCAGCTTGTCGATATCGCAAAACCGAAAATCGAGAAAAAGCCTTCCAAAAGTCAGTTTCTTTCGGAATTTGACAGCTCTGTCGAAAATGAAACCGTTGCATCCGAGCACGACGACAATATCAATGTGCGCGGCGAAAGGCTGAAAAGGCAGCTTGCAACAAAGGCTGAAAACGTGAATGTCGAGTCGGACGAAAGCATGATGAGGCCGATGCAGTCTGCTGATTCGCAGAAACCGGAACAGGCTAAGGCCGAAAAAATCAAAAAGGGCGAACTCAAAGGGTTTGAAGGCGATGACGGAGATTACGCGGCTGGAAAAGACAAGGAGATCGCCGGAAAACTCGATGCTAATGACGATAAGGATGAAGAAGGACGCGTGAATGTCGGCGGAAGATGGATCCCGAAGAAACTTCTTCCTTATCTCAACGGTTCAGACGCAGTTCTGATGAGCCCTTCGAACGATTTTCTCGAAGATGTCAAAAAGGGGAATGAGACTTATCTCAACACGAGAAAATTCGCCTACGCGGCATATTTCAACAAGATGAAACAGGCGATCTCACGGAACTGGAGTCCTGGAACTGCGATCATTGTGAATGACCCGACCGGCAGGATGTACGGCAGAAAGGACAGGTTCACGAAACTCCAGGTCTTTATTTCCGACAAAGGAAAGCTGGTCAAAGCCAAGGTCATTACGAGCTGCGGAGTCGATTTTCTCGACAGAGAGGCGATAAACGCTTTTAAAATGGCGGCTCCTTTCGCTCCGCCGCCCGAAGTTCTTCTCAACGAAGACAAACAACTTGAAATACGGTTCGGATTTATGGTGACAACTCATGAATGATTCAAAAAAAGCGGTCGTCCTTTTCAGCGGCGGCCTCGATTCAACAACGGTTTTAGTTTATGCGCTGAAACATGGATACGGCGTTTATCCGCTCACTTTTTCCTACGGTCAGAGGCACGCGATCGAAATAAAACAGTCGGAAAGAACGCTTGAAAAATACGGGCTTCTGAACCGGCAGACGATATTTTCGATTGACCTCACGCCTTTTGTTAACTGCTCGCTCATCAACAAAAATCTTGAAGTTCCCGAATTTGCCGAAAACAGGATCCCTTCGACCTACGTGCCGTCGCGGAACCTGATTTTTCTCTCGGTTGCTTCGGGTTTCGCCGAAACTTTGGGCGCGGAAAAGATTTTCATCGGCGTCAATTCGGTCGATTACTCGGGCTACCCGGACTGCCGTCCTGAATTTGTCGATGCCTTCAACAAAACTATCGCCGTCGGCACGAAGCAGGGTGTCGAGAGCGGAATTGAAGTTGCTGCACCGATCCTCAACATGTCGAAAAAGGAGATAGTTGAGCTCGGAATGTCGCTCGGAGTCGATTATTCGCTCACTCACAGCTGCTACAATCCGACTCCCGACGGGTTTTCCTGCGGGGTCTGCGACAGCTGCCGCCTTCGTCTGGAGGGTTTCAGGCAGGCAGGATTTGCTGATCCGCTCAATTACGTGCACCGATAAAACTTGTTTTTCATCTGATTTTCTTTAAAATTTCTGCCGTTTGATCTTTTTTAGGAGGAAAAAATGAAGAAATTCTGGTCAGTTTTGATTTTTGCTTGCATTTTTGTTCTTTCGAGTTGCGGAGACAGTAAAGCTCCGACAAAAGTTGAAGAACCGGATGAACCGGAGGAAACGGCTGATACTGCTGAAGAAGTTCCTGATGCTGAAGTTCCGGAAGAACCTACGGAGGAAAACAAGGAGTTCGACCCTGAAAATCCAGGTTACACCGTTGAATTCAACATTATTGACACTGAAATGATGGGGCAGGGTCAGTCGATGGCTATCGGATATTTCATGAAGACTGCGCGAGAGGATCTTGAATCTGAAACTGCTGCGGACGTAACGCTGGATACATGTGTCATCGGTGAATCCTCACCCAGAGTTCCCAGCTGCACGAGCAATGCTGACTGTGCTCCTGAACAGGAGTGCGTGCCCGAGTACGACAGTCAAAGCGGTCAGGCGATAGAAAACAGCGAGCACTGTGAAACTCCGAACAGAGCGTCACTTGATGTCGGACCTGTTGAGATCGAAGGATTCAACGGCGGACCTTACACTTTTGCTTATGAACCGGGAGATCAGGTTTATAAACTCAACGGAACAGGTGACGGAAGTATCGACAGAAGCCTTATCGCATACGGTGTCGATTATACGATACGCGGCGAAAATATGACTCCTGACGATCTTAATTCGCTTTCGGCAACATTCAGAATGCCTCCTGCTCTGCAGCTTATCGAACCGGCTGCAACGGAAGGCGGGATGTTCGGTTCTGCGATCGCGATCGATAACACGAAACCGCTCAAATTCGTCTGGGAAGGCAACGGCGGACAGGGTTATATCGATATTACGATCACGGCGGCTCAGTCTCTTGCCAATACGGTTTCCGTAACATGCAAAGTCATTGACGACGGCGAATTTACAGTTCCGGAAGAGTTTGCTTCACAGCTTGTTTTCGGCGGCGGCGGCGACGGAATGATGGATCAGATGCTGCAGATGATGAATATGGTGATTTTTGACCGTCATGCTGAATCACCGATCACCGGTGACGGTATTTCTGTAGGCAGAGTTTCATCGGAACAGCTCATCATGGCAAATGTCCTGCCGACAGGTTATACTCCGGATCCTGAACCTACAACTGATCCTACTACCGAACCTGAACCTGCGCCTGAAGAACCGGAAGGCGAATAATCTCCGTAATGAAAATCATCCGCGTCAACAAAGATCTGATCCTCAAGGAACTGGAACTTTCTGACGCGGAACATATCTTCAAAACAATCGATTCGCAGCGCGGATATCTCGGCGAATGGCTGCCGTTCGTCGAATTTACGAAAAGTATCAAAGACTCCCTTGATTACGTCAATTCAGTCGTGACTATGCCGGAAGAGTGTAAAGAATGGCAGTTCGCTGTTTTCTGCGGCGGTGATTTTGCCGGACTTGCCGGATTCAAAGGAACTGACAGGCTCAACCGCAAAAGCGAGATCGGCTACTGGCTTAGAGAGGAGTTCCAGGGCCGCGGCATAATGACCGAATCAGTCCGTGCTCTGATAAATTTCGGCTTTTCTGAGCTCGGTCTCAACAGGATCCAGATAAAATGCGCTCCCGACAACATCAAAAGCAACAAAATCCCGCAAAGACTCGGTTTTCATCTTGAAGGGATAGAGCGCGACAGCGAATTTGTGCGCGAAAACGTTTTCCGTGACGCCAATGTCTGGAGTCTTCTGAAAAAAGAGCTCTGATATCGTTATTTCGATATCTCGATATTACGATCAATCATGCTTTGGTGGATTTCCTTTGCGTTGAATGAGCTTCTGACGAATCTGCCTGAGTAAACTTCTTTGAATCCGATTTCCAAACCGTAGTCGCGCAGTGCGTCAAATTCAGCCTGAGTGTAGTCCTTTTCGACCGGAATGTGTTGCAGCGACGGGCGGAAATACTGTCCGATCGTCATGATATCGCAGCCGACATCGCGCAGATCGCGCATCAGAGCGTGCACTTCGTCAACTGTTTCGCCGACGCCGAGCATTATTCCCGATTTCGTGATGAAACCTTTGCGCTTCATGTAACAGAGAACGTCAAGCGAGCGCCTGTAATCGGCCTGCGGGCGCACTTTTGAGTATAAAGACGGGATCGTTTCGACATTGTGGTTGAAAACGTCTATCGGCGAATCGGCAACGATGTCGAGATTTTCTTTTATTCCGAGGAAATCGGGAGTGAGCACTTCGACCAGTGTGTCTGGAGATAACCCCTTGACTTTTTTGACTGTTTCGGCAAAGTGCGTCGCTCCGCAGTCGGGCAGGTCGTCTCTTGTTACCGAGGTTATTACGGTGTAAAGCAGGCCTAAATCCTTAACGGCAAGTGCAAGGTTCATAGGCTCATTCGGATCGGGAAGGGGAATGTTTTCATTATGGACTATGTTGCAGAAGCGGCAGTTGCGCGTGCAGCTGTTCCCGAGGATCAGGAAAGTCGCCGTTCTTTTCTTAAAGCAGTCGCCGATATTCGGGCAGTGCGCCGATTCGCAGACCGAATGAAGGTGGTGCAGACGCAGAATTTTTTTCATTTCGGCGACAAAAGGGGATTTGAAAGTCGATTTTTTGAGCATTTCTTCAGCCATGATTTGCCTCATTGAACATTCATAAAACGCGGGATTTAAGCCTTTGCAAAGGCTGTTGTCAAGGTTAATTTTTTACTCTTCCGAGCTGTCCGCATGCAGCGAGTTTGTCTCCGCCGCGCGATTTTCTGATGAGTGCGGTTACATTTTTGGCAATCAGGATATTCTGGAAGTCAATGATTTTTTTTATCGGTGTCGGCTCGAAAGCGGCTCCGTCAAAGGTGTTGAAGGGGATGAGATTGACTTTTGAATCGTATCTTTTCGCGATTTTTGCGAGTTTTTCGGCGTCCTCGGGAGTGTCGTTGAAATTCTTGAGCATGACGTATTCGAGTACGACCATTTTTCGCGTGACCGGATAGGAGTCTATCGCTCTGAGCAGTGCCGAAAGCGGATATTTCTTGTTTATCGGCATGATTTTGTTTCGTTTTTCGTCAGTAACGGCATGAAGTGAAACTGCAAGGTTGACTTTCGTCTTTTCGCCGAGTTCGACGATTTTATCGGCAATTCCCGAAGTCGAAACGGTGATTTTCCTGTTTGAAAAGTTGAAGCAGAAATCGTCAAGGAGGATATCTATTGCATCAAGCAGGTTTTCGAAGTTGAGGAGCGGCTCTCCCATTCCCATGAAAACGAGGTTCGTTATCCTTTTTCCGCTTTTTTCGGCTTCGATCTGTGCCGCCAAAACCTGACCTGTGATCTCTGAAACCGTGAGATCCCGCTTGAAACCGAGGCTTCCTGTCCGGCAGAAAGCGCAGTGGAGCGGGCATCCCGCCTGAGTCGAGACGCAGAGCGTGCAGCGGGTTTCTTCGGGAATGATGACAGTTTCGACCACGTTTCCGTCGGAAAGTTTGAAAGCGAGTTTCTGCGTGCCGTCAGACGAGGTAAAGACTTCTTCGGGCTGCATCGGCGTGATCGTGAAAAGTTCTGCAAGTTTCGCACGGTCGTCCTTGCTGATGTTGCTCATTTCATCGAACGAAAAGACTCTTTTCTGGTAGATCCACTGAGTAATCTGTGTCGCCCTGAATTTTGCAAAGCCGTTGTCAAGTAGCGCACTTTCTAAATTTTTTCTAGTAATATCAAATATTTCCATTTTTTTACCAGCCGAAAAAGAATGAAAGCATTGAATTTATGATTTCAGTCGGAAGCAGGAACATGACGAGGCCTCCGAAAGCGAGGAACGGGCCGAAATAAATCGCGTGTTCGACATCCTTTTCCTCTTTTGAATTGAGGTCTTCAGCCGAAATGTTTCCGGCGATGCGTTTTTTGCCGAATATGAGTTTCGCCGCGAGATAGAAAATTATGCCGCCGAGCGATGCAATTAAAAGAATGAAAGGGATCAAAGTCGGGCCTGTGAATGCGCCGATCGCTGCAAGGATGTAGACGTCACCCAGCCCCATGCCGATTTTTCTGGTTACGAGGTAGAAAAGAAGTATTGCAAGCAGAAGGAATCCCGCGCCGACGCCGATCCCGATGAGAGACTGCTGCCAGCTGAAAGTCGGCTCGAAAAAGCTCCACAAAATCCCCATGAAAACCGGAGGGATTATGACTTTTGAGTAGACGAACTGCGTTCTGTAATCAATCGCTGCCGTCACGACAAGTGCCGAAATGAAGTAAAGCGGGAGTATCAGGCGCAGATGAAGCCCGAATTTAAGGAATGCAAAAAGGTATAAAAACGCGTTCAGAAGCTCGATCGTCGGGTAAATCAGCGAGATTTTTTCGCCGCAGCCCGAACATTTTCCGCGAAGAAATATCCAGCTTAAAACGGGAATATTTTCGTACCACGTGATTTTGTGGTTGCATTTCGTGCAGGAACTCGGCGGAAATACGATGCTTTTGCCGAGCGGGATGCGGTAAATGCAGACATTGAGAAAACTGCCGAAAAGAAGCCCGTAAATAAAGACAAAAACTGCGGAAAATGCCGCAAAACGCGGCGAATTTAAAAGCTCGAAAAATTCTTCCATGAAAAAACCTCGAATCAACAAAAAACCAGTAATTTTTGACATGTTTTAATAAAAGTCAATCAAATTCGGCGGCGCAGATCGTGATCCCGTGATTCCGTTATTCCGTGATCCCGGCAAGACTTCGGCGCCGCTCTTGTTTTTCCCCCGGCTTTTCTTTAAAATCTGCTCAACTTGTTTTTGGAGGACGAAATGAAAATAGTTTTTGCATCGGGAAACAAGGGAAAATTGATGGAAGCATCGGAAATTTTCAAAGGTTTTGAGATCGTTCCGATAAGCGCTTTTTCTGCTTGGCATGCGCCGGATGAAAACGGTTCGACTTTCCTGCAGAACGCGGTGATAAAGGCTGAAGCGGCAGCAGAGGCGGCTGAAGGAGAGATCGTTCTGGCTGATGATTCCGGCCTGGTTGTTCCCGCTTTGAACGGTGCTCCCGGCATTTTTTCGGCACGTTTTTCTGCGGAGGGGACCGATGCCGCAAACAGAAAAAAATTGCTCTGCGAACTTTCAAAAGTCAGCGACAGAAGCGCATACTTCATCTGCACGGCCGTCCTTATTTTTCCGGACAGAACCGTGATTGCCGCAGAGGGAAGGTGCTGCGGAAAAATAATTGAAACCGAGCGCGGAGAAAACGGCTTCGGCTACGATCCGGTTTTTGTTCCGGAAGGTTACGGCAAAACTCTGGCGGAACTGTCCGAAGAAGAGAAAAACGCGGTCAGCCACCGCGGAAAAGCGTTTCGGAAATTGATTTCCCGCGCCGCAGATCTTCACGGGATCACGGGATAACGGAATCACGGAATTCCGAAGCGGCGCAATGCCTGGATCTCGTGATCTCGAGAACCCGATAATGACGCCGCTGAATTTTTTTGACTTTTAAAGGCTCTTCAATATAAAGGCTCGTTTTTTTGTTTTAATTTCTATTTCTTGGAGGAAATTATGGCTTTAAAGCTTAGAGGAGCAAGAAAAGCTAAGAAAAAAGAGCTCGAAACGGCGGCAAATATCGTTGAAAATGACGCTTTTCAGGAGCAGGGAAAGAAAGTTGTTCTCGAACATCCTTACTTTATTTTCGGTTGTGTCGCAGCGATCGTTGTCGTTGTGATTGTCGCGATGATCATTTCAACGGCTGTAAAGTCGGCATCCGACGCGAAATCGGTCGAATATGCGGCTGCTACGGAACTTCTTGACAAGGCAGACGACGATTCTTCTGAAAATGCAAAAGCAGTTTACGAACAGGCACTTGCAGCTTTCGACAAGGTTATAAAAAATCAGTCCGGTTCGATGAATGCGGCTGCTTCGATGGTTTTTTCAGGCCGTATTTATAAAGAAAGTATGAACAACTGCGACAAGGCGGTAGATTTCTTCAGACAGGCACGCACCAGCGGGAAACTCAGCACGGATATCCGCTTCGTAGCTTACGAAGGCGAGGCAATGTGCTACTTCGACAAAGGCGATTTCGAAAAAGCTGCAAACCTTTGGAAGGAATGGCTTAACCAGAAAACCGATATTTATAAGGATTACGCGCTTTACTACACGGGTATGACCTATGAAAAACTCGGCAAAGCCGATGAAGCGGCTCAATACTACAACAGACTTAAAGACGAATATCCGAAGAGCCTTCTTCTTGCAAAAATCACGGGCAAAGTTACAACAAAAGAGCCTGAAAAAGCACAGAATTAATGTTTCCGCGTAAATTTTTTCCACTTTTTTTCATTTTTTTATTTTTGTTTCCGGTTTTTGCTGAATTTAACGAATTTGATAAAAATATCGGCAAGGCACCGGAATTTGTAAGAAACGGCGGACCGCGTCTTGCAGTTGAATGGGCGGTTCCGCTCAAGAAAAATCAGGTTCAGGTAAACAGGCGCGAAGAGGCCGGCGTGACTCTTTTCGGAGAGGATATCCTCGTTGCAACGAGGGCGGGCGAACTTCATCTTTTCGGAAAAAACGGAGAACTCAAAGTGACAGCCGTTTTTGAAGGCGAATGCACCGTGGCACCTGTTGCGGTCGATGAAACACACGCGCTCGTTCCTGTTTCGAATTCTGTTTTTATGATGGAACTTGTGACTGAAAAAAGTGGAAAAAAGGTCGAATACAGTTGGAAAGTTCTTTGGAATATCGCGGGAAAGGCAACTGTCGCAGCTCAGCCTTTCGTCTATGAAAACAAACTTGTGCTGATACAGTTCCACGACAGTGTGATCTATGTCATAGACAAGGAGAGCGGCGAGCTCAAAAACATGTACAGCGATTACGAAAACAGCGAAGAGTTGTCTATTGTACGCCTTGCTCAGCCGATATTTGTCGAAGGAAAGATCGTTTTCGGCTTTTCTGACGGGACGATAACATTTTTCATGCTGCGCGACGAAGGCAAGGTCGATTTGATTCCGTACTACAAATTCAAAACGGCGAACTCTATGAAAAGGTTCGAGAAGCGCGATTTTTTTGATCTTCTTTCCTTTGTTCAGATCGAAGACTCGATCCTTTTTTCAGGCGGGGAATTCGGCGGCGTTATCGTTGACGGAAAGCCTGTAAAACTTGAAAATATGGAGGAACTCGAGCTTTTCAAATATGAAAGCGGGTTTGCCGGATTCGGCCGCCGCGGGATTTTTCTTTTCGATGAAAACGGAAAGTTCAGAACGCAGCCTTTCAAGTCGATGAATTACGTAACAAATCTTGTTCAGGGAAACGGTTTCGCTGTCGCTATGACGTCCGGCGAGGGACCGATGCTGGGTGACACGGATGCTTTTATTTATCTGCTTTCACCTGATTTTACGAAAGTGCATTACTCCATGATGATACCGAACGGAGTCTCAAGCAGTGCTGTTTGTGACAGTTCCTCAGTGTACTTTGTTTCGGACATGGGAGTTTTTTATAAGTTTAAAGTGTTAAAATAATGTAAAATTTTCTTGCAATATCGCAAAAAATGATTAGAAATGAGCGGCTTTTTTGAGATGAGACTTTTTATGGAGGAATGAATGAATAAGTCGAATTTAATTGCTGTTTTTTCAGAAAAAGCAAACCTTTCAAAGAGAAATGCGGAACAGTTCGTAAACATCATGATTGATTCAATGATCAAAGCACTCAAAAACGGCGAGCGCGTTGAAATCAGAGGCTTCGGCAGTTTCGTAGTACGCACTTACGGTGCTTATGAAGGCAGAAATCCCAAGACCGGCGAAACGATAAACGTCGATCAGAAGAAACTTCCTTTTTTCAAGGCTGGAAAAGATCTTCTTTCCCGCATCAATGACTGATTAACTTCAGTTTTTTGCCGCTTCGGCGGCTTTTTTTATTTTTTCGGATAACTCATGTCGTTCAAAGCTGAGCTTTATTTTACGGCGGAAGCCATCCGGCTCGCGAGGTATTTTATTTCGCAGAACGACGGAAACGAAATCGTTATGGTCGGCAAAGTCAATGCTGACGGAAAAGTCTGCGATCTCCGCCGTGCAGCAATGGGAGATTCGGGCTCTGTTCCTGCGGTTATTGCAACTGCCGCACCTGGTGAGATCCTTATCCACAACCATCCTGGCGGAAATGTAAATCCGAGTGCCGCAGATATCGAAGTTGCTGCCCGCGCTGCCGAAAAAAGCGTCGGTTCATACATCGTTGACAATGATGTGCTGAATGTTTTTCCTGTCGTTGAAAGGATCGAACCTGAAAACACCGAAATCGAGCCGGTCGATCTTGAAGAAGTCACGGAGATCTTCAGCAAAAACGGAAGGCTTGCACAGTCCGACAGCGCGTTTGAGTTCAGACGTCCACAGACTGAAATGGCTCTCAGGGTTGCCGAAGCGGTAAACTCTTCATCGGTTTTAGTTTCGGAAGCGGGAACGGGAACTGGAAAAAGTTTCGCATACCTTGTTCCTGCACTGCTTTACGTCTCGAAAAACAAAGGGAAGAGAGTTGTTGTCAGCACTTCGACGATAGCCTTGCAGGAACAGCTTTTCAACAAGGATATCCCCTCACTTCTCAAAAAACTTGACATCGGCGATATTGGAACTGTCGTTCTGAAAGGAAGAGGAAACTATCTCTGCAAAAGGCGCTATGCCGCTTTCAGAATGGGAAGTATCCAGACAAAAATCGACGAGGCTTCGTCGCAAAGGACTGTTGAAACTGTCGAAGAGATCGACCGCTGGCTCAACTACACTGACGACGGATCGCGCTCGAACATGAATTCTGCTGTTTCTCTCGATATCTGGAACGAGATATGCGCAGACGAGCTGGCCTGCGAAAAAAGCAAATGCCGTTTTTTCAGTTCATGCTTCTTTTTCAAGGCGAGAAGGCGTGCGAATTTTGCCTCGCTGATTTTGGTGAACCACCATCTTTTGATGGCTGATGTCTCGATGAAATCAGCGGAAGACGAGGGCGAAGGTATTCTGCCGAAGTTCGATATCCTGGTGATCGACGAGGCTCACAACATTTTTAAAAGTGCTGTCAGTTTTCTGGGTGAATCGGTCTCTTCAAATTCTCTCAGAAAACTGCTCGGAAAACTTTACAACACCAATTCGGGGCAGGGGCTTCTGACTAAAATCCTCAACAACAATGCGAACTCAGCGCTGCTTCAGCCGTTTGAAAAGGCGGTGAATATACTTTCGGGAGGTTTCCAGGCAAAACTTGCTCACTCGTTTATTCCGGAACTTATTTCGATTTTAAGCAAAAACAGCGACGAAAACCTTTACGAACTTGACGACTCTGAAAAACGGAAGGAAATGACCGATGTTCTGGGAAAAATTGTAACTGTTGTGACAGATGTTACTGATTTGATTGCTCCGGTCGTAAAACTTTTGAAGGAAAAGGATGCCGGGCAGACGGAACTTCGCACAGTCATGGACGATATGAACCGCTCGCTTCTTACCGACCTTGAAGGAGTGGTTGTGAAACTTGCCTCCTACGCCGGATTCTACAGCGAATTCTGCATCGGGACTAACACCGAAAACCAGGTTTTCTGGGGCGAAAAAAACGGAGAAGCGCTCACTCTGACGATAAGTCCGCTCGATGTCCAGAGGATCTTGGCGGAAAACCTCTACAAAGATACCAAGAGCATAATTTTCACTTCGGCTACTCTCACTACAAGCCGCGACGAGCACGGTTTCGACTTTTTCTACCGCGAAAGCGGTTTATCTATGACCGGCAGGGAAAAGAAATCGATAAGTCTGGAGAGCTGCTTCGACTATGCTTCTCAGATAAAGGCTTTCATCGGCGGCGATATGCCCGATCCTGCTCGTGACCGCGAGCTTTTCGATTCGGCAAGCATTGAGGCTGCACACGACATCGTCAAGGCTTCAGGGGGCGGCGCGCTAGTCCTTTTCACTTCGATAAGCCACCGCGAAGCTGCCCTAAAATATTTTTCCGACCTTGATTTTGAGGTCTTTTCACAGGGAAAGATGCCTGTTCAGGCGATAATGAAAAAGTTCCGCGAAGACGTGAACGCGACTCTTCTTGCCACCGAGACTTTCTGGGAAGGGATCGACATGAAGGGCGATACTCTGCGCAATCTGGTGATAATCAAGCTTCCTTTCCGATATCCGAGTCATCCGTTTATCAAGCGTTATGTCGCGTGTCTCGAACAGGAAACGGGGAAAAGCGGATTCCTAGTCTACACTCTGCCGAATGCCGTGCTCAAATTCAAGCAGGGTTTCGGCAGGCTCATCCGTACTAAAAACGACATCGGAACTGTTACTGTGCTCGACAAGCGCATCGCCGAAAAGAATTACGGCCGCGATTTTATCAGGTCTGCACCCGCCGGAGTGAAGTTCAACGTTCTTCCTGTTGCCGAAATTAGGCGTCAGATCGAAGAATTTTTTTGCAGAAACGATTGATTGTGCTATGAATGACTGTAATTTGTTATATAATTTTTTAAGGAGAATTTAATGAGAGTCAGTCAGCTTTTTTTCCAGACATTGAAAGAAGTTCCCAAAGAGGCGCAGATCGAAAGCCATCGTCTGCTTTACCGCGCCGGAATGATACAGAAACTTGCGAGCGGCGTTTACAACTACCTTCCGCTTGCACTCAGAAGCATCAGAAAACTTGAAGACATAATCCGCGAAGAGCTCAACAAGCGCGGCTGTCAGGAAGTCCTCATGCCGTCGGTCCAGCCGGCAGAACTCTGGCAGGAAAGCGGCAGATGGAGCTACTACGGTCCCGAACTTCTCCGCCTGAAAGACAGAAAAGGGGGTGATTTCTGCCTCGGTCCGACACACGAAGAAGTCATCACCGACATGGTCCGCAGGAACCTCAGAAGCTACAAGCAGCTTCCTTACAACCTTTACCAGTTCCAGAGCAAGTTCCGTGACGAAGTCCGTCCGCGCTTCGGCCTGATGAGAGGACGCGAGTTCATAATGAAAGACGGTTATTCGTTTGACGTCAGCGAGGAGAAGGCTAAGGAATCCTACAAAAAAATGTATGAGGCTTACAACGCGATTTTTTCGAGAAGCGGCCTTAAATTCAAGCCGGTCGATGCTGCAACGGGTGCTATCGGCGGCGATATGAGCCACGAATTTCAGGTTTTGGCCGATGCAGGCGAAGACACGATCCTTTCGTGCAGCAAGTGCAGCTATGCGGCAAACCTTGAGAAAGCGACATCAGTTTACTGCGACAATCAGCTTGATTTTTCTGCTGTTCCGGAAATGAAAGATGTTTCAACTCCAGACCAGAGATCTGTCGAAGAAGTTGCTGCATTTTTGGGTAAAACCACGAAAGAAATAATGAAATCAATGATTTACATGGTCGATGAAGAGCCTGTCCTCATTCTTGTCAGAGGCGACAAGGAGATCAACGAAGCGAAAGTTCAGGCTTTCTGCAAAGGAAACGCGGTCGAACTTGCAAGTGATGCCGTCATTGAAGATATTTCGGGCGCTCCGCACGGATTTATCGGACCGATAAACCTCAGAAAACAGATCAGAATTCTGGCTGACTATTCGATAACGACCATGCCTTCACTTACGGCAGGCGCAAACAAAGAGGGCTACCACATCGAAAACGTCGTTATGCGCAGAGATTTCACACCGGACGCGGTCGGTGATTTCGTAGTTACGACGGCAGGAGAAAGATGTCCGCACTGTGACGGCGTGCTCGAAGAGTGCCGCGGCATCGAAGTAGGGCAGGTCTTCTATCTCGGAACGAAATACAGCTCGAAAATGAAATGTGAATTCATTGATGAAAGCGGTGCTTCAGTTCCGGCAGTCATGGGTTGCTACGGAATAGGTGTCGGCAGAACAGTCCAGGCCGCGATCGAGCAGAACCACGACGAATTCGGCATAATCTGGCCGATGGCGCTCGCTCCGTATGAAGCGATCGTCCTTCCGCTCCAGATGAATAAAGAAGAAGTCAAAAACGCGGCGTTCGATTTCTACGAAAAGCTCAATGCTGCCGGAGTCGAAACGGTGATCGACGACCGAGACGAAAGGGCCGGTTTCAAGTTCAACGACGCCGACCTTGTCGGATATCCGGTCCAGATAATTTTCGGCGCAAAATCGCTTGAAAAAGGCGTTGTCGAGGTCAAGATCCGCAGAACAAACGAGAAACAGGAGATGAAAATCGAAGACGCAGTTGATTTTGTTGTCAATTTCAAGAGGGAAGAACTGAAAATCAAATGAGAAAACTCTTTTCTCTGATCATTGTTATTTGTTTAACCTGTCCCGTTTTTGCCGAAAAAGTAAAGTATGATCCCGAAATAAAAGTCGGTGAAAATCTCACCATTCCGCTAAGGAATTACGGCGTTTTTGCACCGGCTTCGTTCTCCCTTTATGCGATCGGGCTTTATGTCGAAGGAACAGAAACCGACAACATGAAACTCAAAGATGCCGACCGTCCGATGGCGATCCGTCTCGTTTCGCTTTCAAGCCTGCTTGGAATGAACAGGCTTATAAAAGAGCTGCGTCGTGGTTTCAGCTACGGAATGGATCATGATAAGGAATTTTTGAAAACGATCCAGACCCGGATCGACACATTTCTCAATATGCTTGAAAAATGCGGTAAAAAACCTAAAAAATATGCAAAAATAACTTTCCTCTACAATTCAAAGCATGAAACGGAAGTTTATTTTGAATCCACTTTGCTTGGGAAAATAAAAGGGCACGATTTTAAACGGGCTCTTTTCGGGATATGGTTCAACAACAACTGCGCCGACAAAAAACTTCGCGATGAAGCGATAAAAATAAGAAAAAAGTGAGGCTGTTTTGAGTGAAAAACAAAGTTTAACAAAAATTCCGATACTTTCACAGAACACTCTTTCGACATATATCCGCAGTGTCCTTTCTGTTCCCGATCTGACGCGGGAAGAAGAAGCCGATCTTTTCAGGACGTTCAAGGAGACTCAGAGCAAGGAGGCGGCGCAGAAAATCGTCGTCAGCAACCTTAAACTTGTTGTAAATCTTGCGTACAAATTCAGAAATTTCCGAGATGTTCCCGATCTTATCCAGGAGGGAAGTCTCGGGCTTCTCACGGCTCTGCAGAAATTTGATCTTGACAAGGGTGTCCGCTTTGCGACTTACGCCACATGGTGGATCCGCGCTAAAATTCAGGAGTTCATCATCAGCCAGATGAGTATCGTCCGCTTCGGAAAAAGCAGAGACGAGCGCAAACTTTTTTTCAACATGATGGCGACCATCAAAGACATCCAGAGTTACGACAAAGACGGAGAAATATCGAAAGAAGAACTGATTCAGGAAGTGGCACGCCGGCTCAACGTCACGCCGGACAAAGTCATAGACGCGCTTCAGGTCGTATCTTCCTACAACGACATTTCGATTGACCAGACGATCGAAGGGAGCGATGAAAAACTGATCGAACTCAAGGATAAAAGCGATTTTGATCAGGAAATCGACGACGAAGATATGAAAATCAAACTCCAGAATGCTATAAGTACGCTGAACGAAAGAGAAAAATTCGTTATCTGGAACCGTTATCTTGCCGATGAAACCATGACTTTGGAAGAAATCGGCGAGAAATACGGCATTTCAAAGGAGCGCGTAAGACAGATCGAATCCCGTGCTCTTGCCAAAATAAAAATGTTCACGATGAAAGAGCCGAAACTTCTGCCGCAGGCTTCCAGCGGCATCGAAGACGCTTTTTAAATCATAGTTTCGAGCCGAAAAGCCTTCCTTTTTCGAATGAAAGTTTTACCTTTACGAGTTCACGCGGTTTGAATGAGCCTTTGACGTTGACTGTCTGATATTTTGAAGAAGTCGAAGCAAAGAGGTTTTCATCGATTTTTTCTTCGATTATGACTTCATCAACTGAGCCGGAAAGCGATTTCTGGAAAGTCTCTTTTTTTGCATGGAAAATGTCGCGCAGGATCGCGGCACGCTCTTTTTTTACCTGTTTCGGAACGGGATTTTCATGCTCCATTTTCTCAGCCGGAGTCCCGGGGCGGGCGGAAAACGGAAAAACGTGACCGTAGGCGAATGGAAGCGACTCTATGAACTTTTTTGTTTCTTCAAAATCGGCATCAGTTTCTCCAGGAAAGCCTGTTATCACGTCGGTGCCGAAAGCGGGAAGAGAATCGTAACATTCAATAACTTTTTCAACAGAGAGCCTGAAAGCGTCGGTTTTATACGGTCTGCGCATGTCATGCAGGGTTTTGTCGCAGCCGCTCTGCAGCGGTATATGCCAGTGGGGCAGGATCATTCCGTTTTTCGCATATTCGAAAAGTCTTTCGTCGATTTCGGGTGATTCAAGCGAGCCGAGACGTACTCTTCCGACGGTTTCGAAAGCTGACTTGACGACATCGGCCAGAGTCGTGCCGTCGCTTAAGTCTTTTCCGTATTTCCCGATGTGGATGCCTGTGAGAACGACTTCCTTGAAGTTTTCGTCTCTGATTTTTTCAAGCAGAGCCCTGATCTCATGCAGCGGAACGCTTTTGAGCGGACCTCTCAGATACGGGATTATGCAGTATGCGCAGAACTGGTCGCAGCCGGTTTGTATTTTGATGAAAGGGCGGCTACGCGTGAAAAAGGCGTCGTAGGAAAGCTGTGAGCCCAGCATTTCGGCTACATCTTTTATATCCGGCACGATCTCTGTGTTTTCAAAGCAGTTTTCGTCCTTTATTTTGCGGGCGTAACATCCCGTAAGTATGACTCTGCCGCGCTTTGAAAGGCGTCTTACCATGTTTCTCGCCTGACTTTCTGCAGTCGCCGTGACGGCACAGCTGTTGATCACGAAAATGTCGGCATCTTCGTCGCAGCTGACGATTTCAACATTCCGAAGCGATTTTTTGAGCTGGTCGCTTTCAAACAGGTTGACCTTGCAGCCGAAAGTGTAGAAGGCAACTTTCAAAGTGCGTTCCGAAGAGTTCATTCACTACTCCTGAATACAAAAAAAGGGCACCGAAGTGCCCCTTAAAATCATGAAGGAAAAACTTATTCAGCTTTTTCTTCAGACTTTTCCTCGGCAGCTTTGAATGCAGCAGCCATCGAACCGAGTTTCTCCGGAACTTTTTCAACGACAGCTTCAGCTTCTTCGACGATCTTCTGATTTTCTTCGTCGCTTACAGCTTTTACGCTGAGAGAAACCTTTCTGTCGGTATCGGAGATCGATTTGATGATGACTTCGAGTTTGTCGCCCGGCTGGTATTCTTTGTTGTCTTCGAATTCAGTTTTGTGGACAAGACCTTCGATCGTGTCGAAAACTTTTACGAAAACGCCGAATTCAGCAACTTTTACGACTTCGACTTCAATTTTGTCGCCTACGTTGTGCTGATCTTTGAAGATTTTCCAAGGATCTTCGGTAAGCTGTTTGATGCCGAGAGAGAATCTCTGTTTTTCGGAGTCGATATTGAGAACGACAGCTTCGATCTCGTCGCCTTTCTTGTAGTATTCCGACGGGTGTTTCAGTTTTCTGTCCCATGTAATATCGCTGGTTCTTACGAGACCGTCGATACCCTCTTCAACACCTACGAAAAGACCGAAATCGGTGATGTTGCGGATCGTTCCCTTTACGATGGTTCCTACAGGATATTTGTCTTTGAGAAGTTCCCACGGATTCGGCTCGATCTGCTTCATACCGAGAGAAATTCTTCTGTTTTCGACGTCGATTTCAAGGATCTTGACTTCGACTTCGTCGCCGATAGCAACCATTTTGCCCGGGTGTTTGATCCTTCTCGTCCAGGACATTTCGGAAATGTGGATGAGACCTTCAACGCCTTTTTCGAGCTCAACGAAAGCGCCGTAATCTTCAAGAGAAACGACAACGCCTTTAACCGTTTTGCCTGCTGCGTATTTTTCGGTAGCGTGGATCCACGGATCGTCGGTGATCTGTTTTACGCCGAGGCTGACTCTTTCGGAATCTTTGTCATATTTAAGGACTTTAACGTCAACTTCGTCGCCGATCTTGAACATTTCGGACGGATGATTTACTCTGCCCCATGACATATCGGTGATGTGAAGAAGACCGTCGATGCCGCCGAGGTCAACGAAAACACCGTAGTAGGTGATGTTCTTGACAAGACCTTTGACGATCGCGCCTTCCTGAAGTTTTTCGAGAGTCGTGTTTTTGAGAGCTTCTCTTTCTTTCTCAAGAAGATCTCTTCTCGAAATGACGATGTTGCCTTTCTTCTTGTCGAATTTGATGACTTTGAAGTCGTAGTTTTTGCCGATGAGGTCATCGACGTTTTTGATGGGTCTCAGGGCAACCTGTGAGTTGGGAAGGAACGCCTTGACACCGATATCAACAGCAAGACCGCCGTTGACTTTCGCAACGATAGTACCGTTGACGAGTGTGCCGTCCTGGAAAGCTTTTTCAACAACTTCCCATACTTTGAGCTTGGAAGCCTTCTCTTTGGAAAGAGACATGCCTCTGTCGCCGTCCCAGTTCTCTACAACGACTTCGATCTCGTCGTTGACTTTGAGGTTTGCAAGTTCTTCCGGCGTGAATTCGCTTGCCGAAATAACTCCGTCGCTCTTCAGACCGACATCAACGATGATGACGTCCTTTCTGATTGCGCGAACGATTCCCTTACTGATTTTTTCGCCTGAATTTTCTTCTTTGTTCGGAAGATAACTTTCAAGCAGTTCTGCAAAAGTTTCTTGTGACATACGAAAATACCTCCTTTGTTTTTCGTCACCGCCGGTTATCCGGCAAAGTGCGGGCGAAATTATAGGGAAAGAGGACTTCTTGTCAATAATTTTTGTAATAATATAATAACTAGTTTTTTCTTTTTACCGCATACAGCGCAGCTGACAGGGAAAATCCTCTCGAAACGAGCTTTGTGACTAGTTTTTCTTCTTCGCATTCTCCGAGTTTTGCAAGCGCTTTTTCTGCCGCGGCGCACTCTTCTTCAAACGGGTAAAACTCGGCTAAATCAAGCGAATAGAGCAGGGCGGAGCACCCTTTTTCGTAAAGTTTCTGCTTTAAATAGTTGATCCCTTTGCCTTTTGCGGAAATTTCGGAAATGTATTTTCTGAGAACTTGTGAATCGTCTAAATAGTTGAATCTGTTGAGTTTTTCTATTGCTGCTGCCGCTTCTTCCGCAGTCGCTCCTTTGGCAATTATTTTCTGCCGCAGCTCTTCTGTGAAGTAGTCTCTTTTTGCAAGAAGTCTGCAAGCGAAATCAAAATATTTATTCGATTGATCCATCAAAGTTTTCCAAGACCAAGTTCAACGGAGGATTCCTTCATTCCTTCGTGAACTATCGTGATGAAGTCTTCGAGAGTGAGCGGAAAGTTTTCAGTCGCGCTTGCGATCTGTTCTCTGTTTGCACCTGCCGCAAAGCGTTTTTCCTTGAAGCGCTTCATCATGAAACCCATGTCGAGAAAATGGATGTTTTTAGTCGGTGACATGAGGACGCACGCCGTGATGAAGCCTGTTGTCGGATCGACTGCATAAAGCGCCTTTCCCATAGCAGATGTTGCCGGAATATTGCCGGAATGCATTACTATCGCATCAAGGATCTCTGTATCGTCAAAACTTTCTTTCCTGAGGATCTCGCCCGTCACAAGGCCGTGTTTCGGGAAGTCATCCTTTGTTTTTTCATAGTCGAGATCGTGGAGAAGCCCTGACATAGCCCATCTTTCGACATCTTTAACGCCCAGGAATTCAGCCATTTTTCTCATTCCAGCTTCGACTGCGATGCTGTGCTTGATGAGATTTTTGTTCGGCAGATGCAGTTCAAGGAGTTTCAGCGCATCGTTTCTATTCATCGTCATCCTCTTTGTTGAACGGTAAAGATTCTTTTGCTGCCTGGGATGCAGGAGCTATTCTGACATTTTTCCTCGATTTTTTCTGTTCTTCGGTTTCAAGCCTAGAAAGGCACTCCTTGCAGATGATCTTTCCGTTTTCCTTTTTCGGAGCATAGAAAGCGTGCCTGAACTCGTGGCAGAATTCGCAGATGAAGTCAAACATATATTTTTCGTTTTTCGGGTCGAAAACTTTTTTGACTTTTCCCTCTTTTCTTTTGTTGTTCATCTCTTTAAGACAGTCGTCGCAGTAATATTTCCGGTGTCCGTCCGCGACAAACGGAACAAAATAATCCTTTTTACATTTATCACAGGTGATTTTTGTCAAAGTCTCTGTTGTTTTTTTGCTTTCCATTGATTCCTCCAATCAAAAAACAGAGAATAATACGACTTTTTGAAAAATCGGCAAGGGAAAAATGCCTTGTCTGCAGCAAAATCGGCGAAGTTTTCGCGAATAATTGCCAAAATCTGAAAAAATTTTATTAAATAATATTCCGTCTAAAACTTGTTTTCAATTTTTCTATCAGATATAATCACGCGCTTTAATTTTGATTAACGGAGCAAAATATGGCAAAAGCGGTGATAAATCGTAAAAAAGCGGCAAAGGAATTTGCGGATTTCTGGAAAAATAAAGGGGATGAAAGGCAGGAAACTGCCCGTTTCTGGATCGGGCTTTTAGAAAAAGTTCTCGGAATGGAAAATCCTGCGGAGCGCATCGAATTTGAAAAGAAAGTTCAGCTTAAACACACGAGTTTTATCGATGCATATATTCCGGAAACCAAGATTTTGATCGAGCAGAAAAGCGTTGATGTTGATCTGAGAAAAGAGACTAAGCAGTCGGACGGTGCAACGCTCACGCCTTACCGTCAGGCGAAGCGTTATGCCGACGAAATGCCGAATTCGCTGCGTCCTAACTGGATTATTGTCTGCAACTTCCGTGAGTTTCTGATTTACGACATGGAAAGGCCGCACAATGAGCCGGTTCAGGTTCTGCTTGAGGATCTGCCTGATAAATTCGAATGCCTGCAGTTTATGGTCGATTCCAAAAAGATTTCTGCTTCGCCGGAAGAACAGATTTCTCTGAAAGCCGGCGAGCTTGTCGGTAAGCTCTACGATGCGCTTTTGAAGGAATACATCAATCCCGACGAAAGCAGTTTGCGGAGTCTCAACATTCTGTGCGTCCGTATCGTTTTCTGCCTTTATGCCGAAGATGCAGGGCTTTTCGAAACACGGACAGCTTTTGAAGACTACATAAAATCTTTTTCGCTTGAAAATCTGCGGCGCGGTCTCATGGATTTGTTCAAAATTATGAATACTAAACCCGAAAACCGCGACAAATATGACACGAAAATAAATTCGTTTCCTTACACAAACGGCGGCCTTTTTGCCGATGACACGATTGAAATCCCCAATTTTACCAAAGAAATCGTTGATGTTATCGTGAATCACTGTGCTCCTTTCGACTGGTCGGAAATATCGCCCACGATTTTCGGCGCCGTTTTTGAATCGACTTTGAATCCCGAAACGCGGCGCAAAGGCGGGATGCACTACACTTCGATTGAAAATATCCATAAAGTCATTGATCCGCTCTTTATGGATGATCTGAAAGCGGAATTTGCAAAAATAATCCGGAAAAATGCACGCGAGCCGCGTGCGCTCCGACAGAAATTAGAAGAATTCCGCGCTGAATTGGCAAACTTGAAATTCCTCGACCCGGCATGCGGAAGCGGAAACTTTCTGACAGAGACCTATATTTCTCTGCGCCGTTTGGAAAATGAATGTCTGAAAGTTATTCACGGCTCGCAGATGCTTCTTTCGAGCAAGGATTTTTCACCGATAAAAGTCAAAATTTCGCAGTTTTACGGTATCGAAATCAACGATTTTGCGGTAACTGTCGCAAAAACGGCGCTTTGGATCGCAGAAAGTCAGATGATGAAAGAAACCGAAGAAATTGTTGAACAGAATCTAGATTTTCTTCCGCTTTCGACAAGTGCGACGATTGTTGAAGGCAACGCACTCAGAATGGACTGGAGATATTTGCACGAAGAAGCGGAAATCCCGACAATAAAAGCGAAGAAAACAAATCTGATATACCCGATGATGGTAAGAGAAAAAGAGGTCGAATACGGCGAAATAAATCTGATTACAAATGAGATAAATGTCGGAAAACCGCAGCACAAACAAGCGGAAAATCATTATGACTACATCATGGGGAATCCGCCGTTTGTCGGATATTCCCTGCAATCGGAAACACAGAAGAAAGATATTCTTTCTGTTTTTGTCGATGAAAAAGGAAAATCTTATAAAACTGCCGGTAAAATTGACTATGTGTCGGGATGGTATTTCAAGGCTGCAGAATTAATTCGCGGAACAAAAATCCGATGTGCCTTTGTTTCGACAAATTCAATTACGCAGGGTGAACAGGTCGCAAGTGTTTGGAAACCGATTTTTGAACGCTTCAAAATCCGTTTTGATTTTGCGTGGCGCACTTTCCGATGGGATTCGGAATCGACTCAAAAAGCACGTGTACATTGTGTAATTATAGGATTTTCCTGTCAGGAAAACGCAAATCCGCATAAATCTCGTATTTTCAACACAAATGAAACTGTTATCGAAGCTGCAAATATTAACGGCTATTTGATTGATGCCCCGAATATATTTGTTGAAAGCCGCGAAAAATCATTTTGTGATGTGCCGCAGATGGTTTACGGAAACAAACCTACCGACGGAGGTTTTTTATTTCTTTCAGAGGAAGAAAAAGTTAAATTCGAAAATAAGGAACCCGCTTCATCAAAATTCATCAAACAAATCCTCGGATCTGAGGAATTCATCAACAACAAGAAACGCTATTGCTTGTGGCTTGCAGGAGCAAATCCCGGTGAAATAAAAAGACTCATGTGTATCATGAAACGCATTGAGAGTGTGCGGAAATTTCGTCTTGCGAGTTCAAAGGAAGCAACTCGAAAAAGTGCGGAACTTCCTGCGTTGTTTCAAGAAATCAGACAACCTGAAAGTGGAAATTATCTGCTTGTTCCCCGGGTTTCATCAGAACGCCGCCGTTATATTCCGATCGGTTTTATAAATCACGATGTTATTGTAAATGATTCTGTCCAAATTATTCCGAACGCAACACTTTACCACTTCGGTGTTTTGACAAGTTCTGTCCATATGGCTTGGATGCGGACTGTCTGCGGAAGATTAAAAAGCGATTACCGCTATTCAAAAGACATCGTTTACAACAACTTTCCATGGCCTGATGTTTTGCCTGACAGTAGAAAAATGCACGCGAGCCGCGTGCGCTCCGACATAGAGCAGACCGCTCAGGCAATCCTTGATGCCCGCGCATTATTTCCTGACGCCTCTCTTGCCGATCTGTACGACGAGACATTGATGCCGCCGGAACTCCGCAAGGCTCACAAAGAAAATGACAAAGCCGTTATGGCTGCATACGGTTTCAATCAGAAAATGAGCGAGTCTGAGATAGTAGCCGAACTTTTCAAGATGTATGAAAAGCTGACAGAAAAGAAATGAGTTGCCTAGCGGACATTTTAACTTTGCACAGACCGGACATTACTGCTTTGCGCTGACAAAATTTCGCGAATAATTGCCAAAACACGAAAAAAATGTATTATTCCGCTCCCTTTATTATAGGGGTGTTTGTTGGTTTTTTGTTGGCGGAGATGAAATGTCGAAATATGTTCTCGGAATAGATCTCGGAACTTCAACGACTACGGTTGCTGTAGTTCAGGACGGTCTTTCCACTGTTATTCCCATTCCGGGAGAGGAAGAAGACAAAATAATGCCTTCGGTCGTTTCTTTCGTTAATGAAGGCAGAAATATCATAGTCGGAAAGAAGGCTAAGGATATGCGGCACTTGAACCCTGTAAACACTATCTACAGCATCAAAAGGATCATCGGCCGCAAGTTCAGCCATCCCGAAACTGTGAAATATGCCAGAAAGTTTCCCTACAAGGTAGTCGGCGGCAAAAACGACTCGGTCGAGATCGAGATATACGGCAAGCGCATTACACCGCAGATGATTTCTTCTTTAGTTCTGAAAAAGGCAAAAAAAGCGGCTGCAGAATATCTTGGTGAAGAAGTCGTCGATGCGGTAATCACCGTTCCGGCGAACTACAACGAAGCTCAGAGGCGTGCGACTCAGGAAGCTGGTCAGCTTGCAGGACTCAATGTTCTCCGCATAATCAACGAGCCGACGGCGGCTGCGCTTGCCTACGGTTTCGGCAGCAACAGGGATGAGAAGATCGCAGTTTTCGATTTCGGCGGCGGAACTTTCGATATCACCGTTCTTGAAGTCAAGGACAACGTTTTCGAAGTCCTTTCGACTGCCGGCAACAGCTTTCTGGGCGGCGACGACATCGATGCCGCGATCGTTCAGTTCATGATGTACGACATCGAAGTCAATTACGGCGTCAAGGTCTCGATGAACAGCGAAATGATGACAGTTTTCCTTGCCGAAGCGGAGCGCATAAAAATTGCTCTTTCGACTCAGGATAAGATCAAAGTCCTTATCCGCAGCATGATCCCGCTCGGAGAAGAGCGGTTTGCCGACTACGAAAGGATCATCGACAGAGAGCTTTTCAACCAGATCATCGACCCGATAGTTTCGCAGGCTTTCGACATCTGCCGCGATGCGATGGAAAGCGCTCATCTCGATGTTTCGGCACTTGACGCCGTAATTCTTGTCGGCGGTTCGTCGAAGATCCCGCGTGTTCAGGAGCGCGTTTCCGAATTTTTCCAGCAGCAGCCTTACTTCGGCATTGAATCTGTCCTCGTCATCTCGATGGGAGCGAGCATCATGGGCAATTCGCTCATCAGCGACTACAGCGATCAGGCGCCGGTTCTGCTTGACGTTGTTCCGCTTTCGATCGGGGTGGGGAGCGTAGGTGACTACATCGAAATTTTAGTTGAAAAAAACGAGCCGCTTCCACTTGAACGAACCAATATTTTTACGAATGCGGCAGATAATGTCGATTCGGTAAAAATCGAGATTTATCAGGGCAACGCCAAAAGCAAGCGGGAATCGCACCTGATGGGAGAACTCACGCTTTCGGAAATGAGAAAGGCGAAAAGGGGAGAGCTCAAGATCGAAGTCAAATTCGAGATCGATACTAACGGTGTGCTGAATGTCAGCGCGGTCGATCTCGATACCGGAAGAATGCAGAAAATTTCATTGAATATTCTTGGTTTGGAGCAACGCTGATGAGAAAGAAAATCGCGATCCTTATGAAAGATGAAAAATATTTGAAGTCACTGGAAAAATTTTTAACTTCCAAAATAGATGACTGCGAATGCTTCATCACGCAGGATGTGAAGGAGCTGCTTACCGAAAATCTGGAGAGCTACAACACGCTCATCGTTTCTTCGGTTTTGTCGGACGGGATCTGGCTGAAGGCTCTTCCTATTATCAGAAAAGCTAGAAGTTTTATTCTTTTAGCCGTTTCTGAAGGTCCGGAACTCAACGCAGACATCGCGGCAAAGTACGGTGCTGCGGCATTTTTCAAGCTCCCTCTCAACAGCGGGCAGTTTCTGGCAGAAGTTACGGAAATTGTGGAAAATTCTGTCAACCCGGTAAAAATTCCTTCAGCTGTGTCGGTCGATATGCTTGAAGAGATCTCTTATTTCTCTGAAAATATGGACAGTTATGACTACTACAAGTTTTTCGGTCTGCCGCAGAATGCATCGTTGGCAGATATCAAGAAAAAATATATCGCGATGGCGAGAAAATATCACCCCGACAAGTTCAGGAATATTCCTGCCGACATAAGGGAAAAGGCTTACGACATAACGAAGCGCGCGAACGAAGCGTATTCAGTTCTGATGAATCCTTCGAGAAAGGTGATTTACGACAAAATGCTAAAGGAAAATCCCGATGCGAAACGCTTTGATTTCAGGATAAAAGTGGCATACAACGAAACGCCGGAAGATACCATCCAGAACAATCAGGCGCGCCGTTTTGCGATCCTTGCGACAAAAGCTATAGAAATCGGTGATTACAAGTCGGCTCTCACGCAGCTCAAAATGGCGGCTTCCATGGAAAAGAACAACTCCTATATTGACCGTCTGATCGAAGAAGTTACTCAAAAACTCTCAAAATAAGGTTTAATATGAACGAATACTGTATCAAATACGGGTTGAACGAAGATCGCCTCCCTCAGCATGTAGCAATAATCATGGACGGCAACGGTCGCTGGGCGAAAAAACGGCTCTGGAACAGGTTGGTAGGTCACAGAGCCGGAGCCGACGCAGTTGACGCTGTAACGACTTTGTGCCGTGAGATCGGAGTGAAATATCTCACGCTTTATGCCTTTTCGACCGAAAACTGGAAGCGTCCAGAAGCGGAAGTAACAGGTCTTATGGAGCTTTTTAAAGAGTTTCTTGTTTCCAAAAAAAATCTGCTCATCGAGAAAAACATACGTCTCAACATAATCGGAAGCAGGGACAGATTTTTGCCGGAACTGCTCAAGCTTATGAATGAAACAATTGCCGAAACTGAAAAATATGATCCTGAAATGACCCTTACGCTTGCTTTAAGTTACGGTTCGCGCCAGGAAATAGTTTCGGCAGTGAAAAAAATTGCGGAAAAAATTGCGATCCACGAAATAACTCCGGAAAATATTGATGAAAAAATGATTTCTGAAAATCTTTACACTTTTGATATTCCTGATCCCGACCTCGTGATCAGAACAAGCGGCGAATACAGGATTTCAAACTATCTTCTGTGGCAGATCGCATATTCCGAATTTTATTTTACCGACACTTTGTGGCCTGATTTCAATAGAGAAGAGCTGATCAGAGCTCTCAAAGACTACGCCGGCAGGGAGCGCCGCTTCGGAAAGACCGGCGACCAGGTGAAAGGGTAGGGAGTTATCTGACAGACTTTTTTCTGAGATTTTCTATTTGAATATCCGGGATTGCTTTGTAAAAACGGATGCAAAAATTACGAACAGCTATTCAGACAAGGTGTTTCTCTAAAAATTTTGATAGGTTTTGTGTTAACAAAAAAATTATTTGCTTTATTGTTTAGTTGTGCTATCACCATTTAATCTGTTCTTTTTATTTTTATAAGTATGTTTCGGGAAGTCCCGTTTCAGGATATTTCTTAACTTTTTAGAAGGAGAAAATCATGGCTGAAAGAAGAAGCACTTATGTCTTTTCATCGGAAGGATGCTATGATGAAGCAAAAGATCATCTCTATCGGGAAATGTATTCGGATTACAACAACTCAGATTGTCTTTATTTCTACGGGCAATGGGGATCTGACTGCTGGAGAATCGATATCTACAGCGACTGTTCAGATGCACCGAAAGCGGCTGACATAATGAGAGAACATGGTGGTAAGTATTACAAGGAAGAAAGCGGCGGTTGTTTTGTTACAACAGCTGTCTGCGGCACTTTTGGCAAGCCTGATGATTGCGATGAACTGACTGTATTCAGAAAATTCAGAGACACATTCATGTCAGAAAATGAAGAAATGAAAGGAGAAGTTGCAAGGTATTACGACATAGCTCCGAGAATTTGTGAGGCTATAGAAAAAAGAGGAAAAGAATATTCAAAAAATACCTATTCTTGGATTTGGGACACATTTTTATCTAAAGCTTATGATGCTTTGAACAACCACGAGTTTGAAAAGGCGCATGAGATATACAAAGATATGGTTTTGAAATTGGAAAAAATTTATCTGTAAGTTTCAGGAATAAGGCAATGACTTACTTGGAAGAATTGCAGGAACAAAGGAAAAACGCATTAATTGTGGTTTGCACCTTTGGTTTAACAGCTTTGTTAATGGAAAGGTTCAGGCCTGTTTGGTTGACCAACCTTTTTGAAGGCACATCATTTATGGAAAACGAAGGTTTGGCTTTTGTTTTAAAGATGCTTTCTTTCTGTTTTCTTGGTGTATTATTGGTGAGTGTTTTCTGGATAATCAACGTGTTCAAACTGATTTATTACTCAATTTTGATAGCGAGGCAGCCGTAATGCCGACATATATAGCCAGCCGCTGGTCTTCCAATGACAATATCGCGTTTCCGGACAGACTGGAAATCGATGCAATAAATGTCACATATTATAAAGGTGCTGTTATAGGTCACACTTCAGTAGTTATTGCCAGATCGAACATTGCAAGTGTTCATCTGAGAACAGGTTTCTTTTTTGCCGATGTGATAATCGAAACTACAGGCGGAAAGGAAATCGAAGCTGTAGGATTTAAAAAGAGTGATGCAAGGGCGATTCTCGCCTTGTTGAGTTAAATTAATATTTTGGGAGGGAAACATGTTAGAGTTGCAACAAGAAAGATTTGGTAATGATTCCAGTGCAAAAGAAGAATTGTCGGCACCGAATGAACCGCATTTAGCTTGTGTGTTGTTGCTTGACACATCAGGTTCAATGGCTGGCGCTCCTATTACGAGTTTAAATAATGCGGTAAACCAATTTAAAGAACAGGTTTGCAAAGATCCGACTTCTAGAAAAAGGATAGATATTGCTATTATTGAGTTCAATACCGATGTGAAGGTTGTTCAGGAATTTACACCTATTTCTAAAATGGAATTTGTCGATCTTACTGCTAACGGGGGCACATCAATGGGCAAGGGAATAAATGCAGCCATTGATAAAGTGATTGAGAGAAATCAATTGTATGCAAAAATGGGGACACCGTGCTACAAGCCATGGATTTTCATGATTACTGATGGTGCTCCAACAGATGATATTTCTTCAGCAAGAGCCAGGATTGCAGAACGTGAAAGTATAGGTGAAGTTGGAAAATTGAAATTTTGGGCTGTTGGGGTTCCTGGATATGATGAAGACACACTTAAATCTCTTTCCAAACGCGTTATTGCTCTTAAGGGAGCTGATTTTACGAATATTTTTGATTGGTTAAGTAAGAGTATGGCTATTATAAGTGTAAGTCAGGTAACGGATAATCCTCAACTTGGAAAATTACCTGAAGATGCTCGTATAATTCCGCCAGATTTGTGTTAGAGTCTTTTGCCGAGTTGGGAAAAACTCAACTCGGCTTTTTCGTAATTAAATGGAGGAGAGAATGACAGAAGAGGCCAATATATTTGCGTATGGTTTCAGTTTGCAAGGAAAATCTCATAAAGCGGAAAATGTTTGTTGTCAGGATTCAAATAAAATTACGAAAGTAGAAAATTTATATATCGTTGCTGTTGCAGACGGTGTAGGTTCTGCTGCGAATTCTCAAAGAGGTTCCTCGATAGCTGTTAATGTAGCAACAGATTATTTTTCTAAAAATTATAGTAAAAAATCTGACATTAGATTTTTGATTAAACAATCGTTTGCAGAAGCATTGAATCGAATATTTGAAGATGCAAAAAACAACAATTTTTCGATAGAAAGTTATGATACAACATTGATGATGGCAGTATATGATGGTCAAAAAATGGCCTTTGGTCATTCCGGAGATGGAGCTATTATAGGTCTTACAAATTCGGGTGATTTTATAGAGATCACTTCTGTTCAAAAAGGTCTTGAAAAAGAAACCGTTATTCCTCTAAGAGCAGGATCTAATGTTTGGCAAATAGATACTTGTGATAAAAATTTAGCTGCAATACTTTTGTTGACCGATGGTATGTTGGATATTATTTGTCAACCAAGGCTGAAATTATATAAAACAGGAAACAGTGTTTATGTTCCGCTTGCATCATATTTTTTAGATTTGAAAGGTATTTGTAAAAATCAAACTGCTGCAGATGTGGTAAAAAACATAGAAGAGTTTGTAACAGCAGAGAAAGATTATAATAAAAATACTTTTTACGCTTGCTTGTCAGCAATTTATAAACAGCACTTATCTGAAGAAGATGCCAATCAACTTATTGAGGAAATCAAAAGAAGTAATGTGCCGGTAGATTCAATGCAAAATGTTACTGATGATAAAACAGTTGTTGGGTTAATTAATACAGATATTGCGATTGAGAATAAAAGTCTTGGATTTTACAAAGATCCTGATTGGCTTGCCATATATAATGCTTGGTATAAGGAATTGTACCCACATCTTTGCCGAAATAAAGATGCTGTATCCCATGAAAGTTCGGTTGAAGTATCTGAAAATGAAGAAATAAAACAAATGGCAAGAAGAGATGAGGAGATCAAGTCTGAAAAAGCAGATAATTATAATAGTGAAGGATATCTGTTTTTTGAAAAATAAATGAATTTTATCTATGTAGAGTATTTCTACTTACAGAATATAAAATGTTGATTAATGAAAATAATATGTTTTGCTGAAGGTATATGCTTTATTATAATTATTTAAACAGGCAAGAGATTTATGAAACCAACCGACTTTTGGGTAAAGGCGGTGAAGGCAGTGTTTACAGTATAAAAAACAACAAAAATTTGGTTTTAAAGGAGTTCTTTACTGCAAACCGTACAGGAGATCGTTATCAAAAGATATTGTTTATGGTTCAGCATCCCTTGAAAAGCAGTTATTTCCAGGCGGCATGGCCTTGTACGGTGGTTTGCGACAGCAGTTCTCAATTCGTGGGATATACAATGCCGTGTATTCCGATACAAGACAAAATAAATCAAATATATGAAGTGAATAGCAAATATGATTTTAGGGACAGAGTTACTGTTGCGGCGAATCTTTGTGCAGCTATAGATTCTGTTCACAAATCCGGATATGTATGCGGTGATTTAAATCCAGAAAATATCACTGCGAATCCAAATACAGGTGAAATAATTCTTCTTGATTGTGATTCATATCACGTTACGGATCATGCTTCTGGCAGGACATTCCGGTGTATTGTCGGCAGACCGGAAAACCTTCCTCCTGAAATATTGAAACGTATGACTAATGGAAAAACATTAGATAAATTAACCTTGCCGACCTTTACTATAGAATCCGATCTTTTTGCCTTGGCGGAACATATATTTGCTTTGTTGATGAACGGCTGTCATCCTTTTGCCTGTGCGAGCAGCAATCCGAATGTATTTCCTCAGCCGGTAGACAATATTCGCAATGGTTTTACACCGTTTTTTCAAAAACAGTCTGGTTTAACGATTCCGGTTTATGCTCCTGAAATTTCAATACTTCCTAAAAACATTCAACAATATTTTTTCAGAGCATTTGTTGACGGTAACAAGAATCCAAAAGCACGTCCGACAGCCGAAGAATGGTATATTGTTCTTAAGGAAATGAAAAAGCATCTCAACTCATGTTCTAAGAACTCTCGTCATATATTTTCAGATCACTTAAGTAGTTGTCCTTGGTGTAAAGTTAATTCAAGAATAAATAGTGTTAATAACACACCGTTTAACAGTAATAGAAATCATCATCCGCAACCATATCCGATCCCACAACCACACCCGATTCAGCAACAGTATTCGAATTCTGCACATCAAAGATCTTCAAGTAATAATTCAGGATGCGTAATATTCTTTATTATAGCAATAGTTGTTGCCATAATAATATTTTTTGTCATGAATAATGATTCAAGTGGCGGTTATCACGCAGATGATAATTATAATAGTAACTATAGTGGGGAATACAAAAATAATAAAATTTGGTCTTCTCCTTCTTCACATACTATGAATTGGAAAGCAGCTGTTTCATACTGTCGTAATCTTCGTGAAGGCGGTTATAATGATTGGAAACTCCCCAATATTGATGAATTACGTACGCTTATTCGAAATTGTTCTAACACTGTTGTAAATGGAAGATGCAGAGTTACAGAGAAATATAATTGTTTGTCAAATGATTGTTGGAATCCGAAAGGTTTTTGCTATTGTGATAGAGATACTTCTGGTTATTACAGCAAGTATGGTGATGGAGGTTATTTCTGGTCATCTTCTGAGAATTCTTCGGATGCCGATTTTGCATGGGGAGTTAATTTTTATCGTGGAGGGGTAGATAGCTATACTAGGTATAGTGATGAATATGGTCATGCCCGCTGTGTTAGATATGGGAATAATAGTTATTCAAATACTATTGGTTCGGTTAGTAGCAAAAATAAGTATAGTTCTCAAGGCTCAAGTTCCAACAATTATAACACAAGTAGCAATCATAACACCAGTCAAACTACTAATAGTTATATGTGGTCGTCTCTTTCTTCCGACTACATGAGTTGGGAAAATGCGGTAAATTATTGTAGAAATCTTAGAGAAAATGGCTATTATGACTGGAGATTACCAACGATTGATGAGCTTAGAACACTTATAAAAAATTCTCCGAAAACAGAGATAAATGGTGCTTGTAAAGTAAGTGCAAAATCAGCTTGCTTATCAGAAGAAAAATGTTGGAGTATAGAAACATGTGCCGCAGAGTGTGAAAAAGAAGCTGAGTGTGATAATTGTGATTTGATTTATTGGAATTGCAGAAATACTGCTTCTGATGGTAGATACAGCAAGAAAGGTGACAGAGAATCACTTTTCTCATCTTCTATCGTTAGCGAAAGTGTGGCTTGTACTTATGTCTGGTATGTAAATTTCGGGAATGGTAGTATTTTTAGTGGCGAAACAGAAGGAGATTGTATTTCGCTTTTATATTCATATGTCCGCTGTGTCAGATAAAAAAATATGTCAATATATTTTGATTTTTTGTCCAGAAATCCTTGACCATTATAAACATCTCTTAGACCTAAATTCAACAGGTGTCATCCAATTCAGTTTTTTCTGAATCCGCCTGTTGTTATAATATTCAATAAATTCAAGGATCATTCGTTCCATTTCCTTATAACTGAGAAGGCCGTTTTTCAAAGTGTCATAGTAATTTGTTTCTGATTTTACAGTCCCGAAAAACCGTTCCATACACGCATTGTCCCGGCAGTTTCCTTTGCGGCTCATGCTTTGAACAAGATTCAGTTCCTGTGACTGTTTTATTGCTTCCTCATACCGTTTGTCATAATTTTTCGGAATCATGGATTCTGTTGCCGTAACTGCGTTTTGATTGTTCTTGTTTTTAAAAAAGCTGCGGTAGGTGCTGTCCTGGTAAATTCCACCTTGATCAGAATGGATCATAGTATCTTTCAACTTATATTTTCTTAACAATTCCACTAATGTATCACAAGAAAGCCTGTGATCCATTGTCGGTGACATGTTGGCAACAAGAACCGATCCGTCGTGCTGATCCAGAACCGGGCTTAAATAAAGCCAGCCTTCCGTTACCTTGAAATACGAAACATCCGTGCTCAGTTTCTTTAACGGTTCGGCTGCTTTGAAATCGCGGTTAAGCTCGTTTTTCGGAAGATTCTCTTCATTTGCCTTCTGCGTTTTATAATAGTTCTTCGGGAACTTCCGTCTTCTGTTTGTTGTTTCTATACCGGCTTCTTTGCAGATTCTCGCTACTCGCTTGTGATTCACAGGTATCCCTTTCCTTTTCAACAGTTGCGACTTGCGTTTTGCTCCGCATTTATTGATTTCTACCGGCTCAAGCTGCTTTATTGCTTCCAAAACCACAGCGTCTTTTTCTTTCCACAGCGCTTCGGATTTTTTCCCGTAATAAAAGGATGATCTCGGTATTTTTGTCGCTTTACACATCTTTTTTACGCTTATTCCTTTTTGTTCGCAGTATTTTCCGAGACTTTTAACTGTGCTTTTTTTTTATTCTCTTCCTTAATCTGCTCCTTTAACTCGTTAGCGTAAAACTCCCAGAAATCTGCCGCAAGCATTGAAAGTTCAAGCTGTTTCTCAAGCTCATCGCGGCTCATCCCTTTGATTTCTTTGATGTTTTTCTTCCTCGTCTCAAATAGGTTTTTCTTCATTATATCTCCTTTCGAGCCGTAGGTTTTGACCCAGTCTCTAACAGTGTCACGCTTTAACCCGTGCCGTTTCGCCAATGTCAGATAACCGCCTAACCCGAACTCGTACTCTGTCAAAACCTGCTCACGCAACTCCAAAGGATAATGATTTACTCCCATTTTTCCACCTCTCTTTAATGGGTGTCCAAACTTTGGGGGTCAGAACAGCGAGGAGAAATCAACAATATGGGGGATACCTTTTATGTGAAAGTTGTTTTTAACGCAGTAAGCCCTAGTCTTAGAAGGGTCACGGCTGGTAACTTTGACTGTGCCATTTCCGATTCGCTTGCCAAGTGTACCAGAGATTTCGCAAAAAAATTTTCTGAAGACCCAAATATCCTGGAAGAGGGAAAGCGGGCAAACACTGTTATTCAGCAGGAAAAGGAGAAACCGCACCTGATTTATGGTTTTCTTAACGTTTTTCCGTCGGATATCGGCAGATATGAAAAGATCCCAAAAGAAATTATGAAAAAAATCAATGCAAGCGATGCATTTAAAGATCAAGATTGTGAAGATTGGCGTGTTCCAACAGAAAACGAGATCGTTTTGCTTGCCAGTGAAGGTCTCATCTTAAAAACAGAAAATTACATGACTGATAAAACAGGTAATGGACACCTTAGACCTGTGGCAAGTTGCAAAAAATCAAAAGATAGTAATGAGGTTTTCTCCCAACAGAATTTGGTGAATTATAGCCAACCGGAAGTCATTTACGGTTTTCTCAAAGTTTTTCCAAAGGATATAGGCGAATATAATAGAAGACCGACAGAGATTGTGGAAAAGATCAATTCAAGCAGCGAATCTGGAATTTACGGCTGCAAAAACTGGCGTATTCCGACGGAAAACGAGGTCGCTTTGCTTGCAAGCAGAGGAATTGTCATAAAAGCGGAAGAGTATTTGTCCAGTAATGGAAAAAGTAAGGGTTCGCTTCGTCTGGTTGCGGATATGCCGGGATACGAGACTGAACCTGAAGAAGATACAGACAATAAAGACAACGAATCCTATGCGGACGAAAAACATGACAATGTTGAAGAACCTGAATCTGGTGCAAAACTGAAACAGGATTCTCGGTCAAAACCAGAAAACTCTACAGTAAAACACTCTTCTAAAGGTTGTGCGGCAGATATCTTATAATATAAAAAGGAGCAGATGATGAAAAAATCCATGGTTTCAACATTTTTTGTTGTTTTGTTCGCGACATTGACAGTTTTTGCTCAGAAAGCTGGGAGTATTCAAGATCAGCAGGTCTGTGAATATATAATGCTCAAGTGTTTCTAAACAGAAAATTTCTCTCTCAAAGTGTTTTTCTCCCCACTGTCTAAATTATCTGCAAGACTAAGCAGAATGACATAGGAATAGATAAGAATATATTGCTTATAGCGAGTTGGCGAACACAGATGTTTAATATTTTCGTAATTTTGTTTAATACTATAATATTAAAAAAATATTGACTGTATTTTCCGATAGAATATTGTTGTTTGTGTTTTGGACAAGTACTCAGTAGTGAGGAAAGTCAGTCAATCTTGGGTGCAATTATGTGCCGAACGAATGCGTCAATTCGTGAACAACAAGTCTCAGCTGTGACGCTGGCTGAAAAAAGGAGTGCAAACATGAATTCAGAACAGGAATTCACCTTAGAGCTTGTGTGTGACGGTAATGCCGTATCAGGCGAGGTCAAGACGAGTCGATGCTGTCCAGGCGAATGCATTGAGGGCCCTGGTCAAAAAAAGTAGGGTGACAGATGTTTGCGGCCACTGCGGTAAGCCGCGTGGCCGTTTTCAATTTTTTCAAAGAAAGGAGGTTCTATGCAAAACTATAAGTTAAATGGGGAAATTTATCTTGTTCGCGGTGCGGCGAAGAGTTGCGTCTACGATATAGGACACAATAAACTATTCTCCGTTGACAAATCTGTTGCTGATACGATTGAAAATGCTGTTTTGGGGAAAGAATATCCTCTCAAATCCGCTATTGTAGATGCATTGATGGCAAATGGCATTATTGTGCCATCAAATGAACCCATGTCAGCCATGCCCTGCATTGGAGAATTGTTTGAAGGTATTGACCGTAAAATTGATTTTGCTTGGATAGAGGTGACAAATGTGTGCAATCTGAAATGCAGTCATTGCTACAATGAAACGAATCGTCCGTACCATCGATCTATGTCGTTTGCTGATTTCAAACATGTGTGCGATGAACTGGTTGCCTATGGTGTTTCGGAAATCCAAATGATTGGTGGAGAACCGTTTATTATTCCGGAAGATCAACTTTTCCAAATGTTGTCATATGCTCACGAGAAATTCAAATCCATAGAACTATTCTTTAATGGTACTATGGTTTCTCGTGCACAATTAGAGTGGATTAAGGGAAATGTCCCTAAAACTCGTATTGCGCTTTCTTTACATTCTTTTATCGAGGAAGAACAGGATAGGTTCGCACAGGTTCATGGTTCCTATAAGAAGATTACGGAAACACTAAAAAATCTTAAAGAGCTTGGTATAACATACCGTTATGTTGGTGTCTACTCATCTATGATAAAAGTTGGAGAAGAGTTAGATTTTGGTGTTCCTTACAAACGTGACTACATTCGCTTAACAGGTCGTGCCTCACTTCAACATTATGACCGTAAACTGCTGAAAGAGCGCCTTAAAACACGTGACGTTTTTAAGTTTAATGACTTAAAGAAAACAATTTTGGACATTTGGTCATCCAATTGTTTTTCAAAGTATTTCTATATTTCCAGCGATCTCGAGGTTTATCCATGCGTAATGGAAAGGCGATTTTCCCATGGTAATTTAGCGGGGCGAGGACTAAATGAAATTGTGGATGCGTCTCTTTTGAATTTTTCAAAAGACAATGTTCGTGGATGTTGTGATTGTGAATATCGCTATGTCTGTCTTGATTGTCGTCCAGATTCAATTTCTGGAGATAAATATGAAAAACCATGGTTTTGTTTGTATGACGAACAAAATGGTGTATGGCGTGATGCCGATGTTCGTGCCGATGAACTATTGAAACTTGCGGAGCGGCCAATATGCGTGAAATGACCATGTCAGGCGAGGTTTTAAGAGGATCGCGCGTGCATCTTCGCCCCTTTGATATAAAAACAGATGCGGCATATATTTTCAGCATTTGTAGCAAAGAAGAAACAGTCAGGTTTTACGGAATGGAACCAATGAAATCTGTTGCGGAGGCCGAAAGACTTTTGTCGGCATATGCATCGGGAACTGCCGCAGGAACATCGTTGCATTGGGCAATCACAGATGCTGTAACTGACAAAGTCATCGGTGATGCTGGAATTATGTCCATAGACGCTAATAACTATCGAGCGAGTTCATATTGTATTCTTGATGCACAGTATTGGGGAATGGGGTTGTCATACGATGCGATGAAAATGCTTTTTGATTATGTTTTTTCTACAACAAATCTCAATCGTATCCATGCATATGTCGATAAAAGAAATAAGAGGACAATAAAAAGTGTTCAAGGAATTGGTTTTGTTCTCGAAGGCATTCTTCGTGAGTACGAATTCGATAAAGGTGAGTTTATAGACGATGCTGTTTTTTCACTAACACGCTCAGATTGGTGTAAAATTAGACATGCTGTATTCGGTGCTCGAGAAAGACAGGCTCGGCAAAAGTTTTCATGGCAGTATTATGAATTTGGTGATGAGCATTACGTATGGATTTTTGACGGCGAGAAACAACGATACCATCTTTTGACAGGCCTGGATGCGGATAGATGGCTAAAAGCTGAGAATCCTATGATTCTGTTATGCGATGAAGGTTTCTCTACTAATGACGAACAAGTTATTCAATTCCTGTCAAGACTTAGGGTCGAGGATATCGTTTATGAAGTCCATTGGGATGTGACTAATGCTTGCAATTCCAAGTGCAAACATTGTTACAATTATGGTGCTCACAATGGTAGCCGAGATTGTGTTGAAGGTGATATGTCAGATGATGAGTGTCGGGACTTGTTGAAAGCAATGCGCGAGAAAGGGGTATTTCGTATTGTATTCTCAGGGGGTGAGCCGCTAATACGAAAAGGCTTTTTGGAACTTGTGCGTGAGGCACGCGAACTAGGCTTCCAAGTTGTCATTTACACAAATGGTATTCTTGTGGATGAGGTGATTGCTGACCAAATAGCCAAACTTTGTCCGGTTTCAGTTGGAGTGAGTGCGTATGGAGCATCTGCAGCAACTCATGATGAGGTTACAGGAATTTACGGATCTTTCGAGAAAAGTATGAACGCATTATGCCTTTTGTCTGAACGTGGTGTGCATACTGTTATGAAATGTGTGGTTCTTCACTCCAATTTTAAGGAAATAGCTGCAATGCGGACACTTGGTCTTCAAATTGCGGAAAATGTATATTTTAACTATATCTTTTATCCTAGCTTAGACAATGCGGTGGAAATGAATGAACAGATGTTGCGAATGTCGGAAATAGTGACATTGGCATTGGAACCGGAGTCTGAAATCTATTTTGGAAAGCAATCACATCAGCTTTGTCGCTATGAACCTAACAGAGATTATGTGTGTACGCAAGTGCAAAGGTCTTTATATTTGAACTCGCGGGGACAAGTATTTCCTTGTATTGCTGTTCCTTGTGCGGCGGGAAACTGGAGAGGCTTTTTTACTAGAGCAAAGCGTTGTGCTGATGATGCGATACTGTCATATTGGCGAAAATTGAGGTTCTCCGATATTCCATTATGTGGAAAGCATGACTATTGTCTATTCTGTTATTCAGCATGTTCAGGTGATGGTTTGCTTGTAAACAGAGATGAACACTTGCCTCCAACAAACCATTGTCGCCTGGCAATTGGAAGGTATGTTGCGTCAAGATTGAAGGTAATTCATCATAATAGTGAAGAAATAGCTGTCTTACAATTAAATGACAGTGTACTTGTTGATTATATGAGTTCTCTTGGGATTTCTAGAGATGAGTATGAGGTTAGAGGAATTCTCTGATGGAAGCTGAAACTCAAGAGAGAATTGTTTTATCAATTGTTATTCCTGTTTGGAATAGAGCTCATGAAATTGTTCACACCATTTGTTCTATAGTGCCTCAATTCACAGAATATAATGCAGAAATTATTGTTGTTGATGATGCTTCCTCTGATGACACTGTTTCCATTGTCAAACGTCTTGCGAATGATTATCCGTGCATCAGGTTTTTACCTGTTTTGAAACATTGCGGTGCTGCTGCTGCTCGTAATAAGGGGCTAGAAATGGCCAGAGGCCGTTATATATGGTTTGTTGACTCGGACGATTTGGTTGCTGAAGGTGCCTTGCCCATAATAATGGCGGAATTAGAAAAGGGGGAGGCTGACATTCTCCGTTTTAATTGTGTCAAGATGTCAGAACGCCCGAAAGCTTATCGCATGGATGCTACATGGAATGTTGAGGTTAAGAAAATTGATATCACTTCTGACTATGCTGCCTTTTATGCATTTTTGTGCTGGGGCAGTGTTTGGAATGCCATTTTTTCGCGAGAGCTCATCGGTGACACCAAGTTTGATGAATCCTTTGCTTTCGGTGAGGACGCGCCATTTTCATGGAAATTGGCATCGCGTGCCAAGTCTTGCTTTTTTATTGACGCTCCCTTGTATGTTTATATGAATACGTTAGGCTCGATGACATCTCAGAAAACCGTGGAAAGATTTCGGTGCTATCTCCGGCAAATCGAAAAATTGCGTTATTTGACTGATTGTTCGGAGCTGAGGGAAGAATGGAAGAATTCTCTGAGGATCTCATGTCGCAATCGTGTATTCTCTCATGTTTTCTTTTGCTTTTCATGGAGCGAGATTAATTCGGAAATGTGGAATGATTGGTTTCTTTTCTATAGGCGTTTTTTTGTTGAAGATTCAATGCGTCCGCTAACGAGGCGATTTCTATCAAAAATGCTTTTTGTTTTGAATTCGCGTATAGCAGTTTATATAGTTTTTTTTCTGCGTTACGCTAAACTCCTAGCTTTAGGAAAAGTTCATCTTCCGTAAAAAACAAGATTTGGGGTTGTCAAAATGAAGGATGATATTTATCTGGTTGTTGACCAAGGGGCAAGCAAGACTATTGCTCTGGCTGTTTCACCTACAGGGAGCATTCTTGCGTTTGCCGATGATTACGCACTTGTAAAAAATCACGGAAGAGAACGGATAGGTCCAGAAATCCGCTTGAAGTTTGTTGTTAGAAATTTGGTAGAAAAAATTGGCAACAGAAATATATGTTTTTCAAAATCATGTATTGCTGTTAATGGGATAAACACCCCGGAGGATGCGGAATCTTTTAGGAAAAGATTGCTTGGGATCGTTGCTTTTGGTGAAACGCTTATTATTAACGACAGTATTGCAGCCCTGCATGGGGGGTTCATTGAAATGCCGCAAGAGGAGAACCTTGTTGTTATTTGCGCTGGAACACGCTTTAATTGTCATGCAGAAACGGCAAAAGGAGGTGTTGCAACCTTGGGGTGGCGGGTTTCTTGTCAGGATCACGGAGCATTTGCACTAGGAGGGAAGGCTTGGGATGCTGCTGTTGATGGTTTTAACGGATTAAAGGCTGCTACGAAGTTGACGGATCTTTTCATTCGACATTTTTCAACTCCGGGGATGGATGCTCTTATGGAAGGATTTTTTTCTGGCGCAATTCCATTTGATACTCCTTCTTTTGCACCTTTGCTTTTCGATGCGGCATCGATTGAAGATGAAGTTGCTTTAGGCATTGTTGATATGTTTGCTTCAAGATGGGTGAGCTACGCCAAACTGTCATTGCAATTGGCTGGCGAAAAAGAACTGACGCATGGAAATATTGTACTTTCTGGAGGTGTTTTCAAATTTGACAGAGGATTTCTTCAAAAAGCCATTATGCTAAGCGCAAAAGAGAAATTACCATTATTTTCAATTTGTTGTGCACAGTTTGAACCTGTAGGTGGAGCCGCACTTTTCCTTTTCCGGAAAATATATGACAAAGCTAAAATGAGAGGTATTGCAAAGGAGTTTTCTTCTTCGTATTTGCAGAAGATAAAAATGAGACACTTATAAGTGAGAAGAATATAGATTAAATTCTTTCTGTAAATTAATTATCACCTGATTTTTGTAGATTATATTCCAAAAATATGTATAGCAGTTTATATGTGATTTCGGGGGTAGAAATTCTGCAAAAATAGATGAGAAAAACCGGAGGGCAAAATGTTATCTGAAGAAAAGAGCAGCAGCGTTATTTATTACGAGGCTTATGGCAAAATAGAGAGTGAGTGGGTTGAAAAGAATTCTCTTTCGCACGATTTTACAAGCGGTAAGGGAAGGATCGTACTCAAGAAATCAGTAAGAAAAATAGGTAATTACGCATTCAGCGATTGTTCTTGGCTGATATCGGTGATTATTCCCGATTCTGTGACAAAAATCGGAGATCATGCTTTTGAATACTGCATTTTTATGGAAAAGATTATTATAGGTAATTCGGTAGAGAAAATCGGAGAATCTGCGTTTTTGCAGTATTTTGATATTGAATCGGTAGTTATTCCTGATTCTGTTAAACAAATCGGAAACGATGCTTTTTCTGATCGCAGGAGTCTGACCTCGGTTAAGATCCCGTGCAGTGTTACAAAAATTGGAAGCAATGCTTTTTTGAATTGTACAGGGCTTTTGTCTCTGTCGATTCCCGATTCTGTAACAGAAATTAAAAGTTACGCTTTTGCAGGCTGCAAGAGTCTCGAGAATATAAAGTTGGGTAAAAATGTTAAAAAAATAGGAGAAAATATCTTTTGCGACTGTCTTTCTTTAGATTACATAAGAGTGTCTGAATTCAACGGAAAATATGATTCCAGAGACGACTGCATGGCTGTAATAGAAACTGCAACGAATACGCTCGTGGCAGGATGCAAAGGGACTGTAATACCGAATTCGGTTAAAAAAATCGGAAAGTGCGCTTTTAGTGCTTGTAAAACTCTGGCATCCTTAAAAATTCCTAATTCTGTAACGGAAATAGGGCAAGAGGCCTTCAGCAGGTGCGATTGCCTGACATTGGTTGAAATTCCGGATTCAGTGAAGAAAATAGGCAGCAGAGCTTTCAGTTTTTGCAAACACCTGTCATTTGTCATAATCCCGGATTCTGTTGAAATAGGGGAGGATGCATTTATCGGTTGCGATGATTTGTCTGAGGAATCGAAAATCAGAATACGCGAAATGCAAGAGAAATAGTGATATCGGAGGCTTTTATGTCAAGCGAAACGAAAAAAGGCCCAAATCCAGAGCCTGACGATAAAACATTCGATTTTAACAAGTATCTGGAAGCGGCGGAGCGGGGAGACGCCGAAGCTCAGTACAAGGTTGCCGAATATTATTACAATTCAAATGAAAAATCTGAAACTGTTGACGAGGAAGAAGTTGAAGGATCGGATAACCCGGAAAAAGAGAGCGGTGGCAGCGAAGCTGGAGAAATATTCAGAGAGGTAGAGAATGCTGACAGCAAAGAGGCTGATGGAAAGGACAATAAGGAAGAAAAGAAAGAAGATATCGTCAGAAAAAACAAAATTGAAGCCTTTAAATGGTATGTGAAGGCAGCAGGGCAGGGATATGCCGATGCGCAGTATATGGTCGGCGAATGTTACTTGAACGGAGTCGGAGCTGAAAAGAACAAAATCCAAGCCTCCAGATGGTTCAAAAAGGCTGCCGAGCAAGGTCATGCAAAGGCCAAATATAAGATAGGAGAGGGTTATTTAAATCGGAACGGAGTCGAAATCGAAGCCTTCAAGTGGTTTATGGAAGCAGCAGAACTCGGTCTTGCTGAGGCTCAATATAAAGTCGGATACTGTTACTATTATGGAAAAGGAATCGAAAGAGAAAAAGCAGAAGCCTTTAAATGGTTCGTGAAGGCTGCAGAACAGGGACAGGCTGATGCCCAGTATATGCTCGGAGAATGTTATTCCCTTGGAGAAGGTGTTCAGGAAGACAGAATCGAAGCCTTCAAATGGTATGAGAAAGCGGCAGAGCAGGGAAAACGTCTTGCCCAGTTAAAACTTGGTAATTGCTGCTGGAACGGGAAAGGGGTTCCTATAGATAAAAAAGAGGCCCGCAAGTGGTGGTTGAAAGCTGTTGATCCGGTGACAAAAGTGCTGGGAAAAATCGGAACGTTCATTGGGTATGCGTTGCTGGTGATTTTCGAATTGCTGATACTTGCAGTTGTTCTGTTTTATGCGGTAAAATTCATAGGCTGGGTATTTAATATAGATTTCAGTTCTTCAGCATCAAAAATTACAGGGATTGTGAAACGTCCGTACTACGATGTTTCGATGTGTATGGATGCAAGAAGAGAAAACTCTATTGAATATTGGAAAGGCTATCTTAAAAAATTCCCGGAAGGATGGTGTGCTGTCGAAGCGCAATCTGCACTTAATAATATGAAAAAAACGGGTACTCTTGAATGGTCGGAACTTTTTTCTTCCGAAGAAGAGATTTCGTGGTATGAGGCTCTGGAGTATTGCGACAAACTTGAGGAAGACGGATATTCGGACTGGAGGCTGCCTAATATCGACGAACTCAGGATGCTTATAAAAAACTGTCCGGCAACGGAATCTGGAGGTAAATGTCAAGTCAGGGAGGATGCTCTCTGTCTTTTCCCTGACTGCGCAAATTCATGTTCCTGTGAAGCACAAGAGAATAACGGAGATTATTACAGTAAACTGGGCGACAGCATGGGTTTATGGTCTTTCTCATCCGACTCGTCTTTGCCTGCTAATGCGTGGGTTGTTGATTTTGACTCTGGCGGGATTGAAGGCGCGATCAAGGATGAGGGATGGATAAAAAATGTCCGCTGTGTAAGACAGGATGACCACGATGCCTGTGAAACGGCCAAAAAATATGAGCAAAATTTTTATTGGTATTTTTATCTGGACAAATTTCCGAACGGCGAATGTGCCGGTGAAGCGAAAGCTTTCAAAGACAAAGAAGATGAAAAGGCTTGCGATGAAGCAAGAAGCCTGGATGTCAGATTCGGATGGGAATTGTATTTAAGAGGGTTTTCAGACGGAAAATGTGCGGAAGAAGGAAACTTAGCAAAAAATAAATTCGGGAAAATTGATGGTTTCGAATGGTCGGATGTGTCAACTGCACCAATGTTAAGTTTCGAATCGGCTGAGTATTGCAAAAATCTTGAGGAAAACGGTCATGATGACTGGAGACTGCCGAATATCGATGAACTCAGAACGCTGATTAAGAATCATCCAGGAACTGTTCCAGGCGGAAGGTGCAGGGTTTCTGAAGAATATGAAAAAACAACGATCGATTTTGACTTGACGGAAAGTTGCAAGGGAACAGATGTAGGGATTTTTAGTAAACTGGGGGATTTTTTAGAACTTTGGTCTTCAACAGTAGCTTGGACAACTACTTATACAGAGGCCTATGGGCAAGATATATGGCTGGTAGATTTCGGCAGCGGCGGAATCAATGCTGATAACAGCAATAATGTTAAATATCATGTCCGCTGTATCCGTCAGGATGATGCTGATGCCTGTGAAAAAGCCCGAAATGATCAAACAGCTTATTCCTGGAAGCGCTATCTCGAATATTTTCCTGAAGGCGAATGTGCGGATGAAGCAAATGCCGGCCCTAAAGACGAGGTCGTCTGCAAAAGAGCAAGACAGATCAATACCCGCGCTGAATGGGAATCTTATTTACATGATTTCCCGAATGGAAAATGCGCGAAAGAAGCAAAAGTTGCCAAAAATAAATTTAAGAAAACAGGTAATCTTGAATGGTCCGATATATTGGAAGAAGGTGACTGCGATGATCTTGTCGAAGACGGTCATTCCGACTGGAGACTGCCAAATATAGACGAGCTTAGATTGCTTGTTCAGAACCATCCTGGAACGATTTCAGGCGGAATATGCGACATCTCAGAAAAAAACGGTCAGCTTGATGATGAGTCCTGGGATGAGAATTGTGGTGGTATAGAAGGTGATAATTTCAGCAAATTTGGTGATACTGACTGGTTCAGGTCATCTTCCGTACATAATGATGATATATTTTGGGCAGTCTCTTTTGATGACGGTTCTATATATCCTTTTTCCGTTAACTTTTTTTCGTTAAAGACGCGCTGTGTCAGGAAAAATAAATAATCAGGAGGTTCGGTCATGGCAAAAAAGGAAGTCAAAAATAACAAAGTAAGCCTTGAGCAGGAATTCGCACGCTGGCTGGAAACGGCGGAGCAGGGAGACGCTGAAGCGCAGAACGAGGTCGGCGAGTGTTACTATGATGGCAAAGGAGTCGAACAAAACTTTGGGAAGGCCTTCAAGTGGTGGAAGAAAGCGGCTGATCAGGGGCTCGCCGAGGCTCAGAAGAATGTCGGATGGTGTTATGATGTCGGAGACGGGGTAAAGGAAAATAAAAAAGAGGCTGCCAAGTGGTATAAGAAAGCGGCTGAACAGGGAAATCTCAAAGCTCTTAATAATCTCGGTAATTTTTATTTTGACGGAGAGGGCGTAAAGGAAAACAAGAAAGAAGCTTTCAATTGTTATAAGAAAGCCGCGGAAGGAGGTCTTGCGGCAGCTCAGAATAATCTTGCAAGGTGTTACCTTAGCGGGGAAGGTGTCAACGAAAACCAAAAAGAAGCTTTCAAATGGTGTAAGAAAGCGGCTAAAGCAGGCGATGCTGTTGCTCAAATGAATCTCGGCATGTTTTATGAAAATGGTATTGAAGTTAAAGAAGATAAAGCTGAGGCTTTCAAGTGGTATATGAAGGCTGCTGAACAAGGTCATGCGGAAGCTCAATATTATGTCGGTATGTGTTACGCCAATGGCTGGGGCTGCGAGAAAAACGATGAAGAAGCTTTTGAATGGTTCTTGAAATCGGCTGAACAGGATTATGCTGATGCTCAGTTCAAAGTCAGCCAATGCTATGCTTCAGGTTTTGGAACAGACATGGATCTTATACAAAGCGCGGCTTGGAGAGTGCGGGCAGCCAGAAACGGACATGAAGAATCTCAAACAATACTTGCCGCATCATTGATGAAGGCTCAGGAACTACTGAACATGATGCGTAGAGATGACGATGATGAATGATGCTTGTTAAATTGTGATTTCGATATTCAAGACTAACCAATCCATAAAGTCACGCATCGTATAAAAACAAAAATAAAATATTCTTTGAAAAAAGTGTTCTTTTTATTGCAAAATATATTTCTTTAAGTAAATTACCTCGTTTTTTTGGTATGACGCTGAAGGATAACGGAATGTTGTTGAAATGGAAGCTCTCTAAAATTCTCTCTGACAAAGAGGCTAACAAAGATCTTGACGAATGGATGCACAAACAGGTCGATGAGAAAAAGCAGCAGGAAGAGGAGAAAAAGGCCGAGGATATAAAAAAGGCTGCTGTAAAAAAGAGTTCCTTCGGTGCTGCTCCGCGCGAATGGACGGGGGAGGACGAAGATGAGGCGGATACTTTTTTCGTAAACCGTATGGCTGCGGATAATGCTGCAGGGGAGGGCGACCTCTATGCGCCGTCCAATTTCAGGGACAAAGGTGACTATATTGAACTTGTGAAGCCGATAGGCTCTATCACAATGATAGAAAAGACTGCCTTCGGTTTTCTTCTTTCTTGGAAAGACGCGATGCTTTATGCAAAAACGGTGATCAAAGGCGGTTTCTGGGACTGGCGTGTTCCGACAAAAGATGAAATGATCACGATATATAAAATCAAGGATGTCTGCGGGATCAACAAGTGCGACGACTGGTTCTGGACATCTACCGAGTGTGATGATTTTTTGGGTGCATACCGTGTAAGTTTATACGGCGGTTATGTCAGCAGCGGCACGAAGTCCGGAAAATATTATGTCCGCTGCGTAAGGTAGCGTTTCCCTGAAAAGATATTTCTTCTGAAATTTTCTCATTAAATCAAAAAACAGACCGGCTTTAAGATCCGGTTTTTCTGAAAAACAATGCCGTAGAGGAATTCACCTGTGTCTTGAGTGCAGAAAATATCCTTAAATTTCAAGTATATATGTGAAAATAATATTTTTTTCAAAAAAAGTGTTGCTTTCGGGGTGTGTTTGTGGTAACAAGTGGTTGTTTTGGGTTGTTTGGTGGTAAAAGATGTCAAAACTCACTAAGACATTCTTCGGAAGGAAGGAATATCGAATCGATCCGAAAGGAAGGGTTCCTCTTTCTGCCGATTACTATTCCCAGCTTGATGTCCAGGGCGAGAACAAGACGCTTATAGTTGTCAGGGCTTCCAACGGTGATTTCTCTTATCTTGAGGTTTTTTCGCAGAAAGAGTGGAATGAAAAGCTGGAAGTTATCAATCTTATGGATGATGACGATGACAAAGAGTGGCTTCTTGTCAACTATGTCGGCGGGGCGCTTTCTGTAGATCTTGACGGTCAGAACAGAATGAGACTCCCGAAATCGCTGATTGACTATGCCGGAATAAAGAAGGATGTGGTTTTTATCGGTGCAATAAGCACGCTCAGAATATGGTCCAAAGAATCTCTCGAAAAGTATGAAATGACTCCGAAAGGGACAAGGGATTCCATCCGTGACAAAATGAATGCCGCAAGAAGAAAACTTCTTGAAGAAAGAGGGGACAAATAATGGATTTTGTTCATGTTCCTGTTCTCTTCAATGAAGTATTGTCTTCTTTTGACAACGAGCCTGCTGTTTTCGTCGATCTTACTTCGGGCGGCGGCGGTCACGATGCCGGTATCCTTGAAAAATATCCGGATGTCAGAGCCGTTCTCGTTGACAGGGACCAGGATGCGGTCGCCCATCTCAGGGAAAAATTTGCCTCTTTTCCGAATGTAACGGTCGTAAACGCTCCTTTCAGCGAAATCGACAAGATATTGTTCCTTCTGCAGATCCCGAAAGTTGACATCGTTTTTGCCGATCTCGGTGTCAGCAGTTTCCAGTTTGATACTCCGCACAGGGGTTTTTCGATGCAGAAAGACGGTCCGATGGATATGAGAATGGATAAAACCTCCCCCTTAACCGCTCTCGATTTCATTAAAAATTCGACCGAAGGTGAACTCAGGAACATTCTGAGTCTTTACGCTCAGGAGCGCGAGGCCGGAACGGTGGCAAGAACGCTTAAAAAATGTGCCGATGAAGGTATGACGACGACGATGCAGTTCGCTGACGAAATAAGAAAGGCGAAAAAATATGCTAAAAAGGGGATCGATCCTTCAACACAGGTATTCATGGCGCTCCGTATGGCCGTAAACGACGAACTCGGAGAGCTTGAAAGCGCACTGAAAAAGGCTTTTCCTCTTCTTTCAGACAAGGGGATGATGGGGGTGATAACGTTCCATTCGACTGAAGACAGGATCGTGAAGAATTTTTTCCGCGACCGCAAGAACAAAATCCCTTTCTATATCGACGGAAAAGATACCGTTCCATTCTGTGACGAGGCTTCGTTTGCTGTTGAGATGGTAGTTCCGACAGATGAGGAGTGCGTCAGAAACCCGCGCGCAAGAAGCGCAAAATTCAGGATATTGAAAAAGACCGTTTTTATATAACTTTGGGAGGACAACTATGCCGGCTTACATTCATGCAGATTCAGAAAACACTAAGAAAGAAAGAACAAAAATTTTCAGTAGTTCAAGAGTGATTTCAACGAAGATCAGAACACTTTTTTCGGGTGAACTTGTTGTATATATATGCATGATCATTGCGGCCGGTTCCCTGATGCTGACGGACAGCTACTACAAGGCATATAAAGCAAACCTCAAAAACGATATCATAAGAATGATCGAGGATACTCAGGAGCTTGTATGGCAGAAAGAGTTGTCCGAGCGCGGTTATCTCAAACTGACTTCTTCTGAAGCCCTTATGAAAAAAGCGAAGGAAATGAAGCTTTCGGTCACCACTTCGGACAAATTCGTAAAATTGGATTAAGAGATCTCAAATGAGGGGTAAGTCAGCATGGATACCGGACGAAAGATATATCTTATTTTTGCAGTTGTTATTTTAGTCCTTTTTTTTGTCGTAATAGGAAGATTCTATTATCTGCAGGTTGTAAAACATGCAGACCGTATGGATAAAATCGAAAATTCGGTCGAATTCTCAGTTGTCAGAGGTAAAAGGGGAACAATTTACGACAGAAACGGCAATCCCCTTGCAATGAGTGAGGTCAAAGTAAGTATCGCAGTCGATCCTGCAGGCGTCGTAAACAAGGAGTTCTTAGCTGATATAATTTCTGAAAATCTTGGCATGAACAGACAGGAAGTCCTTGAAATACTCAGAAAAAACAAAAAAAGAAACGGTCGTTCGAATCACTATGAAGTTCTGAAGCAGGATGTCGACTACGGCGAATACAAGGCTCTTAAAAATGCGGTGAACGAAGCAAAAAATAAAGAATCCAGGATATCGAAAAGCGTAGCGAAAGGATCTCAGGAAAAAAAGCAGGCGGACGAGCTCCTGAGCGATCTGAACAGAATAATTTATGAAAAGAGTTTCAAACGTGTTTATCCGCAGGGAAAACTGCTTGCCAATGTTCTCGGTTTTGTTCAGGCAAATAAAAATCCTACGGAAGAGGGACCTGAAGGACTTGAAGGGATCGAGCTCAGGTATGATTCCATGCTTGCCGGAGCAAAGGTTCAGGTAAAACAGAACAAACTTACCAAGAAAAGAATATATGAAGACGATATCGACATCGAAAGCGAGATCGGCGATTCAAAAAAAGGGAGCGATATTTATCTCACGATAGATTCCGAGATTCAGTTCATAGCAGAGGAAGAACTTGCTAAAATGGTGGAAAAAGTCCATGCAAAATGGGGCGGAGTCGTCATTATGGAGCCTTATTCCGGAAAAATACTCGCCATGGCGAACTATCCGACCTACGAGCCTGAGCGTTACCGCGAATATCCGATCGAAAACAAGAGGAATTTCGCAGTCAGCGATTTGTTTGAACCAGGTTCTACATTTAAATCGTTTTCAATTCTTGCTGTACTTAACGAGAATCTGGCAAAACCCGGCGAACTTGTCTACGGTGAAAACGGAAGTTTTATTTTCGGAAAGAAACTTGTCCGCGATTCCCACCCTAATCAGTGGATGACGATCCGCGACGTTGTCGTAAATTCAAGTAATATCGGTACTATAAAGTTCGCAGACAGGCTTACGAACGAGCAGCTTTACAACTATTTCACCATGTTCGGATTCGGTCAGAAAAGCGGGATAAACATTCCCGGAGAGTCAAACAAACCGATAAGAGATTACAAAAAATGGTATCCTATCGACAAGGGCAACCTCTCTTTCGGACAGGGTCTTTCTGTCAATATGGTGCAGCTGGCGAGAGCTTATTCCGCGATATACAACGGCGGAGTTCTCTGGAAACCGGTTCTCGTGGATAAAATCGTCGGAAAAAATTCGGAAAAAGTTTTTATTCCCGAGCCCAAACGCATAAATTTCGAGTATAAATCCGATAAAAAAATAATAGAAATGCTTGAAGGTGTCGTTTCCGACGAGCACGGAACCGCAAAAAGGGCGCGTCTGAAAGGGGTCGAGGTCGGCGGCAAAACAGGAACTTCGCAGATATACGATCCCGCTCTCAAGAAGTATTCGTGGAACAGAGTCGTCTGTTCGTTTGCGGGGGCAGTTCCGAACAACGATCCGAAATTCGTCATGGTTGTAGTGATCGACGAGCCGAAAGGGAAGGAATACGGCGGGACTGTTGCTGCCCCCGTTTTCAAGGAAATAGCGGAAAGGGCGCTTCCCAAATTTGATGTATTCGTCTATAAAAGCGAAAAAGATAAAGATAAAATTCCCGAATACGTGACTACAGATATGACCGGCAGCGTCATTGAGCTGGAAGATTCTGAAATCGCTTCTGAAATAGGTTCGGACTATGTCAAAATCCCCAATTTCAGAAATGTCGGCTCGAATGATGCGCTTGCTATTGCAAACGACAAAAATCTTGAAGTAGTTTTTATCGGCAACCCTGTCAACAATAGAAAGATTGTCGGTCAATCGCCGAAAGCGGGAGAAGTCGTTCTTGCGGGGACGGTAGTAAGTCTCGATGTAGAAGAGGAAAAAAACAATGAAAACGACTGATTTTATTGATTATATTTCAAAATTTGCCGTAACGTCGTCTTTTTCTGGTCAAGAGAAAGAACTTTTAAAAATCACAGCCGATTCGCGCGAAGCTGCACCGGGAAGCGTTTTTTTCTGCATCAAAGGGCTGAACAGCGACGGACACGATTTCATAGAAGCCGCTTTTGAAAAAGGGGCTGCGCTCGTTATCGGCGAAAAGGAGCGGGACGGTAAAAATTATATCCGCGTAAACTCTGTGAAAGAGGTCCTGAAGGCGGTTCTTCCCGTTTTTTACGATGAACCCGACAAAAAAATGAAAATGATCGGAGTCACCGGAACGAACGGAAAAACTTCGACTACATTCATTCTGGAAAATATGCTTCAGGATGATATGTGCTGCGGAGTTATCGGGACTTTGAACTACAAATATGCAGGAAAACTGATTCCCGCGCAGAATACGACTCCTCTCAACTGGAAGTGGTATTCTCTTCTTGACGATATGAGAAAATCGGGTGTCGAAGCTGTGATTTCTGAGGTGAGCAGCCACGCTCTTGCTGAAAACAGGATCGAAAAAACGATGTTCGACGCTGCGATCTTCACGAATCTGACGCGCGATCACCTCGATTTTCACAAAACTTTCGAAAACTACTATCAGGCAAAAAAAAAATTATTCTCCGAGCATCTTAAACGCGGCGGCACGGCAGTCATAAATATTGACGACGAAGCGGGAAAAAGACTTTCGGAAGAGCTTGCCGATGTTCGTCAGATAAGGATTTCTGAAAAAGATAACTCTGCTGAATTATTTATGAAAATCAACAAGATTTCTGATGACGGAAGTGAAGTCGTTTTCACGTTTGGAGGTGTTTCCAGAAAAGTGAAGATCCCTCTTGTCGGAAATTTCAACATCTACAACACTGCCGGCGCTTTTGCTGCGGCAAGTCTCTTTATCGGAACGGAAAAGGCGTTCGAGAGGATCGCAAACAATGTTTCCGTTCCCGGTCGTCTTGAAAAAGTGGGAAAGCATGCAGTCTATATCGATTATGCTCACACTCCCGACGCGATGGAAAATGTTCTAATTACTTTAAGAAATTTAGGCATTTATGAAAAAATAATCATCGTTTTCGGAGCGGGCGGCGACAGAGACAGCGGAAAGCGTCCTATCATGGGTGAAACTGCCTGCAGACTGGCAGACAGAATCATCGTTACCGACGACAATCCGCGAACCGAAGACCCGAAGAAAATAATTTCCGATATTCTTGCCGGATGCCCTGAAAATGCCGATGTGACAGTAATAAACGACAGGGCGGAGGCAATCAGAAAAGCAGTTGAAATCAAAGGAAAAAACGATGTCGTTCTCATTGCCGGAAAGGGTGCCGAGAACTACCAGATAACAAAAAGCGGAAAGAAATTCTTTTCCGACAGGCTTGAAGCCGAAAAATCGTTAGGGGAGGAATAAATGTTTACGACTTTACTTCTTGAAAAGGCTCTTGAAAAAGCCGGGTTAAAAAAAAAGCTTAAAAATTCAGTAATCTCAAAATGCAGCATCGATTCACGCGAATGTACTGAAAATTCGCTCTTTTTTGCTTTCAAAGGCGAGAAAACAGACGGTCACAACTACGTTCCTGATCTTCTTAAAAAAGGTGTTATATGTATAGGTTCTGAAGATATAAGTCTGGACGAAAATTATATCAAAGTTCCGGATGTGCTTGATTTTATGAGCATTCTGGCGCATGAAAGAAGAAAGCTCTTTCACGGCAAAGTTATAGCCGTCACCGGTTCGAGCGGAAAGACTTCGACACGCCAGCTCATAGCTTCGATGGCTGCCGTTTCGGGCAGAATCGTCTGGGCAACGAAAGGAAATCTCAACAATCACCTCGGGCTTCCGCTTGTCATCCTGAATATGCCGCTTCTGACTGAAGTTCTAGTTCTTGAAATGGGGATGAACCACAGCGGAGAAATCAGAAAACTTGTTGAAATCGCTGAACCCGGCTTTGTTACGATAACGAATATCGGAAACGCCCACATCGGAAATTTTGCAAGCCACGCCGATCTCGCTGCGGCAAAACTCGAAATTTTCAATTTTTCCAATGCTGTTGTTTCTGCAAATGTTTCCGATCCTTACATGAAAAAGTGGGTCGATGAGCACAAAGATTCAAGAATTATCAATACTTATTCCAATGAAGAAGTTGCCGCTATAGCTGAAGATTTTGAAGAACTTCCCGATTTTATGGCAGAAAACATAAACTGCGCGGCGAATATAGTTAAAACTGCTCTCGGTTCTCTGCCGGATCTTAAAAAATCGGTCGGAAAATGTGTCCTTCCCGGAATGAGAGGGGAGGTGAAAGTGATCGGAAAGCGCACTTTTATTGCCGACTGCTACAATGCAAATCCGCAGTCAATGCAGAAATCGATAGAAAATTTTTACAAAAAATATGCTCTGAAAGAATCTGGAGAATGCTTCCTGATTCTCGGCAGTATGTTCGAACTCGGAAATTTTTCTGAAAAAATGCACAAAGAACTTGTAAATTCTTTAAAAGATTTTACACTATTAAAGGGTGTTTTTTTGGTCGGTTGCGAATTCGATAAATTAAGACCGGATTTTTTGAACTGCAAAAAGCTCGTTTTTTTGGGGGATATTGCAGAAATCAAAGGGATGCTGCCGGAAGAAGGAACCTTTCTTGTCAAGGGTTCCAGAGGCAACAGACTTGAAAGACTTTTTGATTTTCCGGAGGTTTTGAAATGAAAGCATTGATAGTAGGTCTTGGGATTTCAGGTATCTCTTCAGCAAAGTTTCTGAAAAACTCCGGATATGAAATTTTTATTTATGACGATAACGCGGCGCAGCTTGAAAAATATTCAGCCGAATATCTGAAATATGACGAAACTCTCAAATACGATCTTGCCATAATCAGCCCCGGAGTTCCTGCAACTCATCCGGTCATTCAGAAGTTGAATGCTCAAGGAACTGAAATCATTGGCGAACTTGAACTTGCAGGAAGGTTTGTCAAAGATGAAAAAGTTATTGCTGTAACGGGTACTAACGGAAAATCGACAACGGTTTCACTGGTTCACGCTTTTCTTAAAAACGCAGGATTCAAGTCGTTTCTCTGCGGAAATATCGGCGAGCCGGTCATCAACGGCATCGGGAAGGGGTACGAATTTTTCGTTATCGAACTCAGCTCTTTCCAGCTTGAGACTCTGAAAAGCCTTAAAGTCGACGTTGCTATGGTTCTCAATGTTACCCCCGACCATCTGGATAGATACAAAGACTTTGAAGACTATAAAAATACAAAGCTCAACCTGTTGAATTTGTTGAAGAAAGGCGGTGCTGCCGTTCTCGGGACGGGAATCGTTGCAGAGGAATTCGCCCATCCTGATTTTGACATCAGATTTTTTTCTGTCGATGGGACGAAAGATATAAAATGCGATGAAACGAATGTTTATTTTGACGGAAAAACGCTCAAAGTCGACGATCTGAAGATCCGCGGACACCATAATATCGAAAACATAATGGCTGCTGTTTTAGGTGTAAAAGAGTGGGTGAGTGATACTGAAATTTTGAGAAAATCGCTTCTAGAATTTGATCCGCTCGCTCACAGAACAGCTTTCGTTGATAAATTTCAAGGTGTTGAATTTATTGATGATTCCAAGGGAACAAACGTCGGAGCAGTCGAAAAGTCGCTCGCCGGATTCGATGACGGAAAAGTAGTTCTCATTCTCGGCGGAGTCGACAAAGGCGGAAGTTACGAACCTGTGAGAGTTCTTGCCGACAGAAAGTGCAAAGGAGTCGTTCTCATCGGTGCTTCAAAAGAGATAATCCGCCCTTATTTCAAGGGTTTTGCAAATGTAGAAAGCGCAGATTCGATGGCTGAAGCTGTGGAAAAGGCTTTCATTCTCGCTGAAAATGACGGCGTCGTTCTGTTTTCGCCTGCGTGCTCAAGTTTCGACTGGTATAAGAACTACAAAGAGCGCGGGGTCGATTTCGTCAATAAAGTTAAAGACTTGAAATCGAAAATAGGAGCTTAGCATGGAAAAGGCTGTAAAACTCTATTTTTCGATATTTTTCCTTCTCGTAGTTTTCGGGATGGTCATGGTTTTCAATGTCAAAATGTTCAATGTTCCGTCTGCTGAAGCGTCGCTTCTGCCGCAGATACGCGGTTTTATAGTGAATTTCGCTTTTGCCGGAATCGCTTTCATCACGGCTTATCTGGTAAATATCTCGTGGCTCAAAAATTCTTCCAAGTATCTGGTTTTATTCATAATTATTCTTCTTATCGCTACTCTGATCATCGGAACGACAAGAAACGGTGCGAAACGCTGGATAGATTTACATTTTATGATGCTTCAGCCTTCGGAGTTCGCTAAGATCGTCACTGTAATCTACATCAGTGAAGTTATGACGAAAAAAGGGGAAAGGGTCCAGCTTTTAAAAGATGTCCTCAGCATCGGTGTGGTTGTTGTCTCAATAGTCGGTTTGATTGCAATAGAAGACCTCGGAACCGCGACGATCATCTGCGGAACGGCAATGCTCATGCTCCTTCTGGGCGGCATGAGAAAAAAATATCTCCTCTATCTTGCTCCGCTTGCTGTCGCGGCGTTCTGTGTCATGGTATTCATGCCTGGCAAAGGTTACAGAATCGCCAGACTGCAGTCTTTCATGGATCCGTGCAGTGACGAATACAGATTCGATACAGGTCTTCAGCAGTGCCGTGCCCAGGTCGCTTTAAGCACAGGCGGCGTAACTGGAGTCGGTTTCGGAAATTCTACTGTCAAAGTAAAGGATCTGCCGGAATCTCAGACCGATTTCATTTTTCCGATAATAGGCGAAGAATTCGGTTTCGTTGGTGCGGTTGCTGTTATTCTGCTTTTTATGGCGATGTTTGCGATAGGAACATATTTTATTCTGCATTTGCACGAGACATTTAATTTTTACATGGTTGCAGGCTTCGTGCTGATGCTTGCAATTCAGGTGATAATAAATCTTCTTGTCGTTTCCTCGCTTTCGCCGAACAAAGGTGTTCCGCTGCCTTTCATAAGTTACGGCGGGAGCGCGCTGGCAAGCTATTCTTTTATGGTCGGTCTTATTCTTAATGCGGTAACGAGTGAGAGCCGGCGCTGATTTCGGAGGTAAAGATGGAAAGTGCGATTGAAACGAGATTTATGCTGCTTATGACGGGCATTAACACGAGAGAACAGCAGAAAGCGGCTCTTTCACTGGCGACAACGCTGAGACTGCGCGGCATAATGAGTGTTTTTGCTCTCACACAGGGATCCATTTTTGCCAAAATTTTCAGTGAAAGAGGCTACGAAGTCGTTGATACTTCCAATTTTCCGCAGTCCAAAAATTTGTTTTCAAAAATCGTCAGAGCTTTGAAAATGCAGTCCTGTGTGCAGGAAGCAGCTCAGATCTTGAAAGTTAAAGGTATAAATGCGGTTTTGAGTTTCGGCGGATTCTCAGCCTATCCTCTTCTCGAGGCTGCTTCGAAGATAAACGGTATAAAAATGATGCTGTTTGACGGAAATGTCGCAATTTCGAAGTGCAATGAAGACTTTATGAAAAAGGCTGACCGTATATACTTCCCGTTTGAGGCGATGCAGGAAAATATAGACTACGAATTCTACAAAAAATCTTTTGTTGCCGGAATTCCGGTCGACAGGGAGGTTTTGAAAGCCGAACCTGCCGAGATTCAGAGCTCTAAAAAGCGGAAACTTCTTATTCTGACATGCAAAAAGGAGACGAAGGAGATAAATGCCACGATTCGTGAACTGATAACGAAATATCCTGAAATAACCAGAGACTTTCATATAATTCACGAAACCGGTGATCGTGAGATCGCAGCGGTTAACAAATATTATGAAGCTCACAAAATAGAAAGTACCTGTGAAATGTTTTTTGATAACCGCGGTTCGTACTGCAAAGTCGCCGATATCGTTATTGCGCGTCCGAACAGTGACATAATCGCCGAACTTATTGCTCTCAAAAAGCCGGCAATATATCTGCCGCTTCCGAAAAATAAGGATTACTTTCAGAAACAGAATGCAGTTTTTATGGCGAAAAAGAGTCTGGGATATATCGTTGAAGACGCAAAAAGCGTCAATGCAGCCGCAAGGATCAGAAAAATTTACTCTTTTCTTAATTCTTACTACAGAAACGAAGACAACATGAAAAGAAATATGATCGAGCTCGATTTTGAAAACTCTGCAAACAGGCTGGCTGACGATATAGAAAAGATTTTGAAGAGCGGGAAAAAGTAATGCATATTCATTTTATGGGAATAGGCGGAAGCGGCGTCAGCGGTCTTGCGGCTGCTGCAAAGTCATCGGGTTGCAAAGTAACCGGCTGCGACATGAAGGAAAGTTCTTTCCTGAAAATGGTTCGCGCTCAGGGGATAGAGTGTATGCTGGGGCACGATCCGTCACATCTCGAAGGTGTCGACATCCTTGTCCGCTCAAGCGCAGTTCCACTCGACAATCCCGAAGTGGCGGAGGCTTTGAACAGAGGGATGAAAGTCGTCACGCGCGGCGAATTTCTGGCGATCCTTCTTGAAAAAAAGCACAAAATCGGTGTCGGCGGAAGCCACGGCAAGACTTCGACGACCTGGATGATCTATGCGCTCCTTCGTGCCGCCGGTGTCGAAGCTTCGGTCTATGCCGGCGGAAAAAGCAACGGCATGACCAGCGTTTCTGCAGGCGAGCCTTATGTCGTAGAACTTGACGAGAGCGACGGTTCGATCTTCAAACTTAAGCCGGACTCTCTCGTTATCACGAATCTTGAGTTCGAACACGCCGATTTTTACAAAACTCCGGCTGAAATGCTGAAATCGTTCGAGCGTTATCTTCTCTCGGAAAGACCTGAAAATCTGATAATCGGGCGCGGCTACGACCTGAGCGACAGACTTTTTGAGATGTTTTTGCCTCTTTCTTTCCCGACTCACGACGAAATCAGAAACGGTGTCGGTTTTGAAAACAGCGACTGCAGCAGTTTTTATATGAAAGAGGGGTCGCTTTTCTTCCTTTCCGGCGATACCGAAATTTATGCCGGAGACATTGCGGAACCGACTCACATCCTGCAGAACCGCTCTGCTGCGCTTCTTGCGGCTTACGAGTATCTTTCGAAAAAAGGGCTTGCTCTGCCTCAAATCGACCGCGAATTCTGGAAAAACGTCCCGAAAGTCGACCGCAGATTCCAGAATATAGGAACCTGGCACGGAATGACTCTCGTTGATGACTACGCTCATCATCCGAGCGAAGTCCACGCCCTCATTGAGCAGGCGGAGCACGAGTTCAAGAATTTCTGCCTTGTCTTTCAGCCGCACAGGATATCGAGATTCACCGCTTTTTATGACAGATTCAAAGAAGTTCTGAAAGATGCCGGATGTTTGATAATCCTTCCGGTCTATTCGGCTGGCGAAAAGTTCGAAGGAAGGGCGTCAGAAGAGCTTTATGAAGAGCTGAAGAGCGGAGACAACTTTGTCTTTTATGCTGAGAATATAGATAAAGCGGCTGAAATTATTGAAGAAAATGAAAAAAAGTTCCACGCTTCGGCCATAGTTTCCGTCGGTGCCGGGGATGTAAATACGGTTTTGACAAAACTTATGAGCGGAGAAAGTAAGTGAAGTTCAAAAAACGCGCAGATATAAGTGAGCTTCTCACGATCAAGGTCAAAGATGCTGTCTGCGATCTTTACTTTCCTGAAATTATTGATGATCTTGTGCGCTTCACTTCTGAATTTGATGATTACAGGATCCTTTCCGGCGGCAGCAACATTATTGCCGGTGATGTGAAAAAGCCGGTCCTTTACATGGGAAAGGCGATTTCAACAAGCGATACCGACGATGTCGACGAATATCTGGTCAAAACTTTCATGCCTTCATGGGTGAGCAACGCTGCTCTGCTTGACTATTCAATAAAAAACGGTTTGTCAGGTGTCGAATTTCTTGCAGGAATTCCCGGGAATCTCGGCGGTGCGCTTTACGGAAACGCTGCTCCGGCAGGTTCTTCATGGGATGATGTCGTAGGTGTGATTTACGTTATCCAGAACGGCAAGGTCTTCCCGTTCCTTCCGAAATACAGCTACCGCTCGCTCGACAACAAACCCGAAGGATGCTTCGTGATCTACGGCGCGGAACTGATCCTCACGAAAGATACTTCCGAAAACGTGAGAGCGAGGATTTTAGAATTTCTTTCAAAGAGAATAAAGATAAAAGGGCACAGCGCGGGTTCGCTTTTCAAGAATCCGAAGGACGGCAAGGCAGGATATATGCTTGACCAGTGCGGAATGAAGGGCTTTTCGGTAGGAGGAGCGAAACTCAGCGACAATCACGCGAACATAATAATAAATACAGGCGAGGGGACTTTTGACGACTTCTGCCGCCTGAAAGATATTGCGATTGAAAGAGTGCGCGAAAAATTCGGTGTCACTCTGGAACCCGAAGTTCAGTTCTGGTATGATTGATTTTTTAGGAGATATCGATGAAACTCGACAAAAACATGAAGATCGCGGTCATTGCCGGCGGGATGTCGGATGAACGCGAAGTCAGCCTTGTTACGGGAAACATGATTTACAAAACGCTTTGCGAAGGCGGTTACACCTGCGTGAAGTTCATTGATGTCGGTTTTGATTTGAGCGAAAAGCTCCGCGAATTTGATCCTGATGTGGTCGTGAACGGTCTTCACGGAAGGTACGGCGAAGACGGAACGGTTCAGGGACTTCTCGAAATGATGAAGATCCCGTACACGAATTCCGGTGTCACGGCGAGCGCGGTAGGCATGGACAAACTGATTTGCCGTGCTGTTATGAAAGACTGCGGCATCAAAGTTGCTGAAGGAAAAACTGTTGAAGCGGCTGCTGACATTGAAAAACCTTTTGATTTTCCGTTCGTCGTAAAAGATCCGGTCAACGGTTCGAGCCGCGGTGTTTACATCGTTAAAGATGAAAAAGAATGGCAGGAGGCTAAAAAAGAGCTCAAAGAGGGGAAACGCTATCTCTGCGAAAAGTTCTTCAAAGGGCGCGAAGTCAATGTCGCCGTGCTTGAAAACAAGGTGCTGGGCGATGTCGAGATCACTCCGGCAAACGAGTTCTACGATTACGACGCGAAATACAACAGCGACAGGACGATATACACTGTTCATCCAGATATCAGTGAAACGGCAAGGGAAAAGATCTCTGAGGCGGCTCTGAAACTGCACGTAGCGCTCGGCTGCAAAGGTGTAACGAGAAGTGATTTTATCGTAAACGGCGACGATTACATAATGCTTGAAATAAACACGCTTCCCGGAATGACGGGACATTCGCTTGTTCCGATGATCGCAAAGTACCGCGGGATAGGATATCTCGAACTTATTGAAACCATTATTTCAGAGTGCCTGGGTGCAGAATGAAAAAGATTCTCAGGATATTGAGCGTTATCGGATATGTGTTTTGCACCTATCTTTTTGTTTCACTTTTTGCTGCTGTGTTCTGCTTTGCCGGAGATACTTTCGATACATTCAAAAACAGCGACAGAATGCTCATAACTCCTGAAAATGTAGAAATTGTAGGAAACGACCGCCTTAGCAGGGAGGATATCCTTTTTGTGACCGGTCTTGACAAAAAAATCAGTTTTTTTGATGCCGACAGCAAAAAAATGATGCTCAACCTCTCGACCTGCGGATGGGTCAAAAAGGCGTTTGTCGAAAAATTCTTTCCGAATTCAGTGGTGATACATATAGACGAATTTAAACCGGCGATGATCGTTACCAGCAGAAAAAAGTCATCCGATTCCGATAAAGATTCCTTTATGCCGTGGTTTTCCGATGCTGACGGGATCCTTTTCAAAAAGGCTCTTTCACGTGAGATCCCGAAAGATATGCCGACTTTTTATCTGAAATATTCCACTCCGGAAGAGGAGAAAAAGCGTCCGGAGAAGATAAAAAACGCTATTTTTCTTGCGGAAAAATGGGAAGGCTTGAATTCACTTTGCCAGCTTAGAAGTATCAGCTATGAATTTCTTGCCGGATATTCGCTGCTGTGCGCTCTCGAGAACAGGCGTTTGGAGACCGTCGTTCATCTCAAGGAAGACGCTTCTGTCGATGAATGGAACCAGATGATGAAGAAAACATCGGGTGCCATAGGAGACCTCCTTGCCAAAAATCAGTGGGTATGGGAGTATGATTTTGACAAAGTGAAAAACAATTTCGGTGAAACGGAATTCGAAATTATATTCGGAAAACTTGTTAATATAAAGAGGGGAAATTCAGATGGCTAAAAGCAACACGATGATTGCTGCCCTTGATATAGGCACAAAAACTGTCACAACTCTTATTGCTCAAAAGAGCGATGAAGGTGTTTTTTCCATTATTGGAAAGGGGGTCGCCGACAACAACAAAGGCTTGATTGCAGGCGATGTCGTTGATGTTCAGGCTACTGCTGCTGCAATACGCGACTCGGTATCGGAAGCCGAACAGATTTCGTCAAAACGCATAAAGAAAGTCTATGTGGGTGTTTCCGGTGAAGGAGTCCGTTCGATAAACAGCCACGGTGTGATCCAGGTCAGGGGGCAGGAAGTCGCGAAGACCGATATGAACAGAGTTATAGAACAGGCAAAAATAATCACTATGCCCGATGACAGGGAAATTATAAGTGTGGAGATAGGAAAATATACTGTCGACGGCAAGGCAGGCATAGTTAATCCCATAGGAATGGCGTGTAGAAAGCTCGAGGTCGATGTCCTTATAATAACTATGCCGAAAACGATGTTCAGGAATCTTTATAAAGCGGTAGAAGATGCCGGATTTTTTGTAAACGGAGTCGTAGTGAGCGCCATAGCTTCAAGCTGGGCAGTTCTTGAAGACGACGAGAAAAATATAGGCGTGGCTATGGTTGACATCGGTGACGGTGTCGCCGATATAGCGATTTATCAGAACGGAGATCCTGTTTATGTCGCCGTAATGCCGATGGGCGGAAAGTTCATCACGGACGATATAAGCAAAGTCATGAAGATCCCTCCGGCTGAAGCGGAAAGGGTAAAATGCAAGTACGGCAACGTGCGTCCAGAGTATGTCTCGGACAGTGAGGTGTTCGATACGGTTGTGATCGGCACGAATGCACCGACGACAAAAAAGGTCAAGCAGCTTGCAACTGTAATAACTCCGAGGATCGAGGAGATCCTTATAGAAATCAAAAAGAAACTGATGGAAAGTCAGAAGGAAAACATTATCCAGTCTGACATTGTTCTTACCGGAGGGTCAGCACAGCTTAAGAATATCCAGTGTGTTGCGGAAGATACTTTGGAGCAGACGGTAAGGATCGGAATTCCGAAGATCGACGAGCCGGCAATCGGATTGAATGATGTGCTGAGTTCACCGGGATTTGCGACAGCTGTCGGTATAATCAGACATTTCTCATGTCGCAAGCAGATGGAAATTGCAAAAAGAAACGGATGGTTGGCGAGGGTAGCCGATATTTTTAGAAACTTTTTCGAGTAGGAGAGTCGGATGAGCGAGAAGGAAGGACCAGTAAAAATTGCAGTTATCGGTGTGGGCGGCTGTGGCTGCAATGCGGCAAAAATGATCGAAGAGGAAACAATCACCAATGAAGAGTCGGTATTTAAAGATAGCAATGTCAGAATAGTTGCTGCCAATACGGATGCGCAGGTGTTGGCACAGCTTAGCGAAGTAGACCAGATACAACTCGGTCCGAAACTTACAAAGGGGCAGGGTGCCGGCGGAAATCCTGATTGCGGAAGAGACGCGGCGATAGAGAGTCAGGTCGACATATATTCCGCTTTGGAAGGCAACGACATGGTTTTTCTGACTACCGGCATGGGGGGAGGCACAGGAACAGGTGCAGCTCCCGTTATAGCCAGTGCCGCAAAGAAAAACGGAATACTCACCGTAGGTATCGTAACGAAACCGTTTTCTTTTGAAGGCAAGCAGAAAATGAAATGTGCCGAGGCCGGAATAGAAGAGCTGCGCAAGAATGTTGACGCGCTCCTTGTTGTTCCTAACGATATTCTTCTCGAAATAGCAGGTGATGATGACGATGCCGTTGATATGTTCAAAAAACCCAATGAAATCCTTATTTATGCCGTTAGAAGCATATCGGAACTTATAATAAAAACAGGTTTTGTAAACCTCGATTTTTCTGATGTCAGAAGTACTATGCTTGATATGGGGCTGGCAGTTATCGGTTTCGGTAGTGCAACCGGCGAACATGCTCCGCTCAATGCCGTTAAAGACGCTCTGAACAATCCTCTCCTGAAGAATTTTACGATAAAAGGAACAAAGAGAATGCTGGTTTATGTCAACGGAAATACAAAACTCAAGGAATTTGCGGAAGCATCCACTTACCTTAATGATCTGGGGGATGAAGATGCTAAATTCAAATTCGGTCTTTTCGTTGACAAGAACAAGACGGATGTTTCAGTGCTCATCGTTGCGGAAGCGCACGAAGCGAATCTTTCAAACATCAAAGCGTGCAAAGAAGTGATAGAGGACGATCCGCGGAGCACTATTTTTGATATTGAAAAAACCGAACCTTTTAACGAAGAGATAGTTGTAGAACTGCAGAAACCTGCTGCAGAAAACAACGGAATTGCTGCAGCAGCGGCAAAAAATGTTTCTTCGGAACCTCAGAGTCTTGAAATCAAAAATACGAAACCGTTTTCCTTCAAAGATGAAACTGTAGCGTTTATTCCCGAAAGTATCGATATCGACCAGAATGATAAAAGTATCCCGGCCGTTTTTCGCAAGTTGTCAAAGGAAGAGAAGGACAAAATGCAGGTTCCGCTGACAGAATTTATCTACAAATAAAATCCGGCTGTAAGATTTCCCGAAAATACTGAAATTTTTCTCTTTAAGTTGAAAATAAAAAGTCTGCGGTTACAATGCTCTGCTTTTTGGTTTTTTATTATTTTTGATATAGGTTAGCATCATGGCAAAAAAACTTCTTATCAGAGACCTCACGTTAAGAGACGGTCAGCAGTCGCAGTTCGCGACCAGAATGAATCAGGATCAGGTTGACAGATTATTGAAATCATTCAACAAAGCTCATTTTTACGCAATGGAGGTCTGGGGCGGTGCCGTTCCCGATTCCGTAATGCGCTACCTCGGCGAAGATCCGTGGGCGAGACTCGAAAAAATCAAAGCCGGAGTAGGGGAAGCGAGCAAACTCACCGCGCTTTCGAGAGGAAGGAACCTTTTCGGCTACAATCCTTATCCTGAAGATGTTATCGAAGGTTTCAACCGCAACGCGATAAAATCCGGTATCGACATCATGCGTATTTTCGACGCTCTGAACGATATCGACAACATGCGCTCGACGATAAAATACGTCAAGGAAAACGGCGGAATGACAGACTGCTGCATCTGCTACACGGTCGATCCGAAATTCTCGACGAAAGACAAGATCAAAGCTGTGTTCAGCGGCAAAAAACTTCCGGACAACCTTTTCTCGATAGACTATTTCGTCAACAAGGCAGTCGAGCTTGAAAAAGCCGGTGCCGACATGATCTCGATCAAGGATATGGCCGGCCTCATCGATCCGGCAATGAGTGCGAAACTTATTTCGGCTCTTAAAAAAGCGGTAAGGATACCGATAGACCTGCACACTCACTGCACTCCGGGCTACGGTCTCGGCAGCGTTCTCATGGCTATGGTAAACGACGTTGATATCGTTGATTCGGTCATCATGCCGTTTGCAGGCGGTCCTGCGGCTCCGGCGTTCGAACTTGTTCAGGTTTTTGCGCAAAAATTAGGTTTCGACACCGGTGTAGACCTTGCCGCAGTCAAAGAAATCAGGACCGAACTTTTCAAAATCAGGCGTGAACTTTCAAAATTCGACCAGTACAAACTTTTCCCGAAGGATTTCGACCCGACAGACAAACTTCCGGCAGAAGTAGAAAAACTTTTCGACGATGCGATCGCCGCTGCAAAGAAAGGCGATACCGATACCGTTACCGATCTTACGCAGCAGATCGAGCGCT
>CAJOMF010000002.1 GCA_905235605.1 uncultured bacterium
CTGCGCAACTTCGGGCACGGCACCGGACACGGAACAGGATGGTTCCTGGGAGTGCACGAAGGGCCGCAGGACATACGCCAGAACCTCAACGGCGCTCCTCTCTTGCCGGGGATGATAACCTCGGACGAACCGGGAATCTACCGCGAAGGGCAGCACGGCGTGCGGCACGAGAATCTGCTTCTGTGCGAGGATGCAGGCACCAACGACTTCGGCAGCTGGCTCCGTTTCGAGCCCCTCACCCTATGCCACTTCGACACTTCCATCCTGCTCCCGGAACTGCTGGGAGCCGAAAACATCGCCTGGCTGAACGATTATCACGCGAAAGTATACAAGACGCTCAGCCCCGGTCTCCCGCAGGAGGTGGCCGTATGGCTCAAGCATAAATGCGAGGCTGTCTGATTATTGCCGGAAACGGTTTTCGAGGCCGCCTATCACTCGCACGAGGTCCTTCACGGGGCCTTCGAGCTCGAAACCGCTGAGGGTCTTGAGCATCGTCACCCTGTCCTCGAACATGCGGAACAGCCGCGTTACCGGCGACTTTGCGCGGAAGGTCATTTTCTCGCCCTCGCAACTCTCCAGCACGTATCCGCGTATGTGCATCTCCTCTATGACCCCGTCCTTGACCTCTTCGAAGGGGCCGTGCACGACAGCCGTCCTCCTGCCGAAACCAAGCGCCGGATAGATGGCCGAAAACACCACGAGGATGCCCGCAATCTGCCAGACGGCCCTGGCGCCGTTGGTGAACACGCCGTCGATTCCGGGGCTCACCACCTTCAGGGCGACGAGCACAAAAATGAATACGGTAAGCATTATGGCAAGATAAATGCAGTACTTGACTGAGCGGATTAGATATTTCATGACCGCAAATATAAGGAAAATTGCTATTTTTGCCTTTGAATCAAAACATATTCTATGGAAAGAGAAGACCCTTTGCAGAGACTTGAACGCGAAGAGCGCGAACGTGCAGAACGCGGCTCCGGCGCATCCAAACTGGTATGGGCGCTTGCTGCGGTAGCGGCGGTGCTGGCCATCGCCCTGGCGGTGGTATGGATAAGGAACAGATCGGTCATCAACGAGAACAACAAGATGCTCCAGGCGGCCGAAGTGCAGAAGCAGGAACTCACCGAAGAGATACTGGCGCTCAAAAGCGAATACGCCGACCTGTCATCCGAATACGAAGCAATCAAAAGATCCAGCCTTTCAGAGAGCCTTTCGAGTTCCATCGAAACAAGATGCATTTTCTCATCAAGTTTCACGACTTTGTCACCGTATTCTTCAGCGCGCTCCCTGATTCTTTCCGGTGCCACCGAAACAGTGTTTTCTATTTCAAGAAGCTGCCGTTTTTCCGAATCAAGTTTTTCGAATTCGCCGCGCTGTTCTTCGGTAAGACCATGTCCGGCGAATCCGTTTCTTTTCATAACAAGCGAATTTTTTACGACCGCGACTTTGTTTCTGAGCGTCATGACGCCCCTCGCTGCCTCTTTGAGCGGCGGAAAAATAGCTGCGGCGTTTTTGTTGCCGGCCATCGTCATGATCTTCTTTTCGAGATCTTCGATACGCTTCAGCTCTTCTTCCAACCCGATGATCGTGTCGTTCAGAGCAACCGTTTCAGAAAATTTTTTACTGTCTTCAAGTATGGAACGGACTGCCGGAGAATAAGGCAGAAGGAAATCGGAGACCTTCCCTGTCCTTCCGCTTGCAAGGAATGCTTTTCCGTCGATCGAGAAAAGCTCGTCCTGATACTTGGTGTACTTTGAAACTATCGAATTGAAAAGCACTAAAGCCTCTCCGTATCTTCCCATTTTGACAAGAAGCGTCCCTTCGAGAACTTCCGCCTGAGTCGCGACTCTGGAATTCGGCGCAAGATTTTTAACGAGACGCAGCGTATCGACAGCATTTTCAAACTGATCGCGCTTAATGAAAGTCCAGCTCAGCTCGTAGTAAGCCTGCGGGAAAGAGCGCGAATCGAATGCTGTCGGCAGATAGTAGCCGGAAGCCGTCTCCTGATCGTCAAGCTCGAAAGCTATTCTTGCAATAGCAAGCCCCGCAAGTTCACGGATATTTTTGAAATTGCGGTATCCGGCTGCATCTTCCGGAAGAGCAAGGATCTCTTCGTAAAAAGCACGCGCATCTTCGAGCTTTTTATCACGCAGCGCCATAACACCGAGGAAATAGCGGGACTGCGGATAAAATTCTGATTCCTTCTTCACCGAAGAAAAAAGCTTTACCGCTTCATCCGACTTGCCGCCGAAGAAAAGCGATTTTGCAAAATAGTAAAGAAGTTCCTGATCAGCGTAAATATCGTTACCGCCTTTTGCGAACTGGTCGTAATACTTTTCCGCCGCAGCATATTCACCAAGAGAATAGCTCATAAATATCAGTCTTTTAAGAGCCTTCACTTTTAAACTGCCGTTGCCGTAAGACGAAAGAAGCATCTCGTAATAGCGGGTCGCGGAAACATAATTTTTCTGCATGAACAGCGATTCGCCGAGCTTGTAGAGAGCCTCGTACTTTACAGCGTCGCTGTCAGAAACCGACACCGTCACCGAATAAAAAATACCGGCCGAAGTAGCATAATCGCCCTTTCCGAAGAAGAAATCACCTTTCTTCATCTTTTTGTAAGGCGGCTGCCTGTAGTCAGCGTCGGAAATATTAAGAGAAAGATATCCTTTTAAGTTGTTCTCGAATTCGGCATTGATCTCTCTCAAAGAGGCTTTTGCCTGATCAAGACCGCTGTCGGCTGCGGCAGGCACTCCCTGAGAATCCTCCGCTGCGACTGCCTGAAAACAGAGCAACAACAGAAAAAGGACTTTAAGCTCTCTGATCATAACTACTCCTCTTGAGCTGAATCCCTGTTTTCAAACGTGTTTTTGTTGACTTTCAACTCGACACCGATCCTGTTTTCAAAGCTGTACATACCGCCTTTGTCAAAAGCTGCAGCCTCGATTTCAACGATATCGCCCTCTTCAAGCGTGAAAGACTGATCGGCAGTAACTTTTATGGAGTATTCTTTCAAGTACGAGAAAACACCGTAACCCTTACCTATATAAACAAGATAGACCGAAACACGGTGCGGTCCGGGAACAACAGCGGCATCGTAAGCCTGGATTTCCTTCTCTCCCAGCTCTTCCGGCAGGTCTACCTTTTTGAAAACCGGTTTATCGTCAAAATAGTAAACCGCCGAAACAAGTTTGAAAAGATCACCGACCTTGTTGTTGTGAACTATCGTGACGGTCGAACCGCCTACAGTCCCGCCGAGAACGGTTTCCTGAAGGATCGCAAGCCTCTGTTTTGATTTGAATATCTTGTCCTTCAAAGTGTCGATTTTTTCCTCAAGAGCCCTGAGTTTAAGGTTGTAACCCTGCTCATCCTCCGCATTTGCAGCAGGCGCTTTCTCCGGTTCCTTTACTTCGGGTTCTGCCGCAGGTTCCTCTGCTTTCGGCTCTTCAGCGGCAGGCTGTTCAGCAGCTTCCGCGGGCGCAGCTTCCTGAGTTTCCTGCGCAGGTTCAGCAGCCGGTGCAGTCTCTTGTGCAGGAACAGCTTCCTGTACGGGTACTTCAGCAGGCGCTTCAGAAGAATTGTTGTTTTGATCCTGAGCCGGATCCTGCGGCTCTTCAGCTCCTAAAAAAGAAAAAACCAAAAAAGATACGATCATTAAAAAAACTTTCATTTCAAACTCCGCAAAAAAATCCAGTTGCCAATAATAGGCAATAATTAAAAAAAGGCAAACTTTATAAAAAATAATTCAAATATGGAAGACGTTACCGACTTTATATCCGAGGAAAAGCTCTGCCGTAGCTTTGAAAGAATTCGGGTCGTCAGTGACAAAAAACCTGTCATTTTCAACGCTTCCGCAATTCATCATATTATTTTCAGACAAAATCCCGGCAAGTTTTTTTGCCGTATAAAAAGCCGTGTCCAAAATCTCAACTTTTCCGCCGAAATAATCAGAAATAACACTTCTCAGCATCGGATAATGCGTGCAGCCGAGGACAAGTGCGTCAGGCTGATTTTTCTTCATTTCGGAAAGATACATCTCAATCGCCATTTCGGTGATCTCACCCCTGAAAAGCCCTTCTTCCACCAGATGAACGAACAGAGGACACGCTTTCGCCGAAATATCCAGTTCCTTGTTGCCGCGGATCAGAGCCTTCTGATACGCCCCCGACAGAATAGTCGTATTCGTTCCGATGATCCCTATCCGTTTAAGTTCAGGCCTGGTCAGCAGATATTCGACAACCGGTTCGATAACGCCGATAATGTTGAAATTCGGGAAACGCTCCTGCAGGAAAGAAAGTGCTGCAGCGGATGCAGTATTGCATGCAACAACGACCGCCTTGACGCCGAGAGCCATCAGCAGATTGACATTGGCAAGCGAATAGTGACGCACCACATCGACCGACTTGCTTCCGTACGGAACACGCGCCGTATCGCCGAGATAAAAAACACTTTCGCCGGGCAGAACTTTCTTTACCTGATCAAAAACAGTAAGGCCGCCGACGCCGCTGTCAAAGATACCTACAGGATTTTTGTTGAAGGAAAACACAGCACTTATCAGAAGAATGTGTACTTCATGAAAGGAGTGAAAATGATGTTCATACCGTCGAAATCAACAACATAGTTGAACTCGACAGAAGCGCCTACCGAGAAATGGCGGGCAAAAGTGTAACGCTCGAAAATCAAGCCGCCGCCGACAGCGATATTGCCGTTGTTGGTAGCGTCCTTATCCAGCGCATTTTTACCGGACTTATAAGTTTTTGCCAAAGCATAATAATCGAAGTTAACCAGAACGCCGAATTCCCATCTCGGATCAATCATCCAGGTAACATCGAGATCAAGACCTACTGCAAGCGGGCTGTAATCTTCGAACCACGGAGAATCCTTGTGATTCTGCTCAAGGTCGGCGTCATTTTCCTTTGCATTGAACTGCAGCATACCGACAGAAAGCGCGATCCCGATATTGACTTTATCCTGAATAGGAATGTCATAACCGAAATTGAGCCTTAAAGTCGAACCGAGAGGACTTCCGGCATTGTCTCCTCCAGCCTTGCCGACATAACCTACGATACCGCCGGAAAACTGAAGATGAAGACCTCTGAGGATCGGATCCAGATCGTTACCGGAGACATCACCCGTAGCTTCTTCGGACTCAGCCAAAAGCGAAAAACTGACCAGAAGTGCCATAAGCAACAAAAACAACTTTTTCATGTTTTCCCCCTTAGCTTTCTGAGTTCTTAAATACGAACGGGTAGTTTACGATAACGATACCGCCGCCTTTAGGAGCAGGGAAACGAATCTTTTTGATCTGATCTGCGACACAGCTTTCAACCGTTGCATTGCCCATCGTGGTTCTCTGTACTTTGGAACTGCTTACAGCACCTGTTGCAGAAATGATGAAGTTGATAACGATTCTTCCGAAAAGTTTCGGATCCTTGTTAAGTTCCTTCTCATAGCACCATCTGATCTTCGCAAGGTTTCTTCTGATGTATGCATCAATGACAGATCTGTCAAGAGCACCCATGATGACTGCCTGACCGCCGCCGGCTGAAATATCCGAACGGCCTTTTCTGCCGATCTGACCTGCTGCCATACCGTATTTGCCGCCGGCACCGCCGCCGCCGCGTCCTCTTGTTCCGAGACCGCCGATTCCGAGAGCGTTACCGCCGCCGCCTGTACCGAAACCTCTTGTTCCGAGACCGCCGGAACCGAACTGGTCAACACCTGCAAGACCGGTTACAGAACCAAGTGTTTTTTCCATGCCGGCACCAAGACCGCCGCCGCCGAAAACACGGTCGAAACTTGCCGCACCGGATGAAAGAGCACCCATAATACCGGAACTCTGAGCGACCTTAGCATCGAGACCTCTTCTTGCAGAACCCTGAGCGTTTGCAACACGGCTCTTCTTGTCACCGACTCTACCCTCTTCACCGAGAGACTTTCTCTGCGAAGTAGCCTCAACAAGCCCCTCTTTCGGTTTTTCGAGTTTTACTTTCTTTTCTTCCTCGATCTCCTCGACCTTTATCTCTTCTTCTTTCGTCTCAACGATCAGTTTTGCAAATCTGTTGTCAAGCTCGAAAATATCGACTTCTATAGGCGGAGTCTCAATAATCATATTGAAAACAAAACCACCGACAATGAAGATAAGAAGAAGAATTATCGCAAACGCGAAATCGAACTGCAAAGCACCGCCTTTGTACTTTTCTGCAGGTGACTTCAAAGCACAGACTGAAACAGGACCGAACTCAACGACAAGAAGTGTCGTATCGTCGATATCTACACTCGTGTGCCCTTCAGCGATGTACTTTTCCAGATCGGTTTTTTCGGTTCCTTTGTAAAGAGCACCTTTAAATCCGTTCTTGAGATTTACCGAAAAATTCTTACCCGAAACAGAAGCAAAATCGAACTTGTTTTCGGACAAAAAAGCTTCATCCACAACACAATCCGCACCGTTTTCTGTTCCCAAGGTAAATTTTTTGTCAACTTTTTGCAAATCGAGCAGAACCCTGTTGTCATAAACGACTCTGATTTCAGGCTCTAATTTTCCTTTGGCTCCGTCATTTACCGGCACACCCGGAACAGGAGACAAATCGTAAAGCAATCTTTTTCTCATTTTTGATTTCTCAGGCATAGTCTCGGCCTCATAATATAATGGTTAACATCAACATAACAACACTCTAATTAAGCAGGTCAACAGACCTTACCAACTCTTTGTTGAAATCCTGTTTCAGATTAATCAAAGAATCAAATTTGGTTTTGGATCTATCCATCAGGAACGAACCCGAAGGCTTTTTGATCTGACCTTCCAACATGACATCTTCGAAATCGATGACTGTTTTTTCACGGTATTTGATAAGTCGTCCTTCTTCATCGGTTTCCTGTGCAGCCAGGAACGAAAAAGAAAGCAACAAAAACAAAACAGCGACAAACTTTTTCATGACAATGACCTCCGTATTAAAATCAACGCCTTAGTGTAGCCATTAAGCTCGAAATATCAAATTTTCTCCTACTCGGTTTTTTCAACCGGTCTGATGTTTACTTTATCGCTCAGATACTGGTTGACAATGTGGTCAGCCGGTAAACTGCCGCCTGTAATCGAAATATACTTTCTGAAATTTCTCTTTGCTTCGACCTGCTTGTTCATGTGGTCGTTGTAAAGAACAGCAAGGTTAAAAGTTGCAACAGCATTGTTCGGATCTTTCTGAAGAACTGCAAGATACTCTTTTTCGGCATCTTCAAATCTTCCGAGACCTCTCAAAGCCATAGCAAGACCGATTCTTGCATTCAAATTGTCGGGATCCTGAGAAAGGACAACCGAAAATCTTTCGTAAGCAGTCTCTGCATCACCGTATTTCATAGCGATCGAACCGACATTGAAGTTAGCGCTTTTGTTCTTCGGATCGTTCGCGATGGCACGGGTAAAGTAAAGCATGGCGAGAGAGTCATCGTTCTGTGCCGAATAAAGAACACCTCGGTTGTTGGCAATACCGGCATCGTCCGACTTCAAATTGTAGGAGTTTGTCGTTACCATCGAAGCAAGACCGGAATCGTTCTTCTTGAAGTAGATCATACCAAGGTTCTTGAGTGCATCGACATCAGCCTGATCCTGAATGAGAATCTTTCTAACAGACTGGATCGCATTGATGTAATCGCCTTTCAGAAGGTAGAAACCTGCGACAGCCGAAAGAACACCTTTATCCTTGTCATTCTCTTTCTCGAGGAACTTCTCGCAAACTTCGATTGCGCGGTTGTACTCAAGTTTGTTGGCATAAATAGCCGCCTTATTGATGACCGGCAGAGAATATTTCGGATCAAGTTCAAGAGCTTTGTTGTAATTTTTTACCGCATTCTGGTCATCGCCTTTGCGCTGATAAGCCAGACCGAGATTGTAATGAAGGATCGGAGCAGTCGGATAAGCCTCGATTGCGAGCTCAAAATTTTTGATAGCCGCATCGAAATCAACCTTGCCGTCTTTGACTTCAAGAGCTTTTATACCCTCTTCAGTATAATATTTAGCCCAATCTTCAGGTTCTTTCGGTTTTGCCTTGACAACAGGAGCTTCTGACTTCTTAGCCTGTGCAGGTTTGTCTTCCTGAGCTTTCTCCGGAGCAGTTCCGCAGGAAGCCAAAATCAAGGAAAATACCAACAAGAAAGATAATACTGTTTTTTTCATGATTATTCTCCCTGTTCCTCTTTGTTTTCAACATTTTCAGCAGCCGGTTGTTCAGCTTCTTCCGCTTTCTGAGCAGTTTCAGCCGGAGCTTCTGCAACTGCCGGAGCTGCTTTCGGCTGACCCGCACTCTTTCTGAGTTTAGCTCTATCTTCATCGGAAATCTTCGGGAACTTGTAGTCGGTATCGATCTTTCCGATCAAAGACGATGTTTCGATCATGTCGGAAGCCGGAACGATCTCATTTTCATCGTAATATTTTCCGCCGGTAACTTCCTGGAAGAAACGGAGCTCGTATTTAGCCTTTGCAACCCACTCGTTGTAAACAGAGCTTTCATAACCTTTCTTCATTGCAGTTTCAAAGTAGGTAACAGCATTTTTCTGAGCACCGAAAGCCTTTTCATCGAGGTAGTTCTTATACTCTGAAATCTGAGCTTCGTTAAGCCACGGAGCGATCGGAGCATTGAACATCTGGTCGGTCAGGTCTTTGTAGATCTTGCCGATGTAGTAAAGAACCGCAGGAGTGAATCTCGGAGAAGTGGTGATCGCGATGATCTGCTCGTATTTCTGCGAAAGAGAAACTGTGAGCTCGATCTTTTTTGTCATTCTCTCCTGAGAAATCTTGTTGAACTCGTCCTTTACTTTTGCTGCAGCCTTCAAATTAGCCTTTTCATCCGGATAAAGCTCATCGGGATTAGCATCGCCGTGATGGATGATCTTGCCGTCTTCGACATCAAAACCAAGCTGAAGGAATTCATATCCTTTGTGCTTTTTCGCAAACGGAATATTGTCGAATTTGATTGACATATATTCGTTGTACTCCGGAAGAAGTTCTTCAAGGAGCGCCTCTGCGATAATGTCTCTCGAAATCTCGTTGAGTTCAGCTTTTTCCTTAAATTCAGCGCCTCTCGAGATCTGAAGGATCTTATCTACACTCTTGTAATATTCTTTCGTGTTGTTCTGCTCTCTGTACATCTTCATCTTTGCACCGTAAAGAGCAAGAAGCGTGTTGGGTTCGCCCTTTTCAACGCTTACTTTATTGACTTCGCTTACAGGTTTTTTCTTGCCGGCTTCATCAATATAGTAGTAGTCCTTAAGACCTTTCATATCGGTATGGTCTGCAACAAATTTGTCGAAACCTTTTTCAGCTCTGTCGTAGAAAGTCTTGCCCTTTCTCATCCAGATGTAGCCGTACTGAAGAGCGATCTCGGCCTTTTCCTTGTCGTCTTTCGCATATTTGTCAACAAAAAGTCTGTAGTTGTCGATAGCTTTTTCGGTTTCGCCCAAGCTCTCGTAAAGAACGGCTGCGTTGTAAACTGCATCGCCTGCATCTTTGCTTTGAGGAGACTTTTCAACGAAATCGATGTAAAGCTGGGCAGCTTTGTCGTAGTAAGCGATCGCTTCGTAGTTCTTTGCAAGTCCGAACATGATTTTATCTCTGTGCGGAGATTTCTTGTAAACATCGTCGGACTCTCTGAGGAACTGTTCCTGAACACGGATCGACTTGTAAAGGTCGCCGCCTTTCTGATAGTAAACGATCGCGTTGTACATAGCGACATCGTTGAATTTCGACTTCTGGAATTCGTTTACAAATGCCATGTATCTGTCAGCGGACTCAAGGCTCTTTCCGTTTTTGTGCGGAATGTCAGCCGAGTAGAACGTTGCCATTTCCTTGAACTTCTCAAGGTCGGTTTTAAGTCTGTTCCTTCCGGAAAGAAGAGCTGAATTCTTAAGGAATTCTCTTGATTTGTTGTTGATTGCCTCCCAGTCTCTCGCCATGTTGAGAGAGTCCATGATGAGGTCGGCCGAGAACTCTGCAAGTTCGTGTCTCGGATACTTCTGAACGATCATTTCGAAAACAGGAACCGCTTTGTCGAAATGGTTGAAAACGTAATAAGTGATAGCCTGTTTGTAGATAATATCGACAAGATATTTCGATCTCGGGATATTTTTAATATAGGTATCGCAAGCGGTTATGAACTTCTGGTGAAGCTCGGGGATCGGTTTTTCCTTGTTTTCATCAGCGACCTTGTCTTTCTTGTCGGCATCCTTGTCGTCAGCCGCCTTTACGAGATCAGCACTGATTTCACCCGATTTTTCCTGTTTTGCCTTCGCGATTCTGTTCTGAGCCTCTTTCTTTGCTTTTTCCTGTTCCTCTTCAAGAAGAGCACCGAAGCAACTGACCGCACCGAAAGAAGCGTCTTCGAAGTGGTGACCTTTCGGGTTCATATCGGCAACTTTCTGATATTCGTCACCGGCTTCCGTGTATTTTTTGTGATCATAAAGATACTCAGCGTAGTTGAAACGCATATCGTACGAAGCTTCCGATTTCGGGAAATATTTAAGATATGTCGGGTAAAGTTCGCCGACGATCTTCCATGTTTCCGGTGATTTCGTCTTTCTTGCCTCGTTGTGGTAGTCAACCGTCAAAATTCTGAGTGCTGCTTCCGCAGTCTGCTGAGCACTTTCAAGAGTAGCTTCGTCTTTTTCGTTCGCCTTTACCCAGCGTGCATTCTTATCTGCGTAGTTGGCAACAAGAACAATGATCTCCTTTCTGACGGCCTCTTTGTTGTTGAGTTTTTTGTAGCACTCAACGATCTGTTTCTGCCAGGTCGGACCTTCCGGTCTTTCCGGTGCTTCCTGCTGCAGCTTTCTATAGATTTTGATAGCTTCTTCGGATCTGTCCTGATCGAAGTAGATCTGAGCAAGTCTTTTAAGGACAGCAATGAAATATTTCTGTTCTTTGACAATATTTTTGAAGTACTTTTCAGCTTCGTCAACAGAACCTGCTTCTGCATACGGAGCGACCATGTCGTTAAGAGCATCTTCCTTCAGTGACTGGTCGTTGATTTTCTCTGCGACTTCGACAACCTGCTGGAAAAGTTTTACCGACTGCTCGTATTCGCCGACATTGTACATACACCATGCATACTTATAAAGAGCAAATCCGTAGAATTTGTTGTCAGGATACTTGTCAATGATGGCTTTATAGTTCGGAATAGCCTTGAAAACGTTGTTGTTGTTGAAGAAATATTCACCCATTTCAAAGTATGCGTCGGAAGCGAACTTCGAATTCTGGAATTTCTCGACAACGAGCGTGTAGTAGCGGACTGCCGCAAGGCTCTGACCGGTTTCCATGAGGTTGGAAGCCATAAAGAAGTAAACCTCATCCAAGCCCTGATATGTCGGATATTTTTTAATGATGTAATCGCAAATTTCAATAGCTTTTTTGTTCCATTCAAGCGATGCATCAAGGTTAAGTTCAGGCATCGGAGCATTCGGGTCGTTCATTTCGTAGTACTTATCGATTTTTTTGTTGTACTCATCCATGATGACGGCCTTGATGCCTCTTGCTTTTTCCCAGTAAAGTTCAGCAAGTCTTCTGTACTGAGCAGCCTTTCTCGGACCTTCAGGAGCATCTTTTAAATAATCATTAAGCTGTTTTATTGATTCTTCTCTTGCTTTCATCGACCTGCTGTCGACTTTGACCGTGCTTGTCTCGACGCGAGCTTTTGCCGGACCGTCCGAAGTCGTTGCCTCATCGTCTCTTTTCTTTCTCTGTGCGGAAAGTGTCAGCGAAAAGCAAAGAACTAACAAAACCGCTAAAAAAACTCTTAATGTTTTGTTATTTGACATCTTTAGAAACCTCTGACTAATTTACAAATTACTCTTTGCACAAATTATCTACGTTGAAGAAGTAGTAACCGAGCTCATCTTCCCAATATTCGCCGTCAAACGGATAGTAGTAGGAATTCTGCGGAACGGAAGGATTCATCTCAGACTTTTTCTGAGCAGTCTCTTCTTCTTCCTTTACTTCTTTGCCGTAAAGCTCTTCTTTTTCGTAAGCCGATTTCATACTATCGGTCATCTCAAAACGTATCGCTCTCATATCAGCAGTGATCTGAAGAAGCTCGTTGTTAAGGTTCTGGACTCTCTGAACAAGCCATACACCTGCTTCATTTCTGAGAGTAGTCAGCTGATACATCATTTTCTTGGAAATATCCTGAGCTATAACACTGTTTCTGAAAGATTCCGGGGATTCTTCAATGATGACAAGTTCCCTTTCAATTTCTTTGATGTGGTTATACTTTCTTATAAAGAGATTTTCCGTCAAAATGTTTCTGAGAACAGCTTCCGGAAGTTCCGTATTCTCACCGGTCTGTGCCTTTTTGTACATTACAAGAAGTTCCTTATAAATATCGAGACCGGTCTTCGTGGAAACATTTTCAAGCCAGGAAGCCATTTTCTTCTGATAATCGGGATAAACGCTGAAGAAGTAGTCGATAACCTTGTTTACTTCGTCATACTGGCAGAGACTGTAGTATGTAACAGCTTCAACGGCATTTACTTCCGGGAAATAAATATCGGTGAAGAAAGGTGAACGGAGCGTTACGACCGTACCGAGTGTCGAATCGAATCTTCCGATCATGAGGGAAGCCCAGGTTCTTGCAAAAAGTGATTCGAACCACTGAGCGTTGTCTCTTCCGACATTCGAGAAGTAGTTGAGTGCGACGTTGAACATCGCGAGCTTGTTCTGCGACTGCCATGCAGCTGCGTAGTAAAGTTCGCCGAGTGCAAGTTCAGCCATACCTTTCAGTTTTTTGATGTCGGTGCCGATGTATTTGTCATCCGGCATCTCTTTGATTTCGGTGAAACTCTTCATTGCGTCTGCAAACATCTGCTGACGAACCTGGATGACACCGAGGAAATATTTTGCTTTCGGGTAGAAGGAGCTGTAGTCCTTTACCTGCGAGAACATTTTGAGAGCCTGCTCGTCCTGACCGTTGTAGAAGTTGATTTTGCCGAGGTAGTAGGTCAACTCGTTGGCGAACTTCTTCGGGAGAGCTTCGTAGTCAACGTTGGAAAGAACAGCAAAAAGGACCTTTTCATCTTCCGTTTTGTAAGTGACGGCAAGAAGTTTCAGAAGGCTCGATACGAAATAGTGCGATTCCGAACCTTCGAAAAGGATCTCTGCAAGCTGGTATTCAGAAGCCTGATAAAGCCCCATTCTGAAAAGAGACTCTGCATAGTAGTATCTTGCGGTATCATGCAGTCTGTCCCATTCCTGATTTTTCATAATCGCATAGAAACCGACAGCAGAGGTAAAGTAATCTTCGCTGTTGTATGCGTTTACGACTTTCGTGATCGCTTCAGGCATACCTTCAACAAGAGATGCGTCGATCTTCTCGTATTTTTTCATTTCCTTTTCGCGGACTGTAAGCTGCGTCGCGCAGGACGTGACCAGCATCACCGCGAAGGAGATAAGAACAAGAGTCAGTATTTTTTTCATAGTGCCACCCCACTACTTAGCAAAGGGAAGGAACATGCTTGCATTGATCGTGAACAAAAAGTCTGTCTTGAGATAAGCCGAGCTTCCGCCTTCCTGTTTCGGACGTTTATCCTTCATGATGAACCAGTCGAAATTCAAGCTCAGACTTGCGTTTTTGCCCAGGAAAATTCTCGGGGCAAAACCGACCTGGAAAGCCACGTTATTGTTGTTCATTTTCTTGACGCCTTCGCCTTCAGCGACTGTTCTGTAGTAATAAACACCGACTGATGCATTAAGGTCGTACTTTGGAATGAAGTCGCCGAAAACGCTGAGTTTGCCGTAGAAAGGAGTGAAAACGGCACTTGCGCCGGCTGTAAGCATGAGGTTGCTCTTCGCGACATAAGCATCGGCTTCCTTAGCCTGTTTAAGGGTTTCGTTTTCCCATGAAACAGCGCCGTAGAGGAAACGTGCCTGCAAAGCGATGTATTCGTTGAAGTGATAAGCCGCTCTGATACCGACTGCAAGAAGATCTTCCCAGTCGCCGCATGCGAAACCGATGTCGATTCCGAGTTCAAAGCGTTTGTCCTTCATAAAATCCTTTTTCTGGACAACTTTGATCTGTTTTTTCTTTTCTACATTAAGGTCTCTGAGCTCTTTTTCAGCCTCAGAATCGGCTGCTGATGCATTGACATCAAGCTGGGCGGTCTTCGGAGCATCAGCATTCTGCTGAGCTTCGGCAGGTGCATCACCGTCTTCAGCCGGTGCTTCTGCTGCTGCAGGATCTTCAGGACCGGCTGCTCCGCCGTCCAAATCGAAAAGATCATCTGCAAAAACCTGGAAAGAAACAAATGCAAAAAAAGCAAGTGTTAAAGCGACTAATTTACTGTGTTTCATGACTCCTTACCTAAATAGAATTGTTAAACCACCAAAAAGTCGGGAAGGAACTTAGTGGATTTGAAAAATAATGTCAAGAATTTTCAGGCAGAGACGTCACTTTTTATATCTTTGATAATATTAAGGTTTCTGATCACTTTACCGTCAAAGCGAATTTTTTGTACTGCTTTTTTTGATTCAAAGAAGATTAGAGCGCTTCGATGACGGAAAGAAAATAATCGACTTTTGCAAAAAGACGGGGATAAAAATTTCCCCGGAAAAAATCTTCAGGTCCGTATGCCGCGGCAAGAAGTGCGGCCGAAAGAAAAACAGACGAAAAAGCAAGTTCTTTTTCACAGAATGCGATTTTTCCGTTTTCAGTGAAAGAAACGGTGAGCGAAATCAGCCTTTTTATGCGCTGCATGATCTTTCCGGCGGTTTCAGATTTTTCTCTGCCGGCTGAAACCAGTTCAGCAAATTTTTCCAAAGAACCGTCAGCCGTTTTCCGGATAACAGCTGCGATCTGGATCTGAGAAGTTCCTTCATAAATAGAGGTTACGCGCGCGTCCCTGAGAAATCTTTCGACTGCAACTCCGCGGATATAACCTGTCCCGCCGTGGATCTGGAGTGCATCGCCGGCGGCTTTTTCGGCTGTAAAGGCTGCAAAAAATTTTACCAGAGGCACCAGAAATTCGACAACCTGGCGTATTTCACGGATGCTTCCGGCTGTTTCAGGTGTTTGCGGCGCGTCAAGAAGTTCCTGCATTTCATCGTACTTAGCCGCCGTGAAATAAAGCATCAGACGCACCGTTCCGACATTTTCGTTCATATCCTCAAGCATCCTGGCGACCTGCGGCAGTTCAGCGATCTTCTTTCCGAACTGCATCCTGTTTGCAGCATATTTTTCAGCTTCGTGCAAAGCTGCTTCGGCGATTCCAAGAGCCTGCGCAGCAACCGACAGTCTAGCCGCAAGCAGAAGTTCCATCGTATATTTGACCAGCCCGAAGCGCCGCCTTCCCAGAAGTTCGCACTTTGCCTTTTCAAAGCGGATATCGCAGGTGGGAGAACCGCAGATCCCGTGTTTTGCCGCAGTATTCAGAATTTTGCAGTTACCGTCCGCTCCTTTTTCACGGATAAAAAGCGAAAGTCCGCGTCCGCCGGAAACTCCTTCCTCGCTTCTTGCCAGGACCAGCATGATGTCGGCACCGCCGTTCGTAATAAAATGCTTCGTGCCGGTAAGATACCAGACACCGCTTTCTTCGCGGGCAACCGTCTCCACAGCCTGAAGATCGCTCCCCGCACCCGCTTCGGAAAGTGCCATCGCACAGCTCAGTTTTCCGCATGCGATCCCGGGAAGGATGCGGTTTTTCTGTTCTTCCGTGCCGTACAGATAAACAAGCCGGCCGGTTTCCTGCAGTGAAACAAGCGTCATAAGCGAGGCGTCGGCGCGTGAAATCATTTCGACCGCGGCTGTATTGAAAAGCCTCGGAAGCGCCTTTCCGCCGTAAATTTCAGGCAGCACTGCCCCGACATAACCGCAGTTTTTGAGGTTTTCGATGTTTTCGAGCGTCTCTGGCGGAAGAATGACGGAATTTCCTTCGAGTTTCACCCCTGCTCTATCGACTTTCGCCGCATTGAGCGCGATTTTTCCGCCGCAGATTTCTCCGATTTTGTCAAGAAAAGAGGAGTATTTTTCCGAATCATCCGAAAAAAGTGAAAGAGATCCTCTGATTCTGTCACTGAAAAAGTTCATTTTCCCCTCACGGTCTGAGTTCGATCAGCGTGATTTCGGGCGTCGCTCCGAACCTCACAGGCGGCCCCCACGAGCCTGTTCCGCGGCTGACGTAAAGTTTTGCACCGTTTTCGAGTTCGTAAAGCCCTGCAAGATATTTGTTGGCGATCTTCACCAGTATCGAAAACGGAAAGATCTGCCCTCCGTGCGTATGCCCCGAAAGCATGAGGTCGAAATGCGCCGGATCACCCTCCTCGAGCTCCGGTCTGTGCTTCAGATAGATATTGAAATTTTCGTTTTTGAACTGCTTCAGAACTTTTTCGTCCTCGTGGTAAAAAACGTCAGCCTGCTCAGCACTTCTGTCCATGACGCCGCCTACAGCGATGTTGCGCCCGACTTCAACGACCCTTCCGTCCATGAACTCGAAGCCGTTTTTCCCGATAAATTCGATACAGTCGAAATATCCCGTGTAGAATTCGTGGTTGCCGCTTATCGCGTATTTCCCCATCGGTGCCTCGATTTCACTCATGATGCCGGCAATTTTCTCAGGGTTTGCGATCCCTTTGTCCATGTAGTCACCCGTAAAAAGGACGATGTCGGGCTTGAGAGAGTTTATCATCGGCACTATCTTTCCGGCAAAACGCTCGTCGATGACTCTGCTGAAATGGATGTCGGAGATCTGAACGACGCGTGTGTACTGCGCGATCTTCGGGTTTTTCACTTCAACATTTTTGATCACGACATTGTCCGCCATGAAATGTCCTGCCGCCACAGTAACGAAAGCGATGAGGAAAAGAATGGAGAAAACTGCTTTTCGCCTGCCAGAAGAGAGCTTTTTTTCATAAAAATTCCCGAAAAAACGGCGGCATAAAATCAAAATTTCAGCTGCAACGCCGTAAGCGACGAAAACGAACATGAAAGTGAAATAAAAATAGACCGCAAGAGCGAAAATTTCAGAGGCTTTGGTATTGAGAAAAGTCTTCTCCTGAAAAAGCGCAAAACCTGCAAAATTGAAAATATACAACAAATTCAACAACTTTTTAAATTGTTTCAGCCTAGGGAACGCTTCCGTCAGCGAAAAAATAAAATATCTGGTCATAAGTATTGCAACGATCATAACGACCGATGCAAAAGTGAGCATCCTAACTAAAGTCATTATTCCTCCGGCACAAAAAAAACAGGAGAACAATAAAAATTAAGTGAATAAAATCAAATAAAATCCTGATCGCGGTAACGGAGTTCGGCGATATGAAAAGCGATGCAAGTTCCAAGACATCCGGCAGCCTCCAGTCAGCACCCGCCGAACTCAATCCTGTCTGAGTGCTTCGGCAGGACTGAGTTTTGCAGCCTTTCTGCCGGGATAAACTGCCGCGATGACAGTCAAAACAAGAGAACCGGCGATTGCCGCGATGAAGGTGGAAGGCGACATGTCGACCGGGATCTTTTCGATGTAATAGACATCCTGCGCAACCTTTACCGGCATGTCGCTGAGGATGAGGCAGATGACAGTGCCCGAGATCCCGCCCAAAAGAGTGCCGAAAAAGCCGATTATGATACCGTCGAGCATAAAGATTTTCATTACAGATTTCGCAGAATAGCCGGCGGCGCGAAGTATCGCGATCTCCTCTTTCTTGCCCATGACGAGCATGATGAGAGCCGAAACGATGTTGAACGAAGCGACAAGCGCGATGAAACCGATTATCAGGAACCACACGATTTTTTCCATCTCGAGAGCCGAAAAAAGAGGCTTGTTCATGTCACGCCAGTTTTTGACGACGATCCTCTCTCCCAAATCGGCTTTGATAGATTTCTCGGCCTCGTCTATCCGCTTCATGTCTTTGAGTTTTATCCCCAGATGATCAATGCTTTTACCGGCAGAGAAGAATTTCTGCGCGTTTTCCAGCGTGATGTAGGCGTAGTTGAAATCGTATTCGTAAAGCGAGCTGAAAAATACAGCCGAGACCTGAAAAGTCTTTATCTGCGTTTTCGGTCCGGCAAGCCCCATTTCGCCCGTCGGTGAAATTATTTTTACTTTATCACCGATATCGATCCCGTAGTATTTCGCAAGTTCGGCTCCGATCGCAATTCCGGGAAAGTTTTCCGGTTTCATCTCCCCCTTTTTTCCGGTAAATTCCTGAACAGATCTGCGTTTTTCAATGATTTCAGGACATTTTCCGGGATTTATGAGGCAGCTCATAGAACCATGCTTGATCTGCTGCGGAAAGAGCATCGCGTTTCCGACAGTCTCAGGATCGATGCCGTTTATAACAAGCCCGTTGAGCTCGTCGCTCACAGAAATTATGACATCCCTTGAAATGACGGGGGTAACACCGGCGATTTCGGGATTTTCTGAAAGTTTCTCCATTTTCGGCGCGTAATCATCAAGTTTTCCGCTTTCGGTCGTGACTAAAGCGTGGGTTTTAGCTCCCAAAACCGTTGCACGCATTTTGTTTTGAAGACCGTCCATTATAGACTGGACCGCAATAAGTGCCGCCACGCCGATAGCGATTCCGAGAACGCAGATCAGAGTTATGACACTCAAAAAACGCGTCCGGCGTGAGTTCCAGAGATATCTGAGTCCTATAAAAGTTTCAGCTTTCAATTATTTCTCCATCTTTTTCAGGCTTATCTCCCCTTTCGGCACAGGCAAAATTCATCGTCGCGTGAACTACGAAAACGGGGAAAAGAAATGCCGTAAGTATCGTATTTATAACGGGAATGAACGATATCAAAGTGGGAAGCAGCGCCGTTTTAAGCGTAAGCGCCGGATGAAAAACAAGCCATCTTGCCTTTGCCGCGAAGTTCCAGCGCCTTCTCGAAGTTACGAAATCGAAAATGAGAAGCGCGTTCATAAAAAAGCAGAAAACAAGTGCCGCGACCTGCCCCACAACGGGAATAAACCCGATAAAAAACGCGATGACACCCAGCAGGAATGCGGCTAAAGTCACTTTCAAAGCCTGTTTTACGTCTTCGATCATGCCGGAAAGCGAAAGTTCTGCATCGTCCTGCGGTTTTCCGAAGTAGACATCTTCCGCGATTATCGAAATAAAGGAGTAAAGCGGCGAAGTAAGCGCATAAGCAAGGATAAACGACAGGTAGAAAGAAAGGACGTTTACGACAAGTTTGAAAAGAAAGGCGCTGCAAACTTTCAAAAAGTGGTAGATTTGAGAAAAAAGTTCGTCTGTAGCAGGCGTGATCTCAAAAAAATCGAGTGTTTTCACCGTGACGAACGAAGTTACGCGGTGATAAAAAAAGAAAGTGAGGATCATCATTATCAGAATGACGCCGATTGAGGCAAAAAAAAGTTTTCCGCTCTGCAAAATAGCCTTAAAAGCCTGGATCACTGAAATTCCGCCTTTCATTTCTGAAGAAGTTTTCGCAACAAATTCAAGAGCCTGTTCTTTTTTTGTCTTCCGGACTTCCGCATCCGGTTTCTCTTCTGCAAAATTAGGCTGTGGCACGATTTCAGGCTTTTTCGAGCGCGCCATCTCCGGTTTTTTGCGAGGCGCGTGCAGACTTTCAATAAGTTTTTCAGTCGATTCTTCCGATGCTGATTTCACGTTCGTTTTCTCCGACACCAAATCTTATTTTTATTTCAATTATCGGGCGGTGCGATTCCCAGCACTCCCTGAACATATCTGCCCACTCGACTATCGTCACAGAATTTTCAGCCTTTAAATACTCCGGAAAATCGGCGATATAAAGCTCGTCAACTGACGAGATCCGGTAAAAATCCCAATGATAAATATCGAATTTTCCTGAATATTTTTTCATTATTACAAAAGTCGGGCTCGAAACTTTTTTACGGTCGACTCCGAGCGCCTCGCAAAGAGCTCCGGTAAAAAAAGTTTTTCCGGCTCCCAAATCTCCGTCAAAAACAATGAGTTCGCCGCCATTAAGTTCTACCGCCAGTTTTTCGGCAAGCGCGATAGTTTCAGCCTCGTTTTTTACAAAAAAAGTCTCTCTGTTTTTAAGCATTTTTTTTCTCTGTCAAAGCTATCATTTCAACCAATTTTTCAATATCGTGCGTCACCGCGCTGAAGCGTTTTTCGAGCTCGATCCCTGCTGCCCTGTGCCTGATTACCGCATTGACGCAGCCTTCAAAAAGTTCCGTTTGCAGAGTTTCATAAGCGGCGATTCCCGTGAGCGCGTCTCCGCTTCCGCCGAAAGCGAGCGCCTTTGCTCCTGCCGGAACGATCACCGTTTTTTCAGCATCTCTCACGAAGGTCGCATGGCTTTTTGCTATGAGAACATGATTTTTTTCAAGCGGGAACCTCTCGACAAGGCTTATCCACGGCTCATTTTTATCGGCTTTGAGGGAGCGCCTTATTTCACCCTGATGCGGCGTGAATACGACTTTTTTATCTTTTAAAATTTCACCGGTTTTCTTATTTTCAGGCATGATGTCGAACATTCCGGCATCGACTACGATAACTCCTTCGAAATCTTTCAATATTTCGAAATCAAACGGGATCTCCGAAAGTCCGGGGCCGATAACAAGCGCCTGAAATCTGCGAAGTTCGTTTTTGAGTTCCGCAACGTCAGTCAGCATGAGACCCGGCATTTTTCCCGCAATGGAAGGAAGAAAATCCTTTTTGAAAGCAGCTGTCACAAGCCCGCCGCCGCAGGACATGAACGACTTTGCCGAAATTATCGTCGCCCCGACTTTTTCGACATCTCCTCCGATAACAAGCAGGTGTCCGTTACGGTTTTTGAAGGAATCAAGCGGGATTTCACGGTTTCTAACTTCCGGATTTTCTTCAATAAAATATCTGAAATCATTATCTTTTTCATTTACCGCCGAAATATGACCGAGGACGATTTTTCCCGATCTTTCTGTACCGTTCCCCGCAAAAAGACCGGTTTTGTAAATTCCCATCGTCACGGTCAAATCGGCTTTTACAGCATCGCCCAAAACTGCGCCGGTATCGCAGTCAAGCCCTGTCGGGACATCGACCGAAACGACGAATTTTCTGTCAGCAGGATATGAATTTATGAATCCGACAGACTCTCTGATCTTCCCTGAAATTTCGCTTTTAAGCCCTGTTCCGAGCATTGCGTCAATAAAAAAAACTTTTCCGTAAACGTCTTTAAAATCAACGACTTGCACGTTTTCAGGCATCATCAGCCGGTTAGCCCATGCAGAATTTTCAGGAATTTTGTTCGCCTCTTTAAATTCAGCCGCTTCCACCAGAAAAAGAGGAATTTCAGGCACTCTGTCGGCTAAAATCCGAAGCAGCGCAAAACCGTCACCACCGTTGCCGCCGTTACCTGCAAACACGATGATTTTTTCAGGTTTCCACTCGTTGATCACACGTTTCACTTCGATAAAAAGTGAAAACGCGGCGTTTTCCATCAGAATCAGTGACGGAATCCCTGCTTCCATCGCCTTTTTGTCGAAAGCCCTTGAATCTGCCGTTTTTCCTGCCGGAACTCTCATGTTCTCCTCCCGAAAAATGCACCTAACATTATTAAATTCAGCTGAATCTTTCAAGAAAACCTGAGTTTTAAGATAACTTGAAAAAGATTTGGCTGAAACTATAGTCGCCTGTATTTTGATTTTGCGGGGGAATATGGCTTCAAACGGTTCAATAATGAAAAAGCTGCTCGGAGAAAGCGCGGTTTACGGTCTCTCCAGCATTGTCGGACGTTTTCTCAACTGGATGCTGGTTCCGGTTTACACGAGAGTTCTCGTCCGGACGAGCGATTACGGCATAGTTACGAATCTTTACGGCTGGACGGCGCTGATGCTCGTCATTCTGACCTACGGAATGGAGACGGGCTTTTTTCGTTTCATCAACAAAGAGCCTGATCCGAAGCGGGTCTACGGCACGATCCTCACTTCGCTTGCTGCGACTTCAACACTTTTCGTTTTTGCGGTCGCTCTCTTTTTAAAGCCGGTTTCAGCCGCGATGGGTTACGGCGAGTACAGCGAATTCGTGATGATGCTCGCAGTTATCGTTGCGATGGATGCTTTCTGCGCCGTTCCTTTCGCAAACTTAAGGCACAAACAGAAGGCCTTCCGCTTTGCAGGCATAAAACTGGCTTCGATCGCGATAAATATCGGGCTCAACCTCTTTTTCCTTATTGCCGCGCCGTGGCTTTCAAAAAACGGTTTTTCGGCAGTGGACATCATCTGGTCGCCCGGTCTTGAGATCCGCTACGTCTTCGTTTCGAACGTGGTTTCATCGGCTTTCACGCTGCTTGCACTTTCGCCTGATTTCATTTTCAAGTGGTCTTTCGACGCAAAACTTATGAAGCGGATTTTCGAATATTCATTCCCGATACTTCTTTTCGGGATCGCCGGAATTTTCAACCAGACGGCAGACAAAATCCTGTTTCCTTACCTTTTTTCCGACCCTGCAGAGGCAAATTCGCAGCTCGGGATCTACGGCGCGTGCTTTAAGATCAGCGTTGTCATGGTCATGTCGCTGCAGGCCTTCAGATACGCTTATGAACCATTCGCTTTCCGCTACAAAAAAGGTGACGACACTTCGATTTACGTCGATGTAATGCACTTTTTCCTCCTTTTTTCGCTTTTCGTATTCCTCGGCATCACGTTCTATCTCGATATTTTCAAACACTTGATCGGTAGTGCATACTTTGCAGGACTTGCAGTTGTTCCGATAGTCATGCTGGGAGAGCTTTTCTTCGGAATATATTCGAATCTTTCCATCTGGTACAAACTCACCGACAGAACGAAATGGGGAAGCTATTTTTCACTTGCAGCCTGCATCATAACGGTCCTTATCATCGTGATTTTCGTGCCGAAATTCGGTTTTATGGCGTGTGCGTGGGCTTCACTCATCTCGAATTTCGTGACCATGGCGGCATCGTACTTCATCGGGCAGAAATATTTCCCGATCGCCTACCGCGTAAAAAGCGGAATTTTCTATTTTGCCATTGCAATGATTCTCTGGGCGGTTGCGGCATTCATTCCGCTTGAAGGAAAAATCGTTTCTCTCGCTTTCAAAACCGTGCTCCTCATAGCTTTTGCGGCGATAATCGTTTTAAAAGAACCGCTTCTTCGCGGCGGAGCAGTCAAAGTAAAGAAAAAACTTCTCGGCGGAAAGTGATTGTTTTTCTTGATTAAACCGCTTTCTAAAGCCATAATAACCTGTTTTAAGGTGTTTCGGATCTGGCAGCATGATCACTATCGAAAAAGTTTTAAGGTTCGTTTCGGCTTCAACGCTTGCCGCAACGGTCATTTTCACAGTTGTTGTCGTAATCAGGGAGCTCGCGAAACCGAAAGATGTTCTTGAGCGCATCAAACAAGAGCACTGCGCCTCTGTTTCGGAACTTGATGAAGCACCTTCATTCGAATATGATCTGAAAAAATCAGAGAGCGAGTGCATTTTCGTTCCGAGTTCTCTGCGCAAAGACTCGGATTTTGCCGATTCTCTTTTCAAATTCAGAAAACTTGAGGATTTAGATTATCTTTTTGCCGGCAAGAGCGGAATTTTATTGAAAAGAACTGAAAAGGAAGCCTATTCCGCCATCTTTAAAAAATTTCTGCCGAAAAAAAACGCTGATTTTATGGAAGAGGAAGCCGGTTTTATCTTCAAATGTTTCCGCAGCGAAAAGTGCCCCGACAGTGTTCCCGACAAAAAGCGCACGATCACTGCGACAGCCTGGGATATTAACGGAAACCTGATGATGTCAGTCACTTATGAAGACGAACTTATCTCCGCAACAGCAAAAAATCTGAAAAAACTTTTTAACGAAATAGCGAAGATAAAAAAACTCGATCTGTCTAAACTCCGCCTTATTCTCTACTTCCATTCAGAATACGCATATCTTGAAGACAAAAGCGACAACTATCTGATTACGCTACCAAAAAGCGGCGTTGACGGGCTTTATCTGAAGTCGCGCGGCGCAAAGATCAGGCTCCTTCCGTGGGAATATTCGACAAACCCCCTTTCAGTCCTCGACAGAAAAGGCTCGCAATACGGGCTTGACAAGGATGAATACAAAAAGGATGTCGCTTCAGTCTATTTTTACAGAACGACACAGTTTTCCGAAAATGACGGTAATGCGGTACCCTGGCTTGACGGCTCAACGCTAAAAAAAGCAGACTATTCACCGAATTTTTCCCTTCACCTCATAGCGAAACATTTGAAAAACATCCAGCGCGAAGACGGCTCATTCCCGACAGAGCTCGAAACAACGGACGCAAAGGAAAAAAATGCGAAAGAGTCACTTCTCATGCAGGCCTACGGGACGGAAGTCCTTTTCAGAATGGCTGAAAGGCTTGAAGATCCGTCCCTTGCAGACGCGGCTGAAAAAACTTTGAAATACGTCCTTGAGAAAGAGGAAAAGGACGATGCGGCTGTCTCCAAATTAGAGGCAGTAATGGTCAGGCAGAAAAAAGAGATCGGCTACCAGTATCAGTTTTTCGATTTCGACCGCACCGAAAAGGCGATAACTGCAAATTTCATATATTCGGGCATTTTCATCGAGGCGTTTTCACTTCTTTCAAAAGATAAAAACAAGGATGAAAAGATCGTTATGCTGCTTAAAAAGGCGGTCTCACTTTTTGAAAGCGCAAATACCGAAAACAAGATGCGTTTTATTGCCTATCTTGCCGATTTCGATCCTGAAAAAGGGACTGCTTCATACAAAGTGATGAAAGATTTTTTTGCTTCACAGACCGGTTTTCTGAAAGAGAGGAAATTCGACGATCGTGGTTTCATGCACGAAGAAGGAACTTTTACGACCGACAAAAGCAGGAATTATCCCGACACCTCGCTTTCCCTACTCCTTGCAGACGGCTTGTTGAAGGCGCTTACCAATGAGATGATCGACAGAGAAACAGGCTTGCGTTCTTTTGGCTTCATAACAAAACTTATCGTCAGCAGCGACGACTTTCCGAACTGGGGAAGCGTAAAGGCTAAAGCCAAGATCCAGGGCGGCGTCCGTGCGTCCAACCGCTCGAAATCGGTCAAACTTTCAAACACACTGCGCGCGGCATCTTATTTCACCCGCGTAGAATAGAGAGGAAACATGAACTTTTTTAAATGCACTGCATGCGGAGGCTGCTGCTCGGGCGACGGGTCGGTTTTTCTCTATCCGGAAGATGTCAGAAGTCTGGCGGAAAACTTTAAAATGCCGCTTCAGGAATTTATCGACAAATACACAGATTTCGTGATCATGGAATACTGCGAAGAAGGAACATCTTTTTCCTATCTACCTTATATCATTATGAAAAAAGAGAACGATGCCTGTATTTTCCTAAAGTCGAAAAAATGCTCGATTCATGATTTTAAGCCGTTCCAGTGTAAAAACACTCCCTTCGTAAGCGAATTTTTCACCGATGACGAATGGCGGAAATATTTAATGAAACACTGCCCTGCGCTGATGAGGCTCAAAGAAGAAGATCTTGAGCAGTATAAACCACTTGCACAGATTTCGGACGAAAAAAACCAGTCTTACGAGTTTCTTTTGAGGCAGAACGGCTACAGCCTTGAAAAAATTCTGGGTGTAACACTTCCGGAACCGAAAATCATTCCGGTCGGATCTTGAAGAATTTCTCAGCCGAATCAAGCCACTCTTCGGCGTCCATCACAAAACCAATGTCAGAATAATTGAATATTTCCGCAGATTTATCAGTATTTACCGCAACAATGAAACCGCTCGATTTCATTCCTGCAAGATGCTGGACGGCTCCCGAAATGCCGATCGCAAAATAAATTTCAGGAGTTATGGTCTTTCCCGACTGCCCGACCTGACGCGGCTGTTCAAGCCACCCTTTTTCGACGATTTTTCGAGAGCATGCAAGCACGCCGCCGATACTTCTGGCAAAATTACCTATTCGCTGCATAAGTTCGCATGAGGAGACGCCGCTGCCTACAGAAACAACGATATCAGCGTCTTCTATTTTTTCACAATCACCTGAAATTATTGAATTTTCATCGAGTTTCAGAACTTTTTCAGCAAGAAGCGAAAAATCATTTTTAACGATGATCTTTTCAAAATTCTCTACCTTGAACTCCTTTTTCTTGAAAACTGAAGGACGTGCCGTCGCCATCTGCGGCAGAGTTGAAGGCGAAATTATATGCGCCAGGATGTTGCCGCCTAAAGCAGGTCTGATCTGGACAAGACGCCCTTCAGAATCGATATCGAAATCGGTGCAGTCAGCTGTTATTCCGCAGTGAAGCCGCGCCGCAACTTCGGGAGCGAGCACTCTGCCGTAATCGGTCGCAGGAAAGAGGACAGTTGAAGGTGAAATCTCTGTAATTATTGAAGAAATTGCCGAAACATCGGCTTCGAGCTCAAAAAAACCGACCTTCCTGTGGGATAAAACGAAAACTTTGTCGGCTCCGAACTCCCCCAGAATAGAAACATCGCAGTTTTCACCGGCACAAACAAGAGCGATGACTTTTTCACCGGTTTTTTCTGCAAGATTACGCGCCGCACCAAGAAGTTCGAAAGTTACGTTTTTGAAAGAACCGTCGTTTTCGATCGAACAGACTACTGCAATTCCTGAGTTTTTCATCAAATTTTCTCGCCGCGCATTGTGTTTTCAAGGATCTCGACAACTTTGACAGGTATGATCTTCCCTTTATCCGCCGCAGTAGAGCCGGCTATGTGAACGATCAGATTGTGCTCGCTTCTACCCATGAAAGTGTCGCCTTTCGGGCTTGCCGATTCGACTAAAACATTGACCGTGCGACCCAAATATCTGCCGCGCACCTCTTTCAACCTCTTCTTTTCAAGATCCAGAAGTTCGTTAAGGCGGGCAAACTTTTCCTCTTCAGGAACATCGTCAGCCATTTTTTCGGCTTTCGTGAAAGGCCTCGGAGAGTAGTTGAAAGCAAAGATCGAATCATAGCCGACGAGATCGACAAGTTTCATCGTATCTTCGAATTCTTCGCGCGTTTCTCCCGGGAAACCGACGATAAAATCGCTGCTGAGCGCGATGTCGGGGCAGTATTTGCGGGCAAGTTCCATCTTTTCGATGTAGTTTTCAACGGTGTAGCGCCTGTTCATCAGCTTTAAAATCCTGTTGTTTCCCGACTGAGCCGGAAGATGCAGGTACGGCATAAGATTGGGGATCTCGCCGAATGCTCTTGCAAGTTCCTCCCCGAAATCTTTCGGATGGCTAGTTATGAAACGGATTCTTTTCAAAGCTGTTTTTTCAGAAATTTCGTGCAGAAGTCCGGCAAAAGTTTTGCCGTTTTCGGGATCTTTGTAGCTGTTGACGTTCTGCCCCAGCAGAGTGACTTCCTGAATGCCGGAATCAACAAGTTTCTGGATTTCTTCAAGGATCACAGTACTTTTCCTGCTGATCTCACGGCCTCTTACAAAGGGAACTATGCAGTAGCTGCAGAAGTTGTTGCAGCCGTGCATTACTGTGATATACGAAGAATACGGACTGAAGAAACTCCCTTTCGACCTTGCCGGAAAAATCTCCTCGCGCTCAAGCGAATCGGCTTTGTTAGAGACGAACGGAAAAACGCCCTTTTCGGCGACATCCGGGATCATATCTTCGGCGCCGGGACCGAAAACTCCGTCGACATACGGGATCTTTTCAATTATTTCGCCGCCCAGCTGCTGAGCAACACAGCCCATTATAAAAATCCTCGTTCCATTCGATTTTTTCTGCGGCAGATAACGGCCTGCGCAGCTGTAAAGTTTAAGCAGCGGCTTTTCACGCACGCTGCAGCTGTTTATTATGATAAGGTCTGCCTCTTCCGCATTTTCGGTATATTCCCAGCCTTTTTCGGCAAGCATAACGGCAACGCGTTCGCTGTCGTAGACATTCATCTGACAACCGAAAGTATGAATAAAAAATTTTTTCACGACTCCTCCAAAAAGCAAAAAAAAACGGGGGAAAACCCCCGTTTTTAATCAAACCGGATTAACGGCTACGGAACTGCGTAGCTGCCTACCTGATAAACATATTTTCCACCGAGCATGAAAACCTGACCGAGAGCATCAACAGCAACCGGACCATCAACTATGGTTGCATCACTTTCAGGATCATGGTTTTCATCCATAAGACTGTCTTTAACCGAAGACGAAAAAACCTCTCTACCGAGGTCGGAATCCTTAACTCTCTTTACCTGAAGAACGAAAACAATCTGATCTGTTGCATTTTTCTTCGTTCTGTCGATTTCTTTCGTACCGCAGTTTACAGCAACATATTTAATAACGTTTTTCTCTTCCGAACCGAGAAGAGCAGCTGAAGGTCTCGAACATTCGTTTGCAGTACCGTTTTTATCGTAAACAAGAGCATTTTCACCGTTTTCACTGAAAACCAAAAGATTCGGGTTGGCTACCCACATCCACGAAGACTCGTCATCACCGTCACGAAGATATCCGCCAAGCACTGCAACAACAGTTTCATCGTCTTCTTTGTCATCCATAAGAACGCTGACTGCTGCCGGAGAAATAAGACCTTTTGTAGTCAATTCAGCATCGTCGCCGTTGTTTCTGTCGGTGACCGCCATCGGAACTGATGAACCTTTTGTTACGAGTTCTACAAAATTTTCACCGAGAACCGGAGTTTCTTTTCCTTCTTTTGCATCGGTCGATCCTCCGACAACAAGTATTCTCGGAGTAACAGTTTTAACATCATTTTCATCGACAACGACTGTCGAAACATCGGCAACAGCATGATTACAGCGGCCTGTCTTCAATGTCGCGAAAAGCTCGGAAACAACAGAACCTGTTTTTGCTGAAATTTTATAAACAGAACTTGAAGCGCCGGAATCTGTGCAACCGCCGACAATGTAAACATCTCCGTCGATCGTGATCGCTTTTGCCTTTGTAAGCGCCGAAGCACCGAGAGCAATCATTTCATATTTGTCCGATTTCGGATCGTAAATCCAAACTGAATCATTGAGAGCGTCATCTTCACCCGTACCAAGCCCTACAACAACTTTTCCAGTTTCACTTCCGTCATCAAGAAGAGCCGCGATATGATCATAAAGTTTTGCAGGAAGTTTCAGATCCTTTCTGGCGATATTTTTCATATCAAAGATGGCAGCTTTATTAAAAACTTCATCTTCTTCCATATCATACCCGCCTGCCATATAGACTCTGCCGTCTTTGAGAGCGACAGCCGCAGCACCTTTCGAACCGCCGTCATCGACATAAGATTCGAGCGAATTTTTGTCGCTGTGCGTCCTGTCGGAAACAACTCTTGCAAAATCGCCGACCGGTGCAAGGAAAATGTTTACTTCATAATTATTTTTATCATCATAATAAACACCGTCGATACCGCCGGTTAGTTTAAGCTTTTCGTTCGAATTCGTAACTTCTACAAAGAAACGGTAGTAAGCACCCTTTTTGAGAGACCTGATGAATTCTTCCTTTCCGCCTTTGTTGTCGCCGACTTTTATGAGTTTACGGTCTGCATAAACATATTCATCGGCGATATTGGATTTGGAATAAATCGAAAGCATGACCTGGTCGCTTTCATTTATGCAGTAGGTATAATCATAGTCTTCATCTAAATCATTACAAACGCCTTCATAATCGATCGGGAGTTTCAGCGTTATTTTGAAATCACCGGTATTGCCCGAATCGCAAGATATGAGCATAAAGGCTAAAATGAAAGCCAGAGAGAGAAAAAACAATCTTTTCATAAAATCCTCCAAAATCGTCCGATTTATTACTTTGCGTTATCCCATTCGATAGTTTTGCCGTTAGGCTCAGAGGTCCTTGTTCCGTAGTAGATGCCTACCGCGGCACCGGCGATAACGACAACAGCTACCGTAGCAATGAACCATGTCTGTTTGTAGAAGGGAGTGGACTGAGTTTCAGCCATAGACTCTTCTTTGTCATCTTCAGCTTTGTCGTTGACATTGCCTTCAAAGTAGAAATTGTCGCCGACTTTAAGGTTGACACCCGACGGCTGCTCCTGCGCCTGAGCTTGTTCCTGAACCTGTCCCTGTTCTTCTTCCTGCTCTTCCTGAGAATAAACCGGAGAAACTAAACTTACGATCAAAACCATAACAAGCAATTTTGAAAAAAACTTCATGTCACTAACCCTATAAAAAATTGTCCAATTTAACACCTAAAACAATCAGCGGCGGTGTTTACCAAATTTTACACCGTCAGTCAAACTTTTTTTGCAATTAAAAATTTGCACATCAAAACGTATTTTTTTAATCCGTCATTCATTTTCAAAGACAAGGATTTTTCTAATATTTTCAGCCATTTTATTTAAAGCATCAGAAGTCGGGCGGAATTCTTTCTTCATATATAGCGCGGCAAAATCGACATTGTTTCCGTCTCCCGGATCTGTTTTTGCAGAAAAAATTAAAGGAACTTTTCCGATGATCCTGTCGTGCTGCCGACGAATTTCTTCAGCGGAAAAATCTTCTTCCGGCAGCGTGTTGAACGAAAACAATGCTCCGTTTGACAACAAAACCGAAGTGCTGACTTTAAAAACTGCTCCCGAAGGAACAAGTCCGGTATGAATGCTGAATTTCAGACCCGATGCTGATATTTCTGAATCAAAACAAGGAAAATCCGACATCAATCTTCATCCTGGCTGCGGATGTATCTTGAAATTTTGCGGCGGCGGTGGAAGTGCTTCTTCTGTTTGTTGGCCGCATAACCGAGCTCTATTTTGCCGGCACTGACTTCACGAAGCGCGATGATCGGCGGTTTGTTGCCTTTCGTGTTGGCGATAAGCGGCTCGGCACCGTCAAGAAGCTGACGCGTCCTTTTCGCCGCGAGGATTATGAGTTCCATTCTGTTCGGAACTTTTTCGAGACAATCTTCAACTGTTACTCTTGCCATGAATTTCTCCTTCAAACAAAAAATCCGCGGTAGTATAGTGATATTTTTCTGGAAATCAATTTTTCGGGATATTACGCGAAATAGCTCTTCGTGATCTCGACTCTTTCGGCTTTGTCTGTTTTCACGATCCTGCCGACTACATATCTGTCGGAGTTTTCAAGCAGAGCATCGACCTGTTCCGGCGGCACGATCAGCATGAAGCCCGTTCCGCAGTTGAAAGTGGTGAACATTTCGCGCTCGCTCAAGTCTGCGCATTTTTTGAGCCACTTAAATACCGGAAGCACTTTGAAATCGCCGTCGATAAGTGCACCGAGACCTCCGGGGATGACTCTCGGGATATTTTCGTAAAATCCGCCGCCAGTGATGTGGACCATGCCGCGGATGTCGAATTTTCTGATGAGGTCGAGAACTTCCTTGACATATATCCTCGTGGGTTTCAGGAACTCTTCAGCTACCGTGCAACCGAGTTCTTCGATCCTGTCGTTCACTTTGAGCCCCATTTTTTCGAGGACGATCTTTCTGACGAGCGAGTATCCGTTCGAGTGGACGCCCGTTGACGGGATCCCGACGATGACGTCGCCTTCCTTTATCTTCGAACCGTCGATTATCTTGCTTTTGTCGACTACACCGACGTTGAAACCGGCGAGGTCGTATTCACCTTCCGCGTAAAAGCCCGGCATTTCGGCAGTTTCACCGCCGACGAGAGCGCATCCTGCCTGACGGCATCCTTCCGCGATACCCGAAACGACTTCCACGCCGACTTCGCTTCTCAGTTTTCCCGTCGCAAAATAATCAAGGAAAAAGAGAGGTTCCGCGCCGCCGACAATGACGTCGTTCACGCACATCGCAACGAGGTCGATACCGATCGTGTCGTGTTTGTTTGCAAGAAAAGCGAACTTGAGTTTCGTTCCGACACCGTCTGTTCCGCTGACTAAAACGGGCTCTCTGATCCCTTCCGGGATAGAAACAAGCGATGAAAAACCGCCTATTCCGGCGAGAACTTCGGGACGCATCGTGTTTTTGACGAGTGGTTTGATCTTGTCGACCATCGCTGCACCTTCAGCAATATCGACTCCTGCATTTTTGTAATTGATTTCAGACATCTCTTTCTCCAAATAAAAAATCCGGCTGAATATATAAAACCGCGCGCATTTTGCAAACTTTATGGAACGAATTAGAAAAACCGGTGAAAAAATGCTGTTTATTCGGGATGTGCAAGATCGTTTTTTTCAATATAACTGCGAAGATACTTTTCATAAGCGCCGCTGTTGAATTTCACGCTTTCCTTCAAGCGCTCCGTGTCAAGCAGCCCGCCGGACAGTATGAATTTCAATTTATCGTAATAAAACGCCAGATCTTCGTCTTTTATATGATTGACCCCGCTATCCAAAGTTTTTTTATAACCGTCAGGGATTTTCCTTCTCATGTGACCGACTCTCCAGCGCTTAAGACGAACGGCTGGAAGTCTGACAAGCAGCGGATCATACAAACGGTATTCGTAGCCGTCTTTGTTTCCGCTGTAAAATCTGAGTATCCCGTAATTTCTCAGCTTTGTAATCGCCGTCAGTTTTCCGTTTTTTGAATAATCTTCAAGCATGGGAATCAGTCCGGTATTTTTATAATAGTATTCCTGTTCGTCGGCATACCAGCAGGGAGAGTTTTCCTTGACATAGTCGTCATAAGACTGTTGTACGGCAGGGATCAGCAATACAGCGTAAAAAAACGCAGTCAGGACTACAGAGCAAAAAAACGGGATATTCTGCCGTCCTTCGACAGGCATGAACATAAGGAATAGGGCAGTCCACAACAACGAAAGAAAATGACGCCCGAGCATGAAATCGCCGCCGATATAAATTATGTAGACCAGATACATTGCGATCCCCAGCGTTACAAACAGCATTTTGGGATTTTTGTAATTTGTACACAGATTGTAAATTATGAACGATACCGGCAGCAGCAGTAACGCAGCGTCAAAAAACAAAGAGCGTTCCATGAAAATCCGTCCGCATCCTTTTCGTCTTTCTTATACCTGAACAGAAACACATAAGCCGAGGTAAGCGCAAAAATAAGGGCGCAGTCCATCCGCTCTGTAAATCAGTCTGAACAGCATGAACAAGGAAATACCGGAAAAAAGCAGATTGAAAATCATCCCTACCGCATAAGGATCGTTCCAGACAACCGTTCCCAGAGTCACAACAATCGTCCACAGCGGACATGTCGAAACATTCACCCTTATTCCCGGAGCAGGCGTAAACCCTTTGCCGGCAAGAAGATTGGCTGACATCACATAAGCGTGATAGGCGTCGTCACTGCACCACGCATAGGAAAGGATCCTGATAAAGACAAGTATGAAAGCCAAAATGAAAAACGAATCCTTTGTTGTCAAACTGTTTAAAAATCCGTTTTTTCTGATTTTTTCCGGCACCATCCTGAACATCATTTCCGCACCTCGAATAAGAATACTGCAAAGTTATAGCTATTTGTCGAAAATTGTAAACTTTTTCAAAACGATAACGGTTTTCCGGCAAAAAATTGAAAAACAGACCGACTACCGTATATTAGTCCGTTATTTTTTTGGGAGGAGAATATGCCGCTTTTTATCGGGATCGCCGGGGGATCCGGTTCGGGAAAAACAACAGTTGCAAAAAACATCAAACAGGCTTTTTCAACGGACGAAAGAGTCGTTATCATCGAAATGGACAGTTATTACAATGACTTGTCCGGCAAAACTCTTGAGGAGCGCGAGAAGAACAACTACGACATTCCGGATGCGATCGACTTTCCGCTTCTCCGGCAGCAGCTTGACGATCTGAAGGCGAACAAGCCTGTAAACAAGCCGATCTACGACTTCGTGACTCACTCGCGCAGGCAGGAAACCGAGCTTATCGAGCCCGCCGACATCGTCATTCTCGAAGGGATCATGACGTTCCACGATGAAAAAGTGAGAAATATGCTCGACATCAAGATTTTCGTAGATACCGACGCCGATATCCGCCTTTTGCGCAGGATCAGACGCGACATGGAGCAGCGCGGACGCTCGTTTGACGAGATCAGAGAGCGTTATTTCACGATGGTACGCCCGGCTTACCGCGATTTCGTAAAGCCGACGATGCGTTTTGCAGACCTTGTAATTCCCGAAGGCGGACAGAATTTTGTCGCGATAGACATCATGGTATCAAAGATCGCACACTGGCTTTCGGACAAAGAAAAATTACTCAAAAAATGAAAAATCAGACAGTTATACCAGTCGACAAAGCCTTTTCGGCTCTCAGGATCTGGGTGAAAGAACTTGATTACGCGCCGGTGATCGACCTCATGGCGGCGGGTCACGACTCACCGTGGAAACTCCTCGCTTCGACCATGCTTTCGGCTCGTACTAAAGACGCAGTTACGACAAAAGCGTCGAAATCACTTTTTTCCCGTGCCGACACACCCGAAAAAACGGCCCTTCTTTCGGTCGAAGAGCTCGCCGAACTCATCTATCCCGTAGGTTTTTACAGGACGAAGGCGGAAAACCTCAAAAAACTTGCAGAAGATATCGTCGAAAGGTTCGGAGGCGAAGTCCCGCAGACGATCGAAGAGCTCACCACCCTTCCCGGAGTCGGCGTAAAAACAGCATCCCTCGTCCTGATCAAGGCTTTTGACAAATACGAGATCTGCGTTGACACTCATGTCCACCGTATTTCGAACATGTGGGGGCTCGTTTCGACAAAAACACCCGAAGAAACAAGGGATGAACTCAAAAAAACTCTTCCGAAAAAATACTGGAAAGAGATAAATCAGGAACTCGTCACGCTCGGGCAGACGATCTGCAGGCCGACCAAACATGAATGCAGCAAATGCCCGCTGAAAGGGCTTTGCCCTGCCGTTAAAATTTAGAATTATTCTGCTTGAAAATCTCTTTGGGTTTGTTTCCGCCGTGTATGTACGCCCCGTTGCGGACAGGCCTATTTTTATTTAAAAATTCAATATTTTTTAGATATGTTTCTGAAAATTTTGTAAATCATAAAAATAAAACTAAATTTTTATTTTGTTTCCCAGGAAATTTTTCTTTGATGTTGTGAATGGAAAATTGTGAAAACCAAATTGTTTTATTCGAATCATCGGATAAAATCGTCACTCTTGATGTTACGAGGTTCAAATGGAAGAAAACAACAAAAATTCCGTATTACAAACTAAAACGCAGATCTTCGACAACAGTAAAATTCGTTCTGTATGGGATCGGGAGAATGAGAAATGGTATTTCGCTATTGTTGATGTGGTTGCCGTGTTGACTGAAAGTGCCGACCCTTTCGCGTATTGGCGCAAGTTGAAACAACGCTTGAAAGAAGAAGGAAATGAAAGCGTGACAAATTGTCACGCTTTGAAAATTCTTGCTGCGGACGGCAAAATGCGCATGACCGATGTCGGTGATGTCGAGCAGATTCTAAGGCTGATCCAGTCTATTCCCAGCAAAAAAGCGGAACCTTTCAAACTCTGGCTTTCAAAAGTCGGGAGTGTGATTATTGACGAAGCATCCGATCCGGAACTTGCGATAGATCGTGCGATCAGGACTTACCGCAATCTCGGCTATAGTGAAAGCTGGATAAATCAAAGACTGAAATCTATTGAAGTTCGTAAGAATTTGACTGACGAATGGGAAAGATCCGGCGTGAAACAAGGCCGTGAATACGCAATTCTGACTGATCTGATGTATCGCACCTGGGCAGGCATGAGTGCAAAAGAATATAAGGATTTCAAAGGTTTGAAAAAGGAAAGTCTGCGTGACAACATGACCAACGTCGAACTGATTTTGAATATGCTGGCGGAAGTTTCAGCAACAGAAATATCCAAGAATGAAAATCCTGAAAATCTTGAGCAAAGTGCCGAAATAGCAGTTTCAGGTGCGGAAGTTGCGCGTGATGCGAGAAAGTCTTTGGAAAAACGCGGTGCCAAGACTATCAGCAGCAAAAATGCAAAGGAAATTGCGGATCAGCAGAATTTGTTGGAAGAAGAGAAAAATTGAAAATCTATTGAAAACTCAACCCCTTGTTTTGTGAAACCGTGCTACCTGACACAGCGGACATAGTAGGTGCTACTCTTATAATAATAACCTATATGTCCATAATAGGAACTCATGAACCACGCGCTATTTGTTTCTTTTGAAGTAGATGAAGACCACCACCATACACCAATCTCACTAGGCATATTTGGAAAATCTGAATACGGTGCTCCCGCTTTTTCATAATTTACCAAAGATGCAAGCTCATTTTTATTCGGCAGTCTCCAGTCGGAATAACCTGCATAAGTCGAATTTTCGCAATAGTTCAGTGCCTGCTGCCATGTTTTGTCAGTCGCATAGCTTTTCTGCCACATAAGACCTGTGCGTGTGTCGGTCACTGTTTTTCCGTCAGACGATGCCGTAAAATTGCCTGATGTGGCAGCATCTCGTATCCGCTGACACATAAAACCTTATAAGTGTTGGTTTTTAAATCATTATTGGTATCATATCCCTCATACCATCCGAATGTCGGACTGAATATATAGGCATAACCGGTGTTTCCGTTGTATTGTTTTGATGTCCACAAATATGTGCTGTTCGACATCGGCATTCCCGTGAAACTGTAGTTTGTCGCAGGATTGTATCTGCTGTTGTCAACGATTGTGAGCAGTTCCTGAGGAGTCGGAAGACGCCAGTCCATCGTGCCGTCATAAACCGACTGCATGCAGTGTTCATCGGCTTGCATCCAGCTCATCGCGGTTGTTGATGCGGCTTTCTGCCACTCGAAGTGCGTATAGCTGTCAACGGTCACGATTTCTTCGCCGGAGCCTTTCTGCGAGAAGTTTTTCTGCGTGCAGAAGCCGACTGCAGCATACTGGGCATCCTGTCCGAAGAAAGACGATCCGTAAACCGGGCACTCTGTCGTTGCTGACGAGTCGGAGCAGTTTTCTGCACACGGAGCAGTGCCTTTTGCGCTTGTTCCAAGAATCTCGGAACAGTCCTTTGCGGCGCCGGGATAGGGAGTTTAGGGAATTTAGGGTGTCTAGGGTGTCTAGGGAGGCGCCGCAAAGATGATAAAAATTGATAAAAATATTGAAAATTATTAAGATTTTTCTTACAAAAGGCTATTTGCGAGTAATATTATAATTGAAAGGGTTTGTTTGTTTACCGTACCACATTCAAAAAACCCTAATCACCTAAAAAAGCCGCGGGATTATAGGTATTTTATATAAAAAAGCAAGACAAAAAGACACCGAATGTTGTCATTTTATTGTTCCATAAATTTTTAACAACAATTATCATTTGCTATCTTGACTTTAAAAATATTCTAATTTAAATTCTAAGAGTGAGGTGATTATGAAGCAGATCAGAGATCTTTACGAAAAGGACAAGCCGCGCGAGAAGCTGCTTTTAAAAGGGGCGTCTGCCCTCTCCAACCGGGAACTTGTCGCCCTGATCTTCGGCAGCGGAGGAAAAGATCATCCGCTCATGACGATTTCGAAAGAGATCGAAACTCTGCTCGAGCATGAAAAGCTTGAAGCTCTCGACATCAGAAAACTTTCCGGAATCCCCGGTGTCGGCAACTCCAAGGCGTGTCAGCTTATAGCAACGTTCGAACTCGCCAAACGCTTTTATGTCGAAAGCGAAAAGCCTCTCATCAGAACTCCGAAAGATCTGCTGCCGCTCCTCAAAGACTACGCTGAAAAAAAGCAGGAACACTTTCTGACGATAACTCTCGACGGCTCGAGACGGGTGATAAACGTCCATCTCACCTTCATCGGAACTTTGAACTATGCGCCGCTGCACCCGCGGGAAGTTTTTGCCGTCGCCTGCACCGACCGGGCAGCATCGATCATCGTGGCGCACAACCACCCGTCAGGAAACATTATGCCGTCCGATGAAGACAAAATCATGACGAAACAGCTTCGTGAGGCTGGTTTTATGATGGGGATCGAACTATTGGATCACATAATTTTTACGAAAGGAAACGGATTTTTTTCTTTTACGGGAAACGGGATCCTGTGACTAATTCATCTTGTTCATGAGACCTTTCCAGCTTTTTTTGAGCTCGTAGATATCGAGGTCTACGACGCTTTCGTCCTTGAGACCGCTGATTTTAAGGAATGTTCCTGAAGTTACATCCCCTATTTCGCTGCATTCGCACTCTTTCATGGCTTCCTTGAAAGCTTCGGCATTTTCAGGTTTTACGGAAACTAAGATTCGACCGTTCGATTCGCTGAAAAGAAGCGTGTCGTTTCTCGTTATATCGCCCGATTTCGCCATTTTTTTGAGGTCTACTTTTGCACCGAAGCCGCCTGAGAACGCCGATTCCGCAACCGCTATCGCAAAACCGCCGTCCGAAAGGTCGTGAGCGCTTTCAACAAGAGAGTGTTTCATAGCTTCATGCAGAGCGCGGTAGCTCTTCATGAACTTCGCAGAATCGACTTTCGGGACGAAGCCTTCGTGTTTTATGCCGTGGTAGAGGTAGTATTCGCTGCCGCCGAGTTCGTCTTTCGTTTCGCCGATAAGGAAGATTTTGTCGTTTTCGTGCTTGAAATCCATCGTGACCATCTTTTCGACGTCGTCCATCTTCGAAATGAGAGTGAAAAGAAGTGTCGGCGGGATCGAAATTTTGTTTTTGCCGCTGCCGTAGTCGTTGTGCATGCTGTCTTTGCCGCTGATGAGCGGGATCCCGTATTCGGTACAGTATTTGTAAAGCGCTTTGTTGGAGCGGACAAGCTGAGCAAGTTTCGCCTTTCCGTCGTCATTCTTTTCGGCATCGTAAATAGGATCAGGCCAGCAGAAGTTGTCAAGACCGCTCATGAAATCGGGGTCTGCACCGACGCATACTGCGTTTCTGACGCCCTCGTCTATTACGCTTGCAGTCATGTGGAAACAGTCGATGTCGCTGAATGAAGGCTTGATCCCGTGGGATACGACGATCGCGTTTTTCTTGAAAGGAGAAACTCTGAGAACGCCTGCATCGCTCGGACCGTCGTGCTCAACTCCGCAGAAAGGCTTGCCTGCGCTTCTGCCCTGGACTTCATGGTCATACTGGCGCACCCAGTCCTCTTTCGAAGCGATGTTGACGCGGCCGATCATGTCGAGCAGGATGTGGTTGAGGTTGCTTTTTTCAGCCGGAATGAACTGTTTTTCGGGCTGTTTTTCGCGGAAATTCCAAACCGCTTCGAGTTTGTATTTCGGGTTTCCTTTGTGGAGGAATTCCATTTCAAGATAAGCTGCGCGGATGTCGTTGTAGTAGATTTCAAGATAACCGGTGTTCGTGTATTCGCCGACGATCGTTATTTCGACTTCGTGGATGTCTGCGATCTTCTTGAGTTCTTCGTATTTTTCTTTCGGAACTGAAAGAGTCATGCGCTCCTGAGCTTCCGAAATGAAGATTTCCCACGGCTGCAGGCCCTGATATTTGAGCGGAACTTTTTCAAGGTTTATTCTCGCGCCGCCTGTATCCTGCGCCATTTCACCTACGCTCGAGCTGAGTCCGCCAGCGCCGTTGTCTGTTATTGCGTTGAAAAGGTCTTTGTCGCGAGCTTCGAGAATGAAATCTAGCATTCTTTTCTGAACGATCGCGTCACCGATCTGAACTGCCGTGACGGGGCTTCCTTCGTGAAGTTCCTCGCTGCTGAATGTCGCGCCGTGAATGCCGTCTTTTCCTACTCTTCCGCCCGACATGACGATGAGATCGCCCGCTTTAGCCTCTTTTTTCCACGACGGTTTGCCGTTGAGTTCCATCGGCATGAGTCCGCCCGTTCCGCAGAAAACTAAAGGTTTGCCGAGATATCTGTTGTCGAAGTAGATGGAGCCGTTTACTACCGGAATTCCGCTTTCGTTGCCGCCGTCTTTGACGCCTCTGTGGACACCTCTGAAAATCCTGCCGGGATGAAGAAGTTTTTCAGGGATCTCGCCGCGGAAGAAGGGGCTTGCAAAGCAGAAAACATCTGTGTTGAGGATCGGTTTTGCACCCATTCCGCAGCCGATGATGTCGCGGTTTACGCCGACGATGCCCGTGAGTGCGCCGCCGTACGGATCAAGTGCGCTCGGAGAGTTGTGGGTCTCGACTTTCATCGCGAAAAGTGTGTCATCGTCGATCTGGACGATGCCGGCGTTGTCGTCGAAAACTGATTTGATCCACGGCTTGCTTTCAAGCATGTCGGTCGTCGTCTTTTTGATGCACGATTTGTAGAGCGAGTGTATTTCTTCAGCTTTTTCGGCAACCTTGTCTTCGTATTTGATATCAGCCGCAAAAATTTTGTGTTTGCAGTGTTCGCTCCAGGTCTGTGCGAAAACTTCGATTTCGCAGTCGGTAGCTTCAGCCGACATTCCGTGTTCGATCCTGTTTTTGATGACATCTTCGCGTCTGAAGTAGTCGCGTATCGCCTTCATTTCATCGATATTGAGTGCAAGAACGCGCGATCTCGAAATTTTCATCAGGTCTTCGTCAGAAACGTCAAGTGCCATTTTTTCAACGGTCGGAGCAGTCTTGTCAACGACTCTGGGAACGGCATTTCCTATCCTCTGCCCTTTTGCCCACTGTTTGGCACTGAGGATCGAATAACGCTGGATAACGCCGTTTGCAAGCAGGTCTGAGGCGATTTTTCTGATCTCGTCTTCACTTATCTTTCCGCTGATGAGATACTTCCTGCCCGAGAAAACCATGTCGTTTTCACCGATAGTCCCAAGGAAAGTCTTGAGCCCCCAGAGAGCCGTTTTTCCTTCGTTGTCGGTAACACCCGGAAGGTATCCCGTCTCAACGATCCAGTCGAAGGAGTAGTTGTCGGCAAGGACTTCGCGCGTTTCGAAAACTTCAGTCACCGGATCTGCAAGGACTTCCGATGCAAACGCCGCGACCTGCTGCTGAGTGACATCCTCGCAGTCGATCAGATAAACTTTGAGCATCTTGACATCGGTGACCGTTCTGATCCCGAGATCCGTCTCGATCCTTCTTTTCCAGGTCAGACCCTGAGCGTCCTTCACATCTTCGTTCAAACCGACTTCAACTCTGAAAACCATGATTTCCTCCTATAAATTTGATATCAAACCAATCATTTTTTCGGGATCATCCGCCGCAATGAGCCCTGCGCGTATTCTGGCATTGCTGCATAAAACCGAGATCTGGCTTATCAGTTTTAGATAAAGCAGATTGTTCCCCTCAGGCACTATCAGCGTGAAAACAAGGCTCACGTCTTCGCCGTCGCTGCTTCCGTAAGGCATGGGTTCTGCAAGCGAAATGAGCTGCACAACGACTTCTTTCGAGCCTTTTATCCGGCAGTGCGGGACTGCGACACCCTTGCCGATCCCTGTTGAACCGTAAGTTTCGCGCTCCGTCAGGCTTTTAACGACCGAATCTTTGGAGATACCGGCGCACTTTTCAACGTTTTCCGCGATATATTTGAAAAGTTCTTCTTTCGTTTTTATGCCGGCACGGCAGACAACAAGTTCTTTTTTCAGAAATTTCCCTATTTTGCACATGTTCAGTTCCCGACCTCAAATTGATAGTTTCTCTTGCGCTCCCTTGCAAGCGGGATATTCATTTTCGAGCGGTATTTTGCAACGGTCCTGCGGGCGACTTCGATCCCTTCCCTGCTTAAAATGTTGGCGATGTCGTCGTCGCTGTAAGGATTTTCGCGGTTCTCCCCTTCGATTATCTCGACGATCTTCTGCTCGAGACGCTTGTTTGTCGTCAGATTGTCGTTCACCTGCTTTACGAAGAAGTATTTCAGCTCGAAGATCCCGTGCGGGGTCTGCGCGTACTTGCCGTTGGTAAGCCTCGAAACAGTCGCGATGTGGCGGCCGATGTCATCCGAAACGTCCTTCAGCGTGAGCGGCTTCAGAAATTTGTCGCCGTGCTCCAAAAACGCCTTCTGATGCGAGAAAATGCTTGCCGCGACCTGATAAAGCGTGCGGTTCCTGTCGCTCACCGACTTGATTATCCACTCTGCATTTTTGTACTTTTCACGCATGAAATGCTTTTCATCGCGGTTCCTGGCATTTTTCATGTTGTCTTCGAAGAGCTCGGTTTTAAGGATCACCGTCGGCAGCATTTTGTCGTCAATGTAAATCACCGGCTCGCCTTCACGCATGAAAACCATGAGATCCGCCTTGACGTATTCAGTCCGCTCCTGCTCGTAACCGAATGCCGGATAAGGCGACGCGACACCGCTTCTGAAGAAAAGCAGAAGTTCCGAAAGTTCAGCCTGCGTGATGCCTAAACTGCCGCAGAGCGCGTCGAAATTCTTTTTTACGAGGAGATCAAGCATCGTCTCGTCGCTGAAAAGACGGTGGACCGATTTCTCGAATTTTTCAGGAATATCGACTGAACCGTGTTCTATAAAAATGAATCTCAGATATTCGGGGAAATTGCGGCAGCCGCAGCCAGAAGGCTCAAAATTTTTAAGGATCTCTCTGGCTTTCGCAACGGTTCCGGCATCAGTTGCTATCTGAACGGCGATATCTTCGTCACTGTCGGCAAGAAACCCTTTCGCATCAAGGTTGTAAGCCATATAAATCAGAACATCCTTCAGACTTTCGGGATGAGATGAAACCGAGATCTGGAAGTCGAGCGACTGGGCAAAACTCTCTTCTTCAGGAATAGTGTTCTCAAAATTGAAATCGTTCGGGATATCATTCGATTTTTTGAGATTGGTCTCTCCGAAATTATTTGACGAAGTTTCCCGTATCTGCTCCCAGTCGAAATCGGCGAGGATAGAACTCATGTCGGCCGAATTGTCGTTGATTTGAAGCGGAACAGTGACATCGGAACTTTTTGTATCTGCAACTTCAGTATCTTCACCGTGCGGGGAAACCGGTTCTTCCTGAATGTCGTCGCCCCAGTCTTCGACCTCGAGAAAAGGATTTTCCGATACTTCTTCAAGAATCATTTCGCGCAGTTCGAACTGATTTTTAAGCAGCATTTCTATGCTCTGGCGCATCTGCAGAGTCATCCTGAGATCGGTCTTAAGCACCAGATTCTGCTGCTGCTGCATTTTTAAAGAAGAACTCATGCGCCACCCGTCAAAAAAACGGAAAATTATAATGCCAAAAAAGATGACGGCAAGATTTTTGCTAGAAGATATTCAGGCAATAGCAAAAAAACTTTCGCAGAGATTTTTTGTCAGGAAAATGTTGACCGCCATACTGCGCTGATCCCCGGATCCTTCGATATGTTGCAGTTTTTTACCGATTTATTATAAATGGCTGTTTTTTGGCTTGGTGAACGGTGATGGTCGACAAAAGTAAAATTTTCTGGTTTTTAAAAAAGTTTCTTCCGCGTTTTGATCTTTTCCTGTTACTTTCGGTCCTTTTTTTCACTCTGCTTAATATCGTTTTTCTCGTTATTGCATCTCAGAAAAACGGTTTTTCAATAACAGATCCCGATATCTGCTTTCATTTTGCGGTAAAACTGCTGTTTGATGCGGCATTTTTTCTTTTTGCGGTGCTGATACTCAAGGCTGTCTTCAGGATCGCGTTTGTTCCGGCGCTTTACGTCGCGGCAAATGCAACTCTGGCGGTAGCCGATATTCTGCTTTACTACTTCGGCAACACGCTTGTGGAGCGCGCTCATTTCGCTTTGATCACTCCTTACAGCGTCACTTCTTTCGTTCCGTGGTACGGATTCGTTGCGATTTTTACGTTTATTTTCACCGTGTTCGCAATATCCTTCTTCTGCATACGAAAGATCCCGAAAGATAATCTTTTCAAACAGTCGGTTTTTTGGCTGTTGATCTGTATGCTGCTGAACTGGTTGAATATTTCGGCATCGTCTCTGTTCGATAAAGACGAAAGGTTCGACCGTGTCATAACCGGTTTCAGGAACGCGCAGATATATTACGTCACGCAGAATCAGTGGCTCGATTTTATGACCGACGTGATTTTTCCCGCTTTGGGCAGCACATTTAAAGTGCTTACTCCTGTGACAGAAAAATTTGTCGGCGACTACCGCCTTTTCTCTGAAGATTTTACGGTGACGAACGATTTTTCACCATACAGAAAAACGATCGACAGCCTCGGAATCGACCTCGGCAAAAAGGACAAGGAACCGCTTGATGCCGGAGAGTATTCGAGGGTTATATACATTTTTACAGAGTCGCTTTCGCTTGATGCACTTCCGTGCTACAACCGTAAAATAAAAGGAGATTTCGCAAACCGCTTTTTCTGCCGCAGCGACATTATGGAACAGACTTTCACCAATCTGGTAACCAGCGGATCGCCTACGCTGCAGGGACTTACCGTCACGTTCAATTCGCATCCCAATTACAACATTCAGGAACCGACCGGACATAGAAATTCACTCCCGAAAATCTTGAAAAAGCAGGGTTTTAAGCCGGTTTTCATCAGAAGCGCCTCGAAATTTTTTGCTAATGAAAACCTTATTTTTCAAAATATGGGATTTTCTGAAATCATCGGACGGGAAGATTTCTTCGCAGATGAAAATTTGAAAAAATATATCTACGGATGGGGGCTTGAAGACAGGAAGTTATATGAACAAGTTATTGAATACATTAAGAAAAATAGCGGAGAAAAACTGTTTGTTTCGATTCTGGGAACCGATACGCATCCGCCGGCGGGGCAGATGAAATATCTCCATTTGAAATATCCTGCAGCACCGAAAACAGAGAATATCAAAGACAAAGCTGCTAAACTGTGGCTGACTTCGGTCGACAGGATGGATCTCGACATCGCCGGTTTTATCGAAAACCTGGATAAAGAGGGGCTTTTCGACGATTCGACACTGATCATAATTTCGGCAGATCACTCGTGTCCGCTCAACAATGTTACTGCGAAAATCCCGGGACATCCGAGAAACAATCTGGCAAAAATCCCGCTCATTTTTCTCTCAAAGCGCCCACTTCCGAAAGCAGATTTTTCGACCCGCGCGGATCAGACCGACATCGCTCCGACGATAGTTCATATCATGGGAATCGAAAAACCGGCAGGCTGGTGGGGAGAGAGTCTTTTTGCCGAAAAAAGAAATGGAAAGACAATAGGTTTCGATAAAAAATTTCTCTATTTTTCGGATGAAAAATCGACAAAAACTATAAATACGGAAAAACCGGCAGACACTTCGGAAGAAGAAATCCTGAATCTTTTCAATACTGTATTTACAGAAAGAAGACCTTAGGCTACGAAAAGAACGCCGTCTTCACACCATGTGTAGAGAATGTCCAGAACATCTACCTTTTTGAATTTTTTCTTCAGCTCGGCAAATGTCGCCGTCTTTTTGGAGCGGATATAATCGAACACCATGAACTCTTCACTCGAGATGACTTTTGCAAAAACCGAGCCGTCAATGCGGTAGACGATTCCGTAAAGCTCCTCTTTGTCAACTTCCGAGGCATACTTTTTGAGGTCGATGTAACCGGTATCGATCAAATCTTCGATGTCGTAGGAAAATTTGTCGAAAAACGCCGAATCGTTTATGCCGAAAACCGTTGAATCGCAGATGGTTTCAAGCTGGTACGGCAATGCGACCCTGTCTTCGCTCTCGACCATTAGCGAAGTAGTATAAAAGTGGTTGTGTTTCAGCAGGTCTGATGCCACCGGCCACAGTTTTTTCTTCTGAAAACGGTCGAAAATGTACGAGAAAAACTCGTGGATATAGCCGAAAAGACGCGAATATTCGATCGAATCGAAGTCTGATGCGACGATATCCGGAGCCTGTTTTTTTATCCACTTGTTCCAGCGCATGATGATTTCGTGGCACGGCATTTCAAGCCCTTTTGCGAGCATCGTGATTATCGAAACCATGCGTCCTTTGTTGTAAAGGAGATCTATTCCGTCTGAAAGTTCCGCCGCCTTTTCCATATCCTTTTTAGTGAACTGCGCGCTTTCCAGTGCGTTGTAGGGATATGAATTTTCGATAATGTAGCCGAATTCGCGCATCCGGTTGTATATTTTCGTGCCCGGATAGACCGAAAGACCTTTGAGGTTTATGGATATCGGCCAGAGATTGAAAACAACTTCGAGGTCGTTCAGAAAATCCTCGTAGGACATCCTTGGGAGACCTGCAATCACATCGATTCCGAACATCAGAGCCGGGAAATTCGCCATATACCTGATGTTGGAGAGAGCTTTGTTGACATTGAATGATGTGAGAAGATTTTCATGGACTTTCTGGTTTGTAGTCTGAATCCCGATATTGAGAAAAATGTTCATGTCAGCGAGAGTCTCGATATCGCCTTTCGAAAGGAGATCCGCCCTTACGGACATTTCGAAAATCGCATTCGGCAGATACTCGTTTATCATGGAAAGTATCTTGCTGAAGTGCTGGTGACTCAAGTTCGCGATCGGACAGCCGACGGATATCTGCGAAACTCCTTTTTCGGCAAAGAACTTCAGCTCTTTTTCAAGGTAGGCGAAACTGTGGTAACGCAGATTGCCGGAATGCGAAAAATCGATGCAGAAATCGCATTTGAAAAGGCAGCCGCGCGCTATTTCCCAGTAAACCGAAGTCGTTTCGTTGACAGGTATCATTCCGTTGAGATAAGGCGACGGAATTGTATCCAGATCGGCAATGACGCGGTTTTCGCCGTAAACGAAAGAGTGGCTTTTCTTGTCCTTGAAAACAATGCCCGAAGCCTTTCCTATATTTTCTCCGTTCCGTTTCAGCATCGCCGTTTCGTAGAGCGAAAGTTCCGGCTCGTCCTGAATGATAAAATCGAAGTCGAACTCCTTTTTTAAGTATTCTTCCGGACTTGCAAAGGTGTCGTAGCCCCAGAGCCCTTTGGTGAACTTCATGTTTTTGCACGATTTTGCCAGTTTCAGGATGTAGCCGGCATTCCAGTAAAGCACCCTGAAAACGACGATGTCGGCCTGCTGGTTTTCTATGATCCCGGCTGAAGTCGACATGTCGTCCGTCATGTAGACATTGACTATTTCGGCGCTTATTTCGTTCCACGATCTTGCTTCAACAAAGGCCTTTGCGGTAAAAACATGGTATTCCGTGTTTTTTACTACTCTTGACTTATTGACATTGACGATGGCTATTTTCATTTGAAAACCTCAAATGTGGAATGAACGGATTTTTGGACGCAGAAAATTAGTTTATGGAACTGAGATAGCTGGATATTGCCTTGAATTCCTTCATAGCTGCAGCGTATTCGACTTTGTCGCCTTCAGCTTTGAGAACTTCTTGAAGAATCGGAACAAATCCTTTGTCTTCGGTCTTGAGAAGTGCGATCGACATAGCTTCGCGGACATAGGGCTCAGTGTGTTTCATAACAGGTTTGAGCTGTTCTTTGTAGTCGCCGAGTTTGCCGGAGTAGCCGAGCATGTAAACTGCTTTTTCAACGACTGCCGGATTTTTGTCGCCGAGTTTTGCAACGTAGCATGCGTTGTCTGCTTTGCACTCTTTCGCAACGTTAGCTCTGTCAACGAATCTCTTGAACATTTCGACTGTCTTGTTGGTCGAATCGTAGTTTACGTCAAGTCTTGCTTCGTTTTTAACCTTTTTATCCATATCGTCTTTTGAAATTTCCTGACCTACAGGAAGTTCCTTTTTAACTTTATCGGTTGCTTTCTTTTCGACGTTAGCAACATATTTTTCGCCTTCTTCGATAACGCCTTTTGCAACTGCGATGAATCTGTCGGCCATTTCAGGATCGGAAACCATTCTTGTAAGAGCGTCAGCAGCCCAGACGGTAGCTTCGTAGAAAATGATCTTTTCGTTCATTTCGTTGTATTCGGAAACCGGTTTCTGCTTTACGACTTCTTCGAGGTATGGAAGAGCTTTCGGGTCACCGAGGATAGCAAGAGCTTCAGCGCCTTTCATCATGATCGAAATTTCCTGACCTCTGTCTGCAAGTTTAGCCTGTGCTTTTTCTTCTTTAGAAAGCTGACCCTTGTATTTTTTGCTGTTGGTTGCGTCTTTCGTGAACTTCTTGCTGACCATTTTGAGAAGCGTATCAGTAGCTTTGAAGTCGCCGAATTTTGCAAGCTGAACTGCAAGGTGCTCAGCAAGGAAAGGCTGTTTCTTGTCGGTTGCAAGCTGGGTTTCGAGCTCTTTGATGACCATGTCGACTGCCTGTTTCGAACGGATGTCGGCAAGAACGATCGAAGTTTTGAGCTTTGTCGTGGTTTCGATCGAAGCGATCGTTGCCATGTATTCGTCGTCTTTCGGGCATTCGCCTTTCTTCTTAGCCTCTTCGTTGCCGATGTATTCCGGGCAGAACTGTTTTGTAGCTCTTTCCTTGTTTGCGTTCTGGATCTCGTTTACTTTCGGGTTTTCGCCGTTGTAAGCCTTGATAAGCTCTTCTTCAGCCATTTTGCCGAGTTTGATGAGCGATTTTCTTGATTCCGGGAAAAGGCTGAAACCCTGCTCTTCATAGAAAAGAGAAGTTACGAGCGGGCGGACTGTCGAAGGATCGCGCCATTCGCCGAGAAGACCGGCGGTGGTGTATTTCGTGCCGAAATCTTCGATCTTTGAGTCGAAAACTTTAAGGATTTCGGGAACAAGGTGCTTGCTTTCGTTCGGCATCTTTGCAAGAGCTTCAATCGCTGCACGTTTTGCAACAGATTCTGCTTTTTCACGCATACCGGGAGCAAGGACTTCCGGAGTCTGAAGCGTGAGATACTTCGCAAGTGTCGGAACAGATGACGGCTGTTCGAGAAGACCGAAAGCCATAGCCGCACTTTCAAGGGTTTTAAGGTTTCTTACGTTTGTCGTTGCAAGACATTCGTCTACGATCTGACTGATCCTGTCAACAGACTGCGTGCAGCCGATCTCGCCGGCGGTAAGCACTGCAAGCCCTGCTTCGGGTGTTTTGTCGAGTTTCAGAAGTTTCGAGCAGGCCTTGTCCATATTGACGATCTCGTCTTTCATCTTTTTGAGACCCTGGATAGCGTAGTTTCTCGTGTCTTTCGAGTAGAGTTTTCCAAGGTACTCGTCTTCCGGGTTACACGAAACAAGCATCATTGCAACCGGAATCAAAACCAAAAGCATCAAACTTTTCAATTTCATAACAACCTCTTAAAAAATAATGGAATTTAAAGCAACAAAAAACTCATCGGGGCGCACATTAGCAAAAAAAAAGTAAAATATCAAAAAATTTTGCCTTATTTTCCAAAGAAATACTCAAGCGCCTTTGTCATGTAGTAATGATCAGAGGTTCCGGCAGTTTCTCTGATCGAGTGCATCGCCCACATCGCGTTGCCTACATCGACCGCTTTTATGCCGAGAGCGGCTGATGACATCGGGCCGATCGTGCTGCCTGACGGAACATCCGAGCGGTTCGCGATCTTCTGGCAGGGAACTTTTGCGCCTGCGCAAAGCTGCTCGAAATATGAACTTGTTTCGGCGGTCGTAGCGTATCTGAAACTTGAGCTGAACTTGATGACCGGACCTTTGTTCATTTTCGGAGCGTAAGCCGGATCGTGTTTTTCAGGGAAGTTCGGATGCTGCGTGTGTGCGCCGTCTGCACTGATGAGGAAACTCTTCGAGAAAGCTACGAATCTGTCGTCGGCACCTTTTGAAGTGAGCGCGACGATCCTTTCCAGAATCGTTCTCGTGAAAGATGAATCGGCACCCATCGGAGTACGTGAGCCGATCTCCTCGTTGTCGTAGAAAGCTGCAACAGTCGTTGCCTTGCCTGGTTTCGCCGCAAGGAAAGCGGTCAGGATCGAGTGGCACATCTGCAGGTTGTCAAGTCTGCCGGTCGAGATGAATTCGTCGTCGATCCCGCCGAAAGTCCCGCCCTGAAGGTCGTAGACGAAAAGGTCGGTCTGACCGATATTTTCAGGTTTTTCGCCGAGTTCTTTGGCAACGAGCGTTTTGAGGACGTTTTTCGCCTCGCCGTCGGCAGTGAGGATGACCTGAAGATGGTTCTGCGGATTGAATTCGAATCCTTTGTTTGCCTCGCGGTTCATGTGGATCGCAAGAGACGGAACTATTGCAACAGGTCTGTTGATGTTGACGAGTTTTTCGACTTCGCCGTTTTTGGTTTTGACCATGACGCGGCCGGCGATCCCGAGATTCCTGTCAAGCCATGTGTAGACGAGCAGTCCGCCGTAGATCTCGGTCGTGACGCGGACACATCCCGCAGAAACATTTTCCGCGTTTTCCTTTAACTTAAGAAGCGGGCTGTCGGTGTGCGCGCCGGCGATTTTGAAGCCTGTGCTGACCGGAGCGTTGCTCCCGAGCCTGAAAGCGATGACCGAAGAGAGGTTTCTTCTGACGAAGTAGCCTTTTCCTTTCTCGAGTTTCCAAGGTTCGGCTTCGTCGAGTTCTGTGAAGCCTTTTTCCGTCAAAGTTTCGGCAATATTCTGCGCAGCGTGAAAAGCTGTCGGAGATTTGTCAATAAAATCAATAAGTTCCTGGCCTAACTGTTTGATTTCCTTTTTCATTTTTTAACTCCCATTAATTTGCAATACACCAAAAAAACGCAATATTTTAGGAATTTAAACATATATTGCAAATTTGTCGCACTCTCAAAGTTTGACATGGCGGAGTTAATCCTTAAAATATCCCGTTTTACTGATTTTTAGAGGAAAACAGGGAAAAATGAAAGTTCTGGTAGTCGGAAAAGGCGGTCGCGAACACGCTCTTGCATGGAAAATCGCTCAAAGTTTTTATGTTGACAAACTCTTCTGCTTTCCGGGAAACGCAGGAATAGCTGAGGTTGCAGAAATACCTGATATTGCTGATGATTCTATCGAATCTCTGCTTGATTTCGCAATAAAGGAATCGATAGATCTCACAGTCGTAGGTCCGGAAGACTATCTCGCAAAAGGGATCGTTGATGCTTTTGAAGCGAAAGGGCTCCGCATTTTCGGAGTCAACAAGGATGCTGCACGCCTTGAATCAAGCAAGGCTTTCGCAAAAGAAGTGATGAAAGCGGCGAAAATCCCGACTGCGGCGTATTCGACAGTCACTGATTTTGAAAGCGGTGACAAAATTCTGAAAACCTCGAAATATCCGGTAGTCCTGAAAGCTGACGGTCTGGCTGCAGGAAAAGGAGTAATAATCTGCGCAACTTATGAAGAAGCAAGTTCCGAACTTTCCCAGATGCTCGGCGGCAAATTCAAATCAGCCGGAGCAAAAGTCGTAATCGAAGAGTTTTTGAAGGGCGAAGAACTTTCTCTTCTTCTTCTCACCGACGGAACAAACGTCAAACCTCTCCTTTTCTCGCAGGATCACAAGGCGCTCAACGACGGTGACACAGGCTTAAACACAGGCGGAATGGGTGCATACACGCCGGTAAAATCAGGAACTGACGAACTTTATGAAAAAGTCGACAAAACCATAACGCAGCCGCTTCTCGACGAACTGAAAAAACGGGGCATAGATTACCGCGGGATCCTTTACATCGGGCTTATGATCGTTGACGGCGAGCCTTTTGTTCTTGAATACAACGTCCGCTTCGGCGACCCGGAAACAGAGCCTCTGATGTTCATGCTCATAAGCGATATCGTTCCGTATTTCCGGGCGGTTACAGGTAAAGGTGATACTACGCTTGAAGCGCTGCCGGAACTCGTCTGGAGAAGCGGTTACGGAATGTGCGTCGTCCTCGCAAGCGGCGGATATCCCGAAGGTTACGAAAAAGGAAAAGTCATCTCAGGACTTGATTCTGTCGATGAAAACTGTGTCGTATTCCACGCCGGAACTAAGTTCGATGCTTTAGGAAACATCGTGACGGACGGCGGCAGAGTCCTTATGGTCACTTCAGGCGGGAAAGATATAAATGAAGCAGTTGAAAACACTTACAAAAATGTTGAAAAAATAACTTTTGACAAGGCTTATTTCAGACACGACATCGCCCACCGCGAAATGGAAAGGAACTAATGCAGATAAAAAAGGCTGAGTTTGTAAAAAGTGCTTCATCCATGTCAGGACTTCCCGAAGACGGCAGACCCGAATTCGCATTCATCGGGCGTTCCAATGTCGGAAAATCGAGTCTGATGAACATGCTGCTCGGGCGCAAAAATCTGGTGAAGACTTCGAAAAAACCTGGAAAAACAGTTCTTCTCAACTACTTCAACGTGAACGATTCTTTCTATTTCGTCGACCTTCCGGGTTACGGCTTCGCGTCGCGCTCGAAATCTGAACAGGATCTCTGGCGTGTCGTGATCGAAAAGTATCTCAGAACGAGAAAAAGCCTTGCCGATATTTTCCTCCTGATCGATTCAAGACACGGTGTACTGCCCAACGACGAACAGATGATGGAGTTTCTTGATCACTACCAAATTGGTTACACGCCGGTTTTTACAAAGACCGATAAACTTACCAAAACAGAACTTTCGGCGGCAAAGCAGAAAAATCAGGGCTCTTTTTTCGCAAGTGCGACCAGCGGTGAAGGCAAAGAACAACTACTTGATTATGTTGAAAAAATTCTGAATAGCGGAGAAAATAGAGAATGATTTTCGCACTGCTTTCTTTCATGTTTTTTTCACAGGCGGTCCCGCTTGAAACGGTAGTTGCAAGCATGAACAACCGCGCTATAACATATTCAGAAATACTTCAGGAAGGGGAACTTCTCAACATCGAGAACAACTTTCCGCCTGAAACGCCGCTTTCCGCAGAAATGAAGCAGACGATACTCGAACTGATATTTTTCAGGATAATCGCTTTTGAAGAGGCGCGCGAACACGAAGTTACAGTCGATGAAAAACTTGTCAGACAGAAAGTCGAAACTTACAAAAAAAACGTAAACATGAAAGCATTCATCGAAAAATACGAACTTACAGATTTTGAATTTAAGACGATAATCAAAATGCGGCTCATCACAGACAAAATGACGAACCGCTTTCTTGAGCAGAAATTTCCGAAAGAAAAACGGATTTCGGAAGAGGAGAAACGGAAAGCCGTTGAAGACTGGAAGAAGAACCTTCTGAAACGGCAGAAACTTATGGTTTATCCAATGCCTTGACGGAGATAAAAATGGGAAAAACGATTTCCGTAATCAATCAGAAAGGCGGCGTCGGCAAAACCACGACCGCAGTAAACCTCGCAGCATCACTCAGTGCACTTGAGAAAAAAGTGCTTCTCATCGACATGGATCCGCAGGGAAACGCAACATCGATGAGCTCTATCAAAGAAGAAAACTTCAATACGATCTATGACATGATGGCCGATCCCAATGTTAAAGCGGTCTATCCGACGAAACTCCCTTCTCTGAAGATCATCCCGTGCAATTCTGAACTTACCGGCGCAGAGATAGAACTTCTTGAAGTCGAAAACCGCGAATTCGTTCTGAAAGAGACGCTCGGCAGACTGAAAGACAAGTTCGATTTTATCATTATCGATTCGCCGCCGACGCTCAATATCCTCACGGTAAACAACATGATAGCATCCGACGGTATAATCATCCCGATCCAGTGCGAATATTTTGCACTTGAAGGTTTGAGCCGGATAATGGAAACGATGAAAGGCATACAGAAACTGAATCCTGCAGTCGAGATTTACGGAATACTTCTCACGATGTACGACAAACGCGTCAAACTCACTTACGAAGTTGAAAACGATGTCAGAGAGCACTTCGGCGGCCTCGTTTTTGAGACTGTGATCCCGCGGAACGTCAAACTGAGCGAATCTCCGAGTTTCGGAATGCCGATACTTCTTTACGATGTCGCTTCTATCGGTGCTAAAAAGTATCTCGAACTGGCTGAAGAATTTCTCGAAAGAATCAAATAATCACAGAATCAGGGCAAAAAAAAGCGGTCACACGAAAATCGCATGACCGCCATCCTGAAAAGGATTAAAAAAACGGAGATTAGAGTTCCTTCTTGAAAACAGGTGTCGGTTTGAAAGAAACAGTCTTCGTTGCCGGGATTTTGATTTCCTGACGGGTCTTCGGGTTGATACCCTTGCGAGCTTTTCTTTCGTTTACTTTGAAAGTTCCAACGCCGTTAAGGCTGAGTCTTTTCTCAGAAATGACAGTATCCTTAAGGATAGCTGTGAAAACATCGTAAAGCTCTTTAGCCTGATCGTTCGTGAGAGCAACTGATTTAACAGTTTCTTTCATCTTTTTAACGAAATCGGTTTTTGTGGTTGCTACGAGGTACTCTCTTTTTTTCTTTGCTGCTTTTGCCATAACACTCTCCATAAAAAAGGTTAACAAACAACGTGCCATTTTAAGATTGTCACGGCGCTTGTCAAATATTTTTCAGTAAAATTAAGGCGTTTTTTTTACTTTTTTTGTTGTTTTTTAGCTGTTGAGAGAGTTTTTTGCCTTTTTTTTGCTTTTTTGCAGTTTTTAAGCCCGAAACAGGTAAAATCTGCACTTAAAACAACACTTTGATTGAAATCTGTCAGAGGTGAAATCAGAGAAGAATGTCTATCTTGCTTTCACTGCGTTTCTTTTTTAACCAGGTCTGAAACATTTTTTCGACATTGCGCTGATAGTAGATGTTCCGCAGCATCTCGTAAGATTCATTATATGTCGGCGGATCGTGCTTTTCAACTTTGTCGAGCTTAACGATGTGCCAGCCGTATCGCGTTCTGAAAGGTCCGCTAACTTCACCTTCCTTCATGACCGCAAGTCTTTCCGAGAATTCCGGTACCATATCGCGTGCCGAAAAAGTGCCGAGAGCTCCTCCGTTTGCCGCCGAACCGTCCTGAGAATAGGACTTGGCAGCTTCCGCGAAAGTCATTTTTCCGCTGGTTACTTCTTTATAAATAGCGGACACGGCATCCCTGATTTCATCATCGTTGCTTTCGTTGGCCTGCATAATGATGTGTGAAGCAGTGAAATAAAGTTCCGGTTCTTTGCTGAATTCCTTTTCGTATATTTCGCGCAGAGCTCTTTCATCGACATCCATCGTGACGATTATCCGTTTTTTCAATTTGAGAAGCAGAAGCTGCTCCTTCAGAACTTCGTTACGGTAAGTTTCAAACGACATGTTGCTTTTGGAAAGTTCCTGCTCGAACTGCTCGCGCGTCATTTTGTTCTGAGCAAGAACCGAATCCACCGCTGCATCGAGTTCGTCATCCGGAACATTGATATCGAGTGCTTCGGCTTCCTGCTTTGAAATTGCATTGTTTATGAGCTGATCAATGAGTTTGTCCTTTCTGTCAAGTACAGCCTGAGTCTGTACGCTTGCAGGATCGTCGAAGCGCAGCAGCTTTTTGCAGTCATAAATAGTGTAGACTTTGCCGTTGACACGGACAACCATCTTGTTCAGAAGCTGTTCGCCCGCAAAAACGGATGAAAATAAGATGAAAATAAAAAAGAAAACGAGACCTTTTTTCATCAGACTATTGTTTTTTTACAGGTTTGCCGAGCTGGAGTTTCATATTGGGATTCGGTGTCTGTTCTCCGCCGTTCTTTTTAAGCTCTTCCTGCTGCTTGCGGATCTGTTCAAGCTGTTCTTTCGTAAGGATCGGTTTCTGCAGTTTCGGTTTCTGCTGGTTTTTGTCGAAATTTTCAGAAGCTGTTTTTGCACTTTCCGAAGCGGAGATTTCGATTGCAAGAGCTGCATCCTTGTTGAATTTGAATCCAAGTTCCTTTTTGTAGCTTTCAATCATATCGTTGTAAGCCGTTTTCCTCTTTTCGGTTTTGAGAGTGTTCTCAATGTTTGCCTTGACATCTTCGAAAGTTTTTTCAACTTTGTCTTTTTTGCCGGTCAGTTTGATGATGTGGAAACCGAACTGAGATTCAACCGGTTTGCTGATGTCGCCGACATTCTGAAGCGCGAAAGCGCCGTCGCTGAACTCTTTGACCATGCTTCCGCCTTCTTCCGTCCTCTGGAAGTAGCCGAGATCGCCGCCTCTTTTCCTGGAACCGTCGTCTTCACTGTATTTTTCTGCAAGTTTAGCGAAACTTCCCATATCTTTTGCACCTTTTTCAGCTTCAGCGGCAACTTTTTCTGCAAGTTTTCTTGCAGCTTCCTTGTCTCTGGAATCAGTTATTTTGATGAGAATGTGGCTCGCTTTGATTTTTTCCGGGGTGTTGAAAGTATCTTTCTTTTCTTCATAATACTTCTTCATTTCGTCTTCGGAAATTTTAAGGCTCTCTTCGATCTGAACTTTCATCTTCGTGCCGCTGTAATACCTTGCGATCGTGTTTTTTATCTGGGAAAGAAGGATCGGATCGTCAAGAGCGCCGTCTTTTATAGCTTTCATTGCTACAAGCTCACCTTCAGCGATTTTCGTCATAAGCTCTTCCTTTCTTTCCGGAGTGTTGTAACGGGCTTTGAGATAATCGTTGAGATTGTCGACATAAGTTTTTATGTATTTTTCACTGAGTTTTACACCGCCGAATTCGGCAATCGTTTTCCCGCCTTCATTCGGATAAATCACCACTTTCCCGGAATCGTTGCAGCAACCTGAAAAAGCTGCCAGCAGAGCAAACACAACAACAACCAATGATTTTTTCATAACAACCTCCTTTAATATAAATAAACTAAACCGTCAGAAACGGAAAAAACATATTATTAAAGCCAAATCGCGATTTAAGTCAAGAAATCAGAGAAGTCAGATCACGTTTGGAATTCGCCGGAAGGTTCCTTTGAAAACAGCGTAATCTCTTTGAAAACTTGACATTCGGACTTTTCTGCATAAAATGCGCCGGTTTTTGGTTCCGTGAGACTTAAATTTATGAATGGAGGATATTTTGGCTCACCACAAATCGGCAAAAAAAAGAATTAGAACAAGTGAAAAAAGAAGACTTTACAACCGTTCTATCAAATCAAGAGTAAAAACTTTCTCGCACTACTTTGAAGCTGCGGCTGAAACAGCTGAAAACCGCGAAGATGCAGTTGCAAAACTCAACACCGCTATAAGCGAGATCCAGAAGGCTGCAAGCAAGGGCGTTCTTCATAAAAACACCGCTGCAAGAAAGGTCGCAAGACTTGCGCGCCAGTTCAACAGAACTTTTTCAAAGTAAGATTTGAAATACTCTCTCATACTCCGAAATATTTCTGAAATTTTCACAGCCACAGATTTGTCTCCTGTTTTAAAGGGTCAAGATCTTATGATGGCGGCAGATGAAAACGGCAGGATATCTTTTGTCGGTGAAAGCGGTGATTTCAGAAAAACAGAGCCTGATTTCGACACAAATTTCAGGGAAGTCATCGTTGACGCAGAGGGGAAAGCGGTGTTCCCCGGACTCGTTGACAGCCACACGCATCTTGTTTTTGCAGCTACCCGCGAAGACGAATTCGCTATGAAATCGAGAGGCGCGACCTACGAAGAGATCGCGGCTGCCGGCGGCGGAATAATAAACAGCACCGTCAAAACGAAGAAAGCGTCGCTTGAAGAAATAGTCGAACAGGCTTCGAAACGTCTTTCCCAGCTTGTTTCCTACGGCGTAACGACTGTCGAGATAAAGTCGGGATACGGACTTGACACCGAAAGCGAACTCAAACTGCTCACCGCGATCGCAGAACTCAAAAAGCGCTTCCCGATCGAGATCGTTCCGACGTTCCTCGGTGCTCACGCCTATCCGCCTGAGTTCAAAAACGACCACGAAGGCTACATCAATCTCATAAACAACGAGATGCTGCCTGAAATAAAGACCCGCAACCTTGCCGAATTCGCCGATGTTTTCTGCGAAGAGGGCTACTTTTCGCTCAAAGAGACCGAAAAACTCATGGTCAGGGCTAAAGAGCTCGGTTTCGGGCTCAAACTCCACGCCGATGAATTCCACTCTCTCGGCGGAACGGAACTTGCTGCCGAAATGGGAGCCGCGTCAGTCGATCACCTTGAAGCAATAAGCAATCTCGGCATTAAAAAACTTGCAGAAAACGGCGTTGTCGCAGGCGTTCTGCCGATAACTTCGGTATTTTCGCGCCTTCCTTTCGCTCCGGCGCGCAAGATGCTTGAAAACGGCGTAACTGTTGCTCTTGCAACCGACATGAACCCGGGAAGCTGCATGTGCGGGTTCCTTCCGCTCGCTGCAAGTTTAGGTGCGACCCAGCTCCGCCTCAGCGTTGAAGAATCACTCAAAGGGATCACCATCAACGGCGCAAAATCGCTTAAAAGAGATAAAACCAAAGGCTCGATCGAAGTTGGTAAAGACGCTGACCTCGTCATCATGGATTCTCCGAGCGTCGCCTACCCGATATACCACTTCGCACACAACCACTGCGAAAAAGTTTTCGTCAAAGGCAGAAGAATCGTCTGATAAAATCCGGAAAAGGGTGTTTTGAACGAGCTTGACATGTTTTTTTTTGAGTATAAGATTTGATCTGTTGTATGTTGAAATGTAAAATCAACATACATTTAGTCTAAAACGGAGCGCAAATGATATACACATACAGCGACTGTATTAAAATTTACAAATCGGATTATCAGATAAAAAAAGCTGTCAGCAGCGGACGGATTTTTCAGATAGAAAAGGGGATTTACGCTGACAAACCGGATGTTTCCGTATTGGCGGTGATAGCGGCGAAGTATCCTGATGTGATAATTACGATGGATACGGCGTTTTTCTATCACGGACTGACAGATGTCGTCCCCGATGAATACTGCATTGCGACACCGGAGTCATCAAGAGCCTTGCGTGACAAACGTATCCGGCAGTTTTTTGTCAATACCGACATTCTGAATTTAGGGGTGATGACGGCCAATCGCGGCGATGCTGTTTTCAAAATGTATGACCGCGAGCGTATGCTAATCGAACTTTTGAGATTCAAAAACAAGCTTCCCTATGATTATTACAAGGAAATTCTCGGAAATTACAGGCATATTATCTATGAAATGGATATTGAGCGCGTTCAGGAATATGCATCGTTTTTCCCGAGACACAAGATGATCAGCGAAGCATTGGACTCGGAGGTCTTTTGATGGCGGTTATTGATGAAATGCTGCACGCAGCCAACGAAGAGGGCTTTTTCAATGAAAGTGCTGAATCCAAGGTTTGTCAGGATATAGTTTTAAAAGCACTTGCAGAAAGTTCCTTCAACCGAAATGTCACTATAAAAGGCGGCGTTGTTATGAGAAGTATCACTAAAAGTGCGCGGAGAGCCACCCAGGACATGGATATCGACTTTATCCGTTACTCTCTGAATGACGATTCAATCCGGCTATTTATAGATAAACTCAACTGCTTGCCCGATATTCGCATCGAACAGAGTGGAGAAATAGAAGAATTGAGGCAGGAGGATTATTTCGGAAAACGTGTTCACATAATAATATCAGATAGCAGCGGAAAGGCTATTGAAAGCAAGGTCGATATCGGTGTGCATAAGCACATGGATATTGCACAGGAGGAGTTTTGTTTTGACATCGCCTGTTTTGAAGATGGAGCGAACCTTTTGATTAACTCCAGGGAGCAGATGTTTGTGGAAAAACTGCGTTCGTTGTTAAAGTTCGGCGCAAATTCTACGCGATTTAAAGATATTTTTGATTTATGCTATTTATCGGATTCAGTTGATAGAAAAAAACTTGAAACCTGTTTTGAGACATTTGTATTCCTGAATTCTGGAATGAGGGAAAATTCAACGCAGGATGTTGTTCGCAGAGTTGAAAAGACCTTTTCAAATCCAAAGTATGTCGCCAGGCTTTCAACTTCGAGGAAGAATTGGCTCGATATGCCGGTAGAGGAAGTGCTTTTAAAACTGAAAAAGTTTTTGAGGTCGTTGAGCGACTCAGCTCAAACTCAGCGTTGAAGAATCGCTCAAAGGAATCACGATAAACGGCGCGAAATCGCTCAGAAGAGACAAAACCAAAGGCTCTATCGAAACCGGCAAGGATGCAGACCTCGTCATCATGGATTCACCGAGCGTCGCATATCCGATCTACCACTTTGCACACAACCACTGCGAAAAAGTGTTTGTGAAAGGGGAAAGGATCATCTGACATTTTTCTTTCCTTGCAATAAAATTTTTTTTAAGGATTGAGTTCAGTTTTACTTTTACTATTAAACTCAGAAAACTTGCTATCACCTTGAAATTCCCTAAAATATCGCGGTTTTTTGAATGATTCGTTTTTTGAGGATAAAAATGAAAAAAATCGTTGTTTTATTTTTAGTTTTGGCTGTTTTTAGTATAAATTTCACTCTTTTTGCCGATGATGATGACAAGCAAAAGTTGGCAGTAATGGAATTTGAGGACAAAAGCGGCAAACTTTCCGAAACGACTCTTTCCAATGCAACAGAATACATTCGAGGGGAATTTGTCGCCTCGAATAAATTCATTGTTATCGCCAAAGAGAGGCAGGAAAACGCGATTATAAAACAGATGAAAAAGGAATCTTACAAACTCTGCAACGACAAAAACTGTCAGATTCCGCTCGGTCAGGCACTTTCGGCAGATACGATTTTAAGAACGACGATTACATTCTTTGCACAGAAATTCACTATAACTTCAGAACTTATAGATCTTGCCGGAGAGGCGACAACAAAAGGTGCAAAAGCGACTTTCGACGGTAGCGAAGAATCCTTGAACGAAGCTCTTGACAGCATTGTTGCCCAGATCATCGGACGCAAAAAACAAAAAGCCGCTTTTCAGCAGGGGCGTTTCGGCGGCAAAGATGAAGATTGGGATATCGGCACTGGAGAAGAGACGATCGTCAAATTCGAGAGCAGTCCGAGCGGTGCTGTCGTCATTGCGGACGGCAAAATCATCTGTCAATCGACACCGTGTTCAAAACTGTTGACGCAGGGAAATCACGAAATCGAGATGCAGAAAGAAAACTATGTGCCTAAAGTCAAAAAAGGAAAAATCACCGAAGGCAAAACTATCAAATACAAGCTTGAACCTGACTTTGCATATCTCTCAGTCAGCGGCAACTATGCGGTTTCTCTCAAACTTGACGGCGCAAATATCGGTGAAATTCCGATAAAAGATAAGGCTATCAGCACTGGTAATCACAGAATTGAACACTCGGACGGCTGTTTTTATGATTCAGGCGAAACATTTACCGTCCAACGAGGTGAGAAAAAAGCGATCAAGCTCAATTTGGAACCACGCGAATCAGCAATCAAAGTTTATGCGCAGGATGAAAGCGGCAATGACATTGAAGCCGATGTTTTTGTGGATGACAAAAAAGTCGGCAAAGCACCTGGCACATTCAAAGTTCCGCTCTGCAGTAAAAAACTGGTCGTCAAAAACGGAGATTTTGAATATTCCGAAGAACTTTCACTCAAAGAAAAGCAGGTCAAAACTCTTCAAGCCAAACGTAAACAAAGATTTCAGTGGTCGAACAAGGCTCCGGATAGAATGAGCATGTATGATGCTGTAAATTACTGCAGAAACCTGAATGAAGGTGGACATAACGACTGGAGACTTCCGAATATCGACGAATTGAGAACACTTATTCAAAATCATTCTGGTACACAGAGCGGCGGCTTATGCCCGATTTCCGAGAAAGCGGGAAAACTTGCAAGGAGCGATTGGACGAATAACTGTGACGACGGAAGTGGCAATAATTTCAGCAAACTTGGCGATACCGACTGGTTCTGGTCTTCCTCGTCAGATGGTAGAGGTTACGCATGGCGCGTGGGTTTCAACGGCGGCTACGTGGGTCTCCGCCAAACGTACAGCGGCGGCAATGTCAGGTGTGTGAGGGGCAAAGAATAGGAATTGGAAATTTTTGGAGAGAAAAAATGAGTAAAATTTTTACCTTAACAAAGATTGCAAATTTTATAACCAAATATGGAATCCAAAACACAAATATAAAAAAAGATGTCAATTATACTTATGTCATAGACATTAATGGCGATGTGAATTTAAGCAATAAGAATCTTACCGATCCTGATATGACCGCCAAATTTGGAAAGGTAACTGGAAACTTTGAGTGCCAAAACAATAATTTGACTTCTTTGGATTTCGCTCCGGATTGTGTCGGCGGTGACTTCAAATGTTCATATAATAACATCAATGATTTCGATAATCTACCCATAAAGCATGTCGGGGGTAATTTTTATGCTTATGGCGCAGAACCAGATAAATTATCCAAATTAAAAAGCATCGTCAAAGGCAAAATTTATCCAAGCTATTAGAAAAAAAACGAAATCCTAGAAAAATGATTGCGGGGTTAACTGCCCGCGCTCCGGCACACCGCGAGTTAAATAAAATTTAAAAATTTTTCAAATCGATATTGGCAAAACCTGAAAAGCGAGTATCGTCTTGACTAATAGTCCCTCTCACGCTTCCCGTAAGATCAGCGCACCAGAGAGGGCTTCGATTTTTTGGAATCAGATTTCAGATGAAATACACAAAATCCCCGATTTCAGTTGAAGAACAAATCGAGAAACTTGAAAAACGCAGCTTGAATTTCTTGGACAAATTTTCAACAAATTCCGTAAAATCCCTATTACACTTGAAATAATATTTTTTAAAAATATAAGGTTGCAGCTGTTTTTTTTGTAATTGGAGGAAAAATGCAGGAGCGTCTTGGAATTGATATCGGTTCGACATTCATCACCGTTTTTTCGCAGAATAAAAATAAAGTCGTTTTCCGTGTGAGACACAGCGGAAAAATATCGGAATCGCTGAAAAAGATTTTTGCAGATACGGATAGTGATACTTTAGTCCGTTTTACGGGAAAAACGGCTGCCGAATTTTCAGGAGTCGTCAAAGACCTCTGCATTTCAGAGGCTGAGGCGATAAACGCGGCACTCAAAAACGAGAAATTTTTTGGCGGGAAGGATTTCGCGATCATAAGTATCGGAGCGTCGTCGCTTAAAAAATACACAATAAAATCAGGCACGATCTCAGATATTTCGTCGAATTCGCTCTGCGCTTCCGGAACGGGACTTTTTCTGGAAGAACAGGCCGAAAGGCTTTCCATCGACCTTGAAAACATGCCGGCTTTGGATATTGCCGAGCCGCCGTCGATAGCGAGCAGATGCACGGTTTTTGCAAAAAGCGACCTTATCCACCACCAGCAGGAAGGGCGCACGAAAGACGAAATGTGGGCTGGAATGTGCCGCGCACTCGTCATTTCGGCGACGAACACCCTTTTCAAAGGGCTTGAGATCAAAGGAAATTTCCTTCTTATCGGCGGAGTCAGTCTGAATAAAGAGGTCGTCCGCTGGTTCAGAACTCTTTTCCCAACATCCGTCTGGCTCGTTCCCGAGTTCAGCGAAGCCTTTGTGGCTAAAGGGGCGGCCGAAAGCGCATGCATAAAAGTAACAGAGATCGATCCCGACAAATTTTCTCACTCCGCAGCATTTGAAAAAATGCCGCCGCTCACGCTGAAAAAAAGCATTTACCCGCAGTTTACAGAGCCGACTCTTGATGACGAAAACAACGAAATAAGGATCCACAAGGCAAATTACCGCGAAATCCCTGAGGCGATCCTCGGCATGGATATCGGTTCGACAAGCACAAAAATAGCACTGCTTGACCTCAAAGGAGAGCCGGTCCTCGATATTTACAGAAAGACCGGCGGAGACCCGGTAAACGCAGCGAAAAAGCTCTTCAAAGCGCTTTATTCACTCATAGATCCGGCAAAAACAACGATCCGGGCCTTCGGAACGACGGGTTCAGGGAGAAAACTTTCAGGGATAATCTTCGGCGCCGACGCGATAATAAACGAGATCACTGCCCACGCAAAAGGAACTGCTTCGATATTTCCCGAAGTCGAGACGATCTTTGAAATAGGCGGTCAGGATGCAAAGTTCATCAGGCTTTCACACGGTTTCGTGACTGACGTCAACATGAACTATGTCTGCGCGGCGGGAACGGGATCTTTTGTCGAGGAGCAGGCGAGAAAACTCGGTATTCCGATAAATCTTGCGGGAAAACTTACGGAACATGTAGCGCCGCCCGTAACGAGCGACCGCTGCACAGTATTTATGGAGCAGGATATCCGCTCTCTTCTGCAGCAGGGTTTCGACAAAAATGAAGTTTTGGCCGCAGTTCACTACTCCGTTGTCAAAAACTATCTCAACAGAGTCGTAGGAAACCGCAAGATCAGCAGGGACAAAATATTCTTCCAGGGTGCAACGGCTAGAAACAAAGGGCTTGTCGCGGCATTTGAGAACCTCTTGAATGTCGAGATGGTGGTCTCCCCATTCTGCCACGTCATGGGCTGCATCGGCGCGGCTCTGGTCGCTTTTGAAGAGGTCAAAGCTGAGGGGGTTGCCAAAAAATCATCGTTCAGAGGTGCTGAATCGGCGACTATCGAAGTGACATCGAGGACAGAGACATGCAAACTCTGCAGCAACTTCTGCCGGATCAACCACATCTCAGAAAAGGGCGGAAAAGAGTCGTCCTGGGGTTACGGCTGCGGAAGGGATCCGGAAACGCCTGTCCGCAAGGAAATAAAGGAATTCGAGCTTATAAAGCATAGAAATTCATCGTTTTTCAAAAACTTTCTCACGGAAAAAGAGAGCATCGGAAAGGTAGGGCTTCCGCTTGCAGTTTCTACTTGGACTTTTCTTCCGCTCTGGAAGAAGATGTTCTCGCTTTTAAACATCGAGACCGTTGTTTCGGCAACTCAGACAACACATGAAATCAAAGGGCTTTCGTCAAAATACTCGGCATCCGATTTCTGTTTCCCTGTAAAAACTTCGATCGGACACGCACTTGAACTGACAAATAAGGGGCTGCCCGTTTTCTTTCCGACGCTGATCTCAGCAGGTGACAATGTAAAAACGGCGATCAGTTTCTTCTGTCCTTACGTCCAGAGCAATCCGTCGATAATATCGACCGTCATGGAAAAGAACGGGCTCGACCCGAAATCGAAGATAATAGACCCTGTCATCGACTTCAGAATGTCGGACGACAAAAACGGAACCCTCATTTTCAAAGCTTTTGCGCCCTTCTTCCCGTCACTCAAGGAAAAGCAGGTGCGTAAAGCATGGAAAGAGGCGCGCGATTACTACAAAAGCGAGACAACAAGGCTTATCGACGAAGGTGAGGCTTTCCTTAAAAATGCGCAGAAAGAGAAAAAACCGCTGTTTCTGCTTGTGGGAAGACCTTACAACCTTTACGACAAAGGGATCAATCTCGGCATTCCCGAAACTATTGCCGGAATGGGTTACAACGTCCTTCCGATCGACATGATGCATATAAACGTCGGCTCGCTCGCAGACACCAACTACTGGAATTTATTCTGGAACTACGGGCAGAAGATAATCGCAGCGATCAAACGTGCGAAAAAGGAGGAAAACGTCTTTCCGATATACCTCACCAACTTCTCATGCGGGCCAGACAGCTTCATCCTCTCTTTCGCCGAAAACGAAATGAAAGGCAGACCCATGCTCATTCTGGAGCTTGACGAACACTCAAGCGACGGCGGATATCTCACACGTATCGAGGCTTTCATCGATGTCGTAAAAGGATATATGAAAAACAGGCCGGAACAAAGCGAAAAGCCGCTTCCAGACATCTATCTTGCCGACAAAGGACTCAAACCGGGAAAGATCTGGATCCCGCCGATGCACTTCGGTTCACCGCTTTTCGCGGCGGCATTCCGTGCTTTCGGCTACGATGCGCAGGCCGTTCCGCTTGAAACCAAGCACGATCTCGTCACCGGAAAAAAATATGTCAGAGGTCAGGAATGCCTGCCGATGATCCTCACTCTGGGCTCTTTCCTGAATCAGGTCAAAAAAGAGCCTGGCAGGCAGCACACTCTTTTCATGCCGTCTTCGGAAGGACCGTGCAGACTGGGACAGTACAACATGCTTGAGCGCATAGCCTTCGAGCATCTGGGGCTTGACAACATCGATATCCTGGCGCCTTCGAGCATAAATTCGTATCAGGGAGTCGAGGAGCAGCTCAGAAGATACCTGATGCATTCCGTAATGACCAGTGACATACTCATGAAAATGACGACGCGTACAAGACCTTACGAAAAAACAAAAGGCGATGTCGATGCATTTCTTGAAAAAGCCATGAAAACTCTTGAAAAAGTTTTCGAGCAGAAAAAAAGTCCGCTTCCGGTCGTTGAAGAACTTGCTTCGGAACTTGACAGGATCCCGCGCTACAGCGGACAGAAACCGCTTGTCGGCATCGTCGGTGAAATATACGTCAGAAGCAACGCCTGCGCGAACGGAGACGTCATCAGAGTCATTGAGGAAAACGGCGGCGAGGCTTGGCTTGCTCCGCTTTTCGAGTGGCTCATCTACACAGTCTGGGTCCAGGATTTCATGGCGAAACAGAAGGCGTTCTCCCTTTTCGGAAGAGGCGAATCGCTCATCAAAAACCTTTACGTTTCACACTTCGACGAAGCATACTACAAAGCGGCCGGCAGGATCCTCCACGACAGACGCGAACCATCGATAAAATCCACTCTTGACGAAGGAATGAAGTATCTCCATCCCGAATTTGTCGGTGAAGCGATACTCACGGTCGGACGCGCGGTCGAATTTGCAAAACAGGGGGCTTCGATGATAGTCAATGTCGCTCCTTTCGGCTGCATGCACGGGACCATCACCGATTCGATCTTCCAGGAGATCAAAAACACTCACAATATCCCGATCGTTTCGCAGTTCTACGACGGAGATATCGACATAAACGACCGAGTCGCCAACATCCTGAGAATGAGAAAATAACAGTTTTTTACTCCGTTTAATGGTGATATCGTGAAAAAGCGGCATTACAGGTGGTATTCGGCGACTTACAGGCTGAATGAAAAAATAGAACGTAAGTTCACGACGACCGGTCAGGTGCTTATTTTATGCGCTTTTGCACTGATTTTTTTCGGTCTGAATACACGTGTCAGCATGCTTTTTGTCATTTTTGCGGCTTCCATTGCACTGCTTCTGACTGATGCTGTATCGCTTATGTTCAGAAAATCAGATTTCGAGTTTGAGAGGTTCCTGCCTGAGTGTGCGTCAAAGGGGAAGGAAGTTAAATATCCGGTGATCATGCGTGCAAAAAGCGGAAAAGAGAATCTCGAGAACCTTTTTTACACCGAAGTTCCTGCAGCACCGGTACCTTCTTTTGAAGTTTTTGCAGCAACGAAAGAGCCTGGTGAAGAAAAGCGCAATTCATTCGACAGAAGAATGGGGTACTACCGCTGGAAGTGGCTGATCGCGAAAAACTGCGGCGGAAAATATGGCGAATTTGCCGTTACCGGCAGAAAAACCGACGGCGGGATACTGTTTGATGCCTCTTTTGTGCCCGACAGGCGCGGAAAAATCGCTTTCGGCGGTGCGTATATCTTTCACAAAGGGATTTTCGGGCTTTTGAAAAGAGGAAAAATCGTTCCGAATCCCGGAAGTTTCCTGGTTCTTCCCGAAATAAAGGAGTCGTTTGAAATCCCTGAAACCGAAGGTGATTCAGTTAATGAAAAAAACGAAAAAACGCGCGAAATGCAGGAAACGGGAAGCGGTTTCGAACTGCGCTCTCTCCGTGATTTCGTTCCCGGCGATTCAATAAGGAACATTCACTGGAAATCGAGTGCGAAAAGCGGTCAGCTGCGTACAAAAGAGTTTTACAAAGAGGTCGATTCGGGCTCTGTGATGTTTGTCGACAACCTTTTTGAAGAGCACTACAGCGAAGATTTTGAAAAAGTCCTTTCGGCTGCGGCTTCGCTTTTAAACGCGATGCAGAGAGAGGAAAATCTTCCGCAGATCCTTTTTTTAGGAAGGGAACCTCATGAAATCCCGGACAGCTCGAAAAAAAGTTTTGCATCAGCTCTCTCTACGCTTGCTCTTGCTGAAAACGATGCGGAAAACAAGTTCGAAAGCTGTCTCGAAACCCTTTTTGAAGCGGCGCAGAGTGCATCTACGATCTTCTTTTTTACTTCAAAGTACGACGAAGATAGAAAAAAGGCTTTGAAAACGCTGGCAGGGCTCGGCTGCGGCATTCGCATTTTTTATGCAGGCGGTGAAAGCGAGGCAGAACTCAGCCGTTACGAAACAAAAATAGATTTTTAATAATTTTTTCAGGCGGAAAAATGGATACCGGAATTTTCAACTACGAACTTCCCGAAGAGCTGATCGCAGACGATCCCGCGGCGCGCGGAACCGGGAAGATGATGGTCCTCGACAGAAGCAGGAATTCGATAACACATTCAGATTTCAGCGCAATAACCGATTATATTGACGATAATACGACAGTCGTTTTCAATTCGACGAAAGTTATTCCGGCGCGTATTTTCGGGCAGCGTTCAAGCGGCGGGAAAGTCGAATTTCTGCTGCTCAAGGCGCTTCAGAACGGTTTGTGGCAGGTAATGGTCAAATGTTCGAAACACATTGACAAAGGCGAGGTCGTATTTTTTGAAAACGGGCTTACTGCGGAACTTGTCTCAAGAAGTGAACAGTTTGCGGAAGTACGTTTTTCGCTTGATGCGGATAAACTTTTGGAATATCTCGACAAATTCGGTGACATCCCGCTGCCTCCGTATATTCTGAAACGGCGCAACGAAAAGCACAGCAGACCTGACGACAAGGAAAAATATCAGACAGTTTATGCAGAGACTGCGGGTTCTGTCGCGGCTCCGACGGCAGGGCTCCATTTCAGCCGCGAAATAATCGAAAAAATCCGTGAGATCACAGGCGGACACGTTGAAAATGTCGTTCTCGATGTAGGTCTCGGCACTTTTCTTCCGGTAAAATGCGAAAAAGTTGAAGAACATAAGATGCACAAAGAACATTTTGTGATCGACGAAGCGACTGCGGCAAGACTCAATGCAGACAAGGCTGCGGGAAGGAAGATCCTTGCAGTCGGAACTACGACCGTCAGGGCACTTGAGAGCGCAGCCGTTGATCGCGGCAGGATCGAGGCATGTGACAAGGAAACAGGAATTTTCATTTATCCGGGTTACGAGTTCCGCTTTACCGACCGCATACTCACGAATTTCCACCTTCCGTGCAGTACGCTGCTTATGATGATATCGGCATTCGCAGGGCGTGAATTTGTTATGGATGCATACAAAGCCGCAGTTGAAAACAGATACCGTTTCTATTCTTATGGCGACTCGATGCTCATTCTTTAACAGGAGTTTTTGATACATGTCAGTTTTTGTATGCCGGTGTTTGTTTTATTTATTTCAGAAAATCACGGTTTTTTGTTTATTTTTTATTGACTTGATTTTCTTAGTTCTTATAATTCCCCGTTTTTGAGTTCATTACAACCGAAACTTTTATCAGGAGGTCATTATGACGTATTTACCGCTTTCTTATCTGCTCGGTTCAAGAGCAAAAGTTGACATCATCAGAATTCTCGTCAACAAACAGAACTACACTGGAAGAAAAATCGCTGTTCTCAGCAGCACCAATCCCAACTCGAACAAAAAGGCTCTCGATTTTCTTATCGAGACCGGTCTTGTTTTGAGAGAACAGGTCGGCAACGCTTATCATTACAACCTTAATGACAAGCATTTCCTTTATGAACCTATCACGACTCTTTTCAAGGAAGAGGAAAAAACCATCAACAAAATCATGAAATGCGGCGGAGCTTTCATTGAAGAATTTGCTCCGAAAACACTTGCAGGTTTTGTTACTTACCTCAGAAACAATGTCGTTCTCACGGTGCTTGCACACTCTTTTCCGGTAAAAGATCTCAGCGACTATGTTTACGAGAAGACCGGTTTCAGAGTTCTCGTAAAAGTTATCGACACGATTTCGCTTGATGAGAAATCGGTTCCCGACTATGCTGAAAAGGTTTATTTCTGGAACAACTACAAATCGATCGTAAAGATGCTCGATTCCAGAAATATCGTTAAAACTTTCTTTAACTTCTAAGGTTTGGAGGCAATTATGAGCAATAAAAACATCAACGTTCTTATCATTGACGACGAAGAGAGCATACTTTCCAGCCTCCGCAGACTTCTCGAAGATAAAGGCTACAATGTCGTCACGAACACCAATCCGGCTGCAGCGATCGAATACATGAGAAACAACATCGTTCACATCGCCCTTGTCGACATTACCATGCCGAACATGGACGGTCTTTCGGCTCTCAGCATGATGAAAGATGTCAACGGCATTACGCAGATCATTATGATGAGCGCTTACGCTACTCCGGAAAGAGTTATCGCAGCTCTTGAAAACGGTGCCAACGACTTCCTTCTCAAACCGTTCAACAACCTTGAATATGTTGTTTCTATCGTTGAAAAATCAGAAAAGAAACTTCTCCGCTGGCAGGGCGTACTTAAACAGCTCGGAGCACTTTAATTGACTATCTACCCGCAGGCAAGACTCACCCAACTGCCGATACAGGAAATCGAATTTCCGTCCTCTTTTGCTGCCGATTTTATATCCGAGTTCGTCAAAGCGTGCGAGCTTGACAGTTCAGACAGAGAAATTTATCACAGTTGGAAAGTCTGCATCATGGCCTGCAGGATCGGGAAAAAGCTGGATCTCGACAGAAATTCGATGAAAGAACTCTTTTTTGCGTCCATGCTCCACGACATCGGCGGAGTTATGGTCGGAGGGCACGTCATCGACCTGTTGACACAGATTCCCGATGCTTACGGTCAGAAAAGCAATTTCCGTATTTTTGTCCATCCGCACAGGGGTGAAACGATCCTCGGCACCTTTCCGACCTTCAGAAATATCAGCGAAATTGTCGGAACGCATCATGAATTTTACGACGGGACCGGATTTCCTAAGGGCTTGAAAGGCGATAAAATACCTCTTTGTTCACGCATAATCAGAGTTGCGGACGCTGTGGAGATAGCCTTGCAGGTTCATTCGGTGAATGACCCTGACGAAATAATTTCTCTGCTCGGAATATTTTCGGAAGAAGAGTTCGACCCTGAAATCTATGAAATTTTCGTAAACCTTGTTAAAAACGAAGGGCTTTTCGATGCGATAAAGAGCGGTGAAGAAATTGAAAACAGTATGAGAGAGCTGAAAAAAGAGATGTCAGACCATCACCTGCTCTCTTCGCCGGACACTCTCAACCGTTTTTTCAAAATGGTCGCTTCGATTGCAGACAATCTGACTTCGTCCGAATACAATCACTCGCTGCGTGTCGCGGAACTTTCTGTGCAGATGGCTTATTTGATGAAACTCAACGAAAGCGAGATCCTTACTATACGCTGGGCTTCATTCCTGCATGATATCGGCAAACTCGCCGGCAACCGCTCGGTTTACCGCAAGCGCGAAAAACTTACTGATGAAGAGTGGCTGAACGTGAAGGCGCATCCGCAGAGAAGCTACGACATACTCAACAAAGTTGCGGGAATGGATAAAATCGCATACTACATTCTTTATCACCATGAAAATCAGGACGGTTCAGGCTATCCTGAAGGTTTGAAGGGTGAGAAGATCCCGCTTGCTTCAAGGATAATGCACGTTGCCGACGCCTACGACGCAATCACTTCAAACCGACCCTACCACAGAAAGAAACAGCAGGAAGAGGCTTTGAGTGAACTTAAGAAAAATGTCAACAAACAGTTCGATCCGAATGTCGTCGAAGTTTTTTCCAAATTTCTTATGTCGTAGAGTTTTATATGCACCATAAAATCGATTTCTGCAGACAAATTTTCTGCGGAACCACCCTCAAAAGGCAAAAAGCATAACAGTCTGATTTTACGCAAATTTTATATATTCGTTGACACTTTTCTTAACCATCTTTTACCTATAGCCCGCACTTTTCAGACCCATTTCTGCCGGTTTTCAAAAAATCATCTTCCCAAATTTCCAAAACAGTAAAAAGTTCCATATTTACAAAATATTTATTGAGTTTTTTACCAAAAATCTTACAACGCTATGTTTTCATTTATGAAATATCGGAGGATCCATGAAAAAACTCATCATTTTCTTAATTTTAGCGATGGTTTTCGTCGTTTCGTGCGGCGGATCAAGCTCAGATACAGATGAAGAATCGAAGAGTTTTCGACGGGGATCCATTTTTCGCCGTCAAAGAAGTTTCTTCTCACAGTGAGACAGAGTTTATTGCCGATCTTTTCGGGCAATAACCGCCGATTACCACCCGTCATCTGAGCAGTTATTGGTGTTGTAGCCGTCACACGTTGCATTACAGGTCGCCGTTCCGCTGACATAATTTGGATCCAACTCCGTGCAGTCTATCGGTGCTCCGTCGCAGATTTCGTCACCTTCGACTATGCCGTTTCCGCAGAG
>CAJOMF010000003.1 GCA_905235605.1 uncultured bacterium
GTCGCCGTCAGGCTGTGGATCACCCGTGCCGCCGTCAGGCTGTGGATCACCCGTGCCGCCGTCAGGCTGTGAATCGCCCGTGCCGCCGTCAGGCTGTGGATCACCCGTGTCGCCGTCGGAGTGCGGATCGCCGCTATCCGGTTCTTCCGAATCAAAGTCTGAGGTTTCCGTGCTATCCGAATCGTTTCTGATATTATCACCGTCTGAATCACTCTTCTCCGACTTGCCGCAGCAGACAAACATCATGATAGCAAAAAAGCCAATAAAAACAGCAAGTTTTTTCATCTTGACCTCCATACCTTAATCATAAAGACCACAAAATTATTACACATTTTTTTAATTTCAACAATTATTTTTCAACTTTAAAACAAAATCAAATATTACAGCTTTACGTTGACAAAACACACATCTTTTCTACCATTTTTCAAAAACCGTGCTAAAATTCCGCGCTTTTTTTGTAATGTTGGAGGTAAAAATGAAAAAACTGCTCGCCGTTCTGGTAATTTTTCTGGCTTTTGCCGCTTGTTCGAAGACACACGAAGGGGTCGTTTCCGAAGATGAGATGTCAAAGACAGCCGTAAAAACCGGAATCAAGCTGGATAACGAAAAAATCGAAATGCTGGGATACTACACCGAGCCGCGCAAACCGAGGCACGGAGAACCTTTCAAACTTGTCTCTTTCTGGCGCTTCAAAGAGCAGATCCCCGAAGGCTACCAGCTTTTCTTCCACTTTGAAAGCGAAGACGGCGAAGAGCGCTTCACGGCCGATCACGAGTTTCTGGACGGCAGAGTCAAAGAACTTGCTCTCGGCAAAATCATCAAAGACGTCACGAATATCGAAAAACTGCCGCTCACCTTCGATACAGACACGATGTTCATCCGCGGCGGATTCTTCAAGGACAAAGAACGTTTAGTGCCTGAAGACAAATTCAACGACGGCAAAAACAGAGCCGAGATAGGCAGCATAAAGATCACGAAACCGAACATCATGAAAAAGCAGATGGAAGTTTACGTCATCGCCGGAAATTCACGTTCGCAGACAAAAATCGACGGACTTCTTGACGAAAGCTACTGGCTGAACTCTTCAAAGGACGACAAATTCTGGCTTCCCGACGGATCGGAGCTCAGTCCGGTCAAAACGACTGTTATGGCGGTAATGGATCATAAATACCTTTATATCGGCTTCATAGCTGACGACAACGACATCTATGCCGAACTTAAAAACAACGACGATCCGCTTTACGACCACGACGATGTAGTTGAAATATTCATTGATCCGACAGGAAAAGCTACTCCTTACTATGAAATTCAGGTTTCTGCGGCAGGGGTAAAATTCGACTCCAAATTCAGCGGCGGCAGACGCAAAAACAGAGATGATTCGTGGGATTCCGGCATTGTTTACGGCGTCTCGCTCAACGGCACACTCAACGAATCTGCCGACAAAGACCACAACTGGAGTGCAGAAATCGCAATTCCGTGGAAATCGATCGTCAAGGAACCGCCGAAAGACGGCGACAAATGGAAAGTTTTCTTCCACAGGATAAACCGTCATTCAAACGGCAGAAAACCGCAGAAAGGCGATTTCTCATCGTGGACTCCGCCATATTCAGGCGACTTCCACAACATAAAATACATGGGTGAACTCGTTTTTGTCTATGAAGAAATTCTTTAGTATTCTTCTTATATTATCTATCATTCCGCAGGCTTTTGCCTTCGGAAATACCCTGAAAAACAAGATAATCCGCGAACGTATGGAAAAAGAGAAAGCTGAAGTCGTTTTCGCCATGAAAGTAAACGATCAGGAGCTTGAAGTGGCGCAGAAACTGGCAACGGACACGCTTCTGAAGTACAAAAAACTCGTATTTCTTGAAAAATCATCCCGGATAATGAAGGAAAACTGCCTGAGATTCGATTCCGAATGCATAAAATTCTATGACATTTCAATATCTTACCTCACAGACGAGTTGCATAAGACAAAACTCGAACTTAACGGATACGAAAAGATCCTGAGCGAAAGCATTAAAAGAAAAAAGATACTTGATGAAAAAATGGCGATGCTCGAAAAAGGTGTTGAAACAGAAGTCGCTTCGATAAAAGTGAAAACCGTTATTCCCGAACTCAAAAAGTTCTACAAATGCGCAAAAAAAAGCGGCTGGAACAATGCCAGAGGCGTCTTCATAACACCGGAACAGGCATCTTCACTCCCCTTCCCGACTGTCGTAAAAAGTATCGAACAGATGAAAAAAGACGGCTATATGCTGATTGCGGAACACAACGGTTATCTACTTAATTTCGCTTATGTAAAATCGCTTAGCGTAAAAAAAGACGAGAGTGCCGAAGCCAAAAGAAAACTTTTTTCAGCCGCTGCAGGCAATCCGGTAATTCCAGGACAAGTTCTTCTTTTCATTACCAAAAACAATCAGTTTATAAACCCTGCTTTTGTGTGTAAATAGGAGATTGCTTGAATCAGGGAGAGGCAAAAATCGATCTTGTCCAGTGGGGTTTCAGCAGATATTTCCAGGAATTGTCGCTCAAGGAACCTGAAAAATCCCTGATTCCGGCACGCGTCATCGGACACAACCGCCATTTTTACGATGTCGTCTGCGAAAAGGGCTTTTTTTCGGCAAAAACAAGCGGTTCCATAAGATACAACTCCGTTTTGAAGTCAGATCTTCCGGCTGTCGGCGACTGGGTCATGATCTCGCTTAGAGGCGACAAATCCTACATCTGCTCGATACTTCCGCGAAAGAACTGCATATCGAGAAGGTGCAGCGGAAACGTCATTGACGAGCAGGTTTTAAGCTCGAATATCGACATCGTCTTCATCGTCATGTCGATGGATGAAAATTTCAACCTCAAACGCCTTCAGAGATATATTTCAGTCGTTGCATCATCCAAAATCAAGTCGGTGATTTTACTAACAAAATCAGATCTTTGCGACAACAGTTCAGAACTTCTTGAAGATGTAAAAAAAGTTGCTCCCGATAAAGAGGTCTTTGCAGTTTCATCGTTTGACGAATCCACTGAAAAACTTTTGAAATCATTCGTAAAACCAGGAGTTTCCGCAGTTTTTATCGGCTCATCCGGTGTCGGCAAATCGACTTTGATAAACACTCTTTCCGGCTCAAATATCCGTGTAACCGGTGAAATAAGCAGCGCCGTCCGCAAAGGCAGACACACAACTTCGGCAAGAGAACTCATACTCCTAGCGTCCGGAGGCATGGTTATCGATACTCCGGGAATGAGGGAAATTCAGAACTGGCAGGAAGAGGATTCTTCCGGTTTTGAAATCATACGCGAACTTTCCCGTCTGTGCCGCTTTGCCGACTGCCGCCACAAAACCGAGCCCGGATGCGCCGTGAAAGAAGCGGTTGAAAACGGAACACTGCCCGCCGAAACGCTCGAAATGTGGCACAAACAACTGGAAGAATCAGAAGAACTCAAGCAGAAAAAGGCGGCTTCCCTGAAAATACTCGAAACAAGAAGATCAAAAAGAAGAAAAATACAGAAAGAGAACGACTGATCTTTTATTCCCAGTTATAGAAGACCGTAAGATATGTTCCGCCGAATTTTTTGGTTTTTGCGCTCCAGCCGGCTTTTTGCCATGATGTTTCGGAGTTTCCTTCGACAACGATCACGCAGACTTCGCCGACGATGCCGGAATCTACGATTTTATCCAGTAAATCAGGCATCTTATCACCGAGAATATACGGCGGATCGAGAAAGATCGTGTTGAATTTTTCGTTGAGCGTTGTGAAATTCAGAGAAAAAGCGTCGGCATTTATTACGTCAACCTGATTTCTGATACCGAGTTCTTCAGTGCTTTTTCTTATCCCGGAAGCAGCCTTTGGATTTGCCTCTATCGAAAAAGATCTGGAAAATCCGCGGCTTATCGCTTCAAACGCAAAAATTCCGCTCCCTGAAAAAATATCGAGAAAATTCCTCCCTTCAAACTCTATCATCGAAAAAAGAGTGTTGAAAAAAGCACTTCTGACCTTCTCTTCAGTAGGTCTTAGACCGGTATCGGGAACTTTGATGTAACGGCCTCTTAAAACGCCGGAAGAAACCCTGAGATTCATAATTTATTTGAAAAAGAAAAAGAATGCCGCTGCAGCTGCTCCTGCCGCGACGATAAGCAACAATGCGATGATGAACGGAATTTTGCTGCCGCGACGGATTTCCCGGGTCTTTTTTTCCGATTTTCCGGCATGCTTTTCCGACTGTTTTATCAAGCCTTCAGTCAGAGTTACGCGCTGAGTCGGTCCTGCAGCAGCCTTGAAATCCTGTGCTTTTGCGTTTTCGTCCTCGTTTTCTTCCGCTCCTGCCGAAAATTTCGATGTTTCAGCTACGGAAGAAACATTCGAACTGCCGCACATCGGGCAGGCTGACATCTGTTCGGGGATGTCGGCTGAAAATCCGCAGTTGTTACATACAAACTTCATAAAACACCTAATTTACAGGTTTTGCCTTGACTACCGGTTTTCCGTCTTTTTCTTCAACGGAGAACTGAACATCGGAACATTTGTATTTAGCCATTATCGAAGCCTTATTGGTTCTGACTTTGCCTATAAATGCCGTTTTTTCCTTGTCGCTTACAGGTTCACCGTGTTTGCGTTTTATCCTGCAGTAGTCTTCCCACAGAATGTCAAACGGGTTACCGGAATTCTGCGCTGCGGAACCGAGAGACGGAGCGATCTGCGTTTTCTCGTTGTCCTCGTCATCATCATCGTCCTCGACCTGTGCAGAAATCGTATGATTTATTGCTTCAGGTTTTATTTCACGCTCAGGTTGCGGTTTCGGAGCTTCTTTTCTAGACATTTCGGCCGGTTTTGCAACCTTTTCAGCCTTTATTTCTTCGACTGATTCAGTGCCGAACGGATCCGGGACCGCAACATCGAAATCATCAACTCCTTTTGCCGAAGAACCTTTTCCCGATCTTAAAATAGGTGAAGCAGTAATTCCGCCGACATCTTCGTTGGCCTCAAGATACTGCTGAATAAGTTTGTTCATAGCAGAAACAACGATGTCTGCACCGTTTGAATATCTCTTGAGAACGAGCTTTTCCCCGACTCTCATCCTGGAAATATCGGATGCAAGGTTTTTGAGTATCTTGTCGATTTCATGCGTAACTATAAATGTGAAGAAAAGTGCGACAAGTATCGCAACAACTGAATAAAAAATGACTGTGTAAAGAACCTTGTTGTAACTTTCCCACCCCGGGATCAGAGAAGTCATCGTGACGATCGTGATTTTGTCGCCGCCGGCAAGGTCATAAGGCATCGCAAACGCCGAAACTCTAGTCCATGCGTTGAGTTCTTTCTGACCGCCGCTTGTAACAAGAGCCGCCATATCGGCATCAAGAGTTTCCCTGCCGTATGAATCCTCAACAGCACGCCATCTGTCGCCGCCTCTCTCTGCAATCGGAGCTGCACCTTTGAAAGCTCTTACAGGCATCGGAAAAACAGAAAGAAGCTCGTCGCTGAACTTTTCAAAAGTTATTGCAGCAAAAATTTTGTTTCCGTCAGCAGAAACAGGAACTGCTGCAATGAGGTAAAGACCGCTTTCCACAGACAGCATACCGTCGGAAGCCAGCCCCTCTTTCAAAGCTCTCTCTACAGCCGGAATACCAGCATAAGAGTTCATAACATTGAAGTTGCCGTCAACAACTGCGCCGCCGGCATTGACTATCACATACTCTTTTTCCGAAGTTATTTTCGAAACGACCTTTCCTTTTTCGATTTTAAGCTGTCTGGCTATCTCGAAAGAACTGCCGATCAGCGAATAATTTTTGCTTTTAAGCTCGGACTCAACCAATTTGGCGATGTTTTTAGCTCCGTCCTGAACATCGATTTTTATTATAAAATCTTTGAAAAGAAGAAAATTGGCTGCGGAAAGAGCCGTAAGAACAACTGCCATCAGGAAAAAAACCTTTAATTTTAAACCTAAATTCGTCATATATAGTCTCCTTCAATTAATCCATCGATGTTGACAAAGAATTGAGATTTGCCACTCTGCCCTTGTCGATTTTGTAAATAAAACTCTGGGCTGCACTCTGAACGACCATAAAATCTTCGGTATAGATTGTATTGGTTCCGTAATAAATCTTCAATGAATAACTGCCCGGAGCGATGTCGGGAATGTCTTTATTGTTGGTACCTTCTTTCAGTCTCCAGATGTAAGTTGTTTCGAGGACCTTCACGGAAGAAGTATTCCACGGAAACGATTCGTCGGTGAGCGTGTAATCCCCCGATTCGGAAAACAGATGGTCGGCAGAAGAACCGGGCTGTATCTCGATCGAAACAGGCTCTCCCCCTTCACGGGCTATCTTGACTTTTCTCGGAAATTTTTCTTTGTTTTCAATAGTCAGAACAGCATTTTTCGGAAAAAGGACTTTTCTGCGGCTGAATTCCGCACCTGACAACTCCAATTTTTCTTTCTTTGCTTCAACAGACGGTTTATATCCTTCGATAACAACCGAATATTGCTCTTTTTCCTTACCATTCGGGACATTAAGTACCGGAAAATTCCAGTAGCCGTCACGGATGTCGACTCTGTACTGCTCGCCTTTCTCCTCCCCGCGATTGTAGTTTATCGTGAGTTTTATCATTGTAGCAGAAACAGAAAAAGGAATCAGAAAGAAAATCTGGCATATAAAAAACAATGTAAAAAATCTTTTCACCTTACTCTCCTTTTTTTTCAGGAATAGCAGCTTTGATCTCTTTCAGGAAACTTGACTTCGGATAAGCCTCGACAAGCTCTTCAAGAAGCTGTGTCGCACTGACGAAATCTTCGATAGTGATATAGAATTCCAATTCATCAAGTCTTTCCTGCGGCGGCTCTGCCGATTCATCGACAGCTGCCACGGGTTCCGGTTCCTGCGGTTTTTCCACAGCAGCTTCACTGCCGGTTTCTTCTGCTGAAACAGCCGGCTGTTCACTGTCGGGTTCCTCAAGATTCGGAATACCGCTGAAAACTTCGCCTTCAACACCCGATTCAGGATCAGTAAAGTCGTTTTCCTGTTCCGCAATCTGCTGCTTACGGGAAATGATTCTTGCATCGTCACTTCCCAGCATGTCTTCGGCATCACTCATCAAATCACGAACTTCGCCGATTTTTCCCTCCGACACTTTGAGATCGATAAGCGTGAGAAGCAGTTCACCGGCTTCTTCGACTTTCCCCTGCTCGATATTCGCCTCGATCAGAACATCGTAAGCGTCGTCGGAAGTTTCCCAGCCTTCTACAGATTTTACTTTTTCTACAGCCTTGTCAAACAGTTTGTATGAAAGGAATGAGCGTGCCTCTTTTACAGCCGAACGGATCGAAACCTTATGCGGTTTTTCCGCGTTTCCGCCATTCGGATCGACATCAATCACGAAATCGTCTCTGCCGCCTTCTTCGCGGCGCAGATCACCGGTCGAATCTTTGATTTTATCGGAAATTATGTCTCGCAGTTTTGCGTTCTCATTAAGAATGAAAAGAGCTTCTCTGTCGTTCGGATCAAGTTCAAGGATCCTGCGGTACATCTCGTCGCGTTCGGCATAATTTTTGTGCTTTGCATGGACAACCGCGATCTGTTTGTAGATAGCTATCAGTTTGTGCGTTTCTCCCAGTTTCTCGAAAACGAAAGCGAGTTTTTCAAGAAATTCGATCGTATCCGGATTATCAACGACAAGCTTCTGAAGAACGATAAGCGCGTTAGAGTAACTTCCTTTTTTTAGATAGAAATTCACAAGCGTTTTTCCTATCTCTGCATCATTGCCGGTTGCCGTGTAGAGAAGTTTCAAAACTGAAACATACTCATTTACTTTGTCAGTGTTTTTAAGAGATTCGGAAAGCGGAACAAGGAGCTTTTCGGCATCGTGGTTCATTCCTTCCGAAATAAGCATATTTGCAAGTTTCAAGGAAAGATTGACGTTGCCGGGATAAAGCTCGAGCATCTTGCGGAGGATATTTATCGCTGCGATTTTGTTTCCGGCTTTCACATAATAATTGACAGCCGTGTTGTAGCGCATCGCGGCATCCTTGACGAGACCGCTCTGTTTGTCGTAATCGGCAAGCAGAACATTGATCTTCCCGTGCTCGGGACTCAGAAGAAGCGCCTGCTTCAAAACGGCTTTAGCCTTGTTGAGAAAGCCCTTCTTTTCAAAAATGACCGCAACTTTTTCGTAAGTTTCGATTGCTTTAGTCTCTCTTCCGGCTCTCGCATAAAGCTCAGCCAGACGGACATAAGCTCTGTCGTCTTCGGGGTTTTTTCTGATAAGTTCCTCGAATTGTTCGATTTCCGAAACAGCCTTTTTGCCTTTGATAAAGAATTTGCTGCTGTTATTAGCCAATGCTGCACCTATTTTTAATTAAATTATTTTTTCATCCTTTCGATGTATGTGAACTCTTCGGTGCTTATTTTGATAACATCACCGTTGGAAATGAAAAGCGGAACCATGACCTGTCCGCCGGTCGATACTTTCGCAGGTTTGTAGGAAGTCGTTACTGTATCGCCTTTGAAACCGGGTTCGGTATCGGTGACTTCGAGTTCGATGAACTGCGGAAGCTGGACGGAAATCGGCGAACCGTTGTAGAACTGAACAGTAACCTGAGTGTTTTCAGGCATATACGGGATAACGTCCTCAATGACTTTTTCGTCGATCGGAAGCTGTTCGAAAGATTCGTTGTCCATGAAAATGTAGTGATCGCCGTCCTGATAAAGGTATTCCATGTTCTTTTCTTCAAGGTCGGGGCTGTCGACGCGCTCACCGGAAAGGAAAGTGTACTCAGCGATCGAACCGTTGAGAACATTTCTGAGTTTGGTCTTGATGACCGCCCTTCTTTTCTGCTGAATGTGCTGCATTTCGACGATCTGATAAGGAATTCCTTCCATTTCGATCTTTAAGCCTCTTCTGAATTCTGAAGTTTGAATAGACATAACTTTCTCCTATAAAAATAAAAAAATGATGAACACCGTCCACAAAAAGCCGCGGAATCCTACTCAGCACGCATTTTATTGTCAAGTTTTACGGCATTTTGAAAAACCTCATCTCTGAAGCAGTCTGATTTTTCAGAGTCAGCAGTAAAAAATTTATTGATGTTATCGTGTTTTTTATTACCATATCGCCGTTGTTGTTATTTTTAAAGAGGTAAAAATGACAGTTATCGGAATCGATCTCGGCACGACCAATTCATGCGTCTCAGTAATCAAAAACGGAAAACCGGAAGTTGTAAAGGACGACGGCGGCAAGGCAACGATCCCTTCGATCGTCAGTTTCGTAAAGAACGATCTCACCGGCGAAATCGGAAAAATAGTCGGCGCACAGGCGCATCAGCAGATGCTGACGAATGCGGAAAACACGGTCTACTGCATAAAAAGGCTCATCGGACATGACTTCAAAAGCGCGTCGATAAGCCACATTCTGCCGACGCTCCCGTACAAAGTCATTCCGGGACAGCAGGGAAACGGTCTCGAAATATACATTCCGGCTCTCGGCAAAAATTTCACTACCGAAGAAATTTCGTCATACATTCTGACAGAGCTTCGCAGCACTGCCGAAAAATATACAGGCGAAACGATAACGAAAGCGGTCATTACCGTTCCGGCATACTTCAACAACAAACAGCGTCAGGCTACAAAAGACGCGGCAGCGATCGCCGGAATCGAAGTTATGAGGATCATCAACGAACCGACCGCTGCAGCTCTGGCTTACGGTTTTTCAAAATCTTTCTCGGAAGAAAAACTTCTCGCCGTTTTCGATTTCGGAGGCGGAACATTCGATATAACGCTGATGGAAGTTTCAAAGGACACCTTCAACGTCGTTGCGACAGCAGGCAACACTTTCCTCGGCGGCGAAGACATCACGAACGCGCTTCTCGAATATCTTCTTGACGACCTCGCTACAAGATACAACCTGCCCGAAATCGACGATCAGCTCGTTATCCAGCGGTTGCGCGACTACGCCGAGACTGCAAAGAAAAACCTCACGATCCAGACGAGCGTATCGATCGAAATCCCCTATCTCAAAGAGGTAAACGGCAGCTTCATCCACTACAAAACTGAAGTAACGCGTGAAAAACTCGAAGAACTTGCCCTTCCCTTCATCCAGAATGCGATAAATACTTTCGACAAGACTCTGCAGGAAGTCCAGCTCACCCCAGGTGACCTTGCAGGAATAATCCTCATCGGCGGTCAGACGAGAATGCCTCTCCTGCAGAAAGAACTGGCTGATTTCTGTCCGTCTGTCCAGATACTCAAGAACATAAATCCTGATGAAACCGTCGCTATCGGCGCAGCACTTCAGGCGAAACTGCTCGAAGAGGAATCAAACGGCGAAGACAACGGAACACTTCTTCTCGACGTAACTCCGCACAACCTCGGAATCGCGGTCGGAAAGGATATGTTCTACACTTTGATCCAGAAAAATTCAACAGTTCCGACTTCCGTTGACGATATTTTCGTAACGTCGCACGACAATCAGGAAAAAGCGAAGATCCTTCTGCTTCAGGGCGATTCGCTCGTCGCTTCCGAAAACGAGATTCTGGGTGAATTTGAGCTTGACGGTCTGCGTCCGGCAAAACGCGGCGAAGTCAAAATCAGAGTCACCTACGAAATCGACATCAACGGAATCGTTACGGTTCAGGCAATGGATATGGATACCGGCATTTCGCAGCGCATAACCGTTGCATCTACCGGCAACATGACGAAAGAAGAACTTGCCAAGAAAATCGAAGAAAACTCTGACTACTACCTTGATCTTGCCGAAAAAACGATGGTCGAAGAGATCGTCCAGAGCATCGAAAACTATCTCTTCGAGCTTGAAACGATGAAGCCGAAACTTTACCAGATCTTCGCAAACTCAAAGATCGGCAACGACAAAATGGAAAAAATGGAAGCCCTCATTTCGGGAACGAAAGCCTACATCAAAGGTGAAAAACTTGACCTCGAAAAACTTCAGGACATCGAAACGAAGCTCGACATCCTCAAAAATACCTACAAAAATCTTATCGACCATTCGGATGAAACGGTCGCTCCGGACGGTGGGATTTTCTGATCTGATCTTATATTTCAATAACCTTCAGATTCTTCAGAGATTCTTCCAGAAGACCGGAAATTTCGGGTTCAAGTTTCTTTTCTTCCGCAAGAACCCTGTCCAACTTCCCCTTTATTATCGGTGACTTAGGCAAGAATGCGGTACAGCTGTCGGGGCAGTTTCTGATCGATATCGGGAATGCACCGATTTTCTCCGAAATTTTTATCGTGTCGGTCTTGTCGAAAGTGATGAGCGGTCTGATGACGGGCAGAGTTTTGACCGCGTCATTTATGCAGGTGAGGTTTTCGATAGTCTGGCTTGCGACCTGCGAAAGCGATTCTCCGGTGATCAAAGCCTGATAACCGTTTTCTATCGCGATCCTTTCGGCGATCTTGAACATCATCCTTCTGAAGAGGATCGTTCTGTAGCCCTCGAAACATCTCGCACGGATCAGAAGCTGGATGTCAATGAGCGGCGCGATGTAAAGTTTTGTCGACACACCCTGATATTTTTTGAGATGGCGCGCAAGATCTTCAAGTTTTTTCATGCTCTCTTCGCCTGTGTAGGGCGGTGAATAGAAACTGAGGTAGTTGACTTTTCCGCCGCGGCACATCGTCAGATACGATGCGACGGGACTGTCGATCCCGCCCGAAAGGAGCGAGAGATATTCGCCCGCGCAGCCGACCGGAAGACCGCGGATCCCGGCTATCCTTTTGCTGAAAAGGTAGATCCCTGAACTGTCGATCTCCATTTCGAGAGCGAAGTTGTAGTCCTTCATCGAAACGGTAAAAACTTTGTCCATTATCGAAAGAACAGCGCCTGCGAGCTTTTTCTGAATGTCAATCGAATTGCCGGGATAGGCCTTGTTGGAGCGTGTGCAGATGACTTTGAGGATTTTTGTTCCCTCTTTTTCGGCGATTTTTGCAAGTTCTACCGCCTTTTCCACTATTTCATCCCAAGCCGCATCGAGCGGGAGCCTGAAAGAGGGCGAAAAACTCGAAATCCCGGGGATCAGCGAAAGGCGGTTCACAACATCGTCAAGCGAATCTTCACTTTTGAGCTCGACTTCCATTCTGCCGCGGAACTTCCGAGCCGTTGCCACACCCGCGACACTCGAACGGATGTTGCTCAGAAGCAGGTCTTCGAACCATGCGCGGTTGCGTTTTTTGAGAGCGATCTCGTCGTAACGGACTAAAATGTGCGTAAACATCTTTTTTCCTTAGTTTAATTAACAAAAAAACGCGGAATTTAACGAAAATCCGGCTTTTTTGTCAAGAGAGCGTTTGTAATCTCCCAAAATCTCTTGTTTTTTAAGATTTTTACCTGTATAGTGCGCTGTTTGAGCTTTTAAAAATCTGGCAGGCAGACATGGACTTCGAAAAATTCAATGAAAAATTCAACAAATTACCTTTTGAACCGGTTTACATTTTTATGATCCTCTCATTTATTCTGAGGCTCGCGACTTTCATGGGGATTTCGGAAGGCGACGACCTTTCCTACACTCTCCTTGCGCACAGATTCGCAAACGGCGATTTCGCGGCGAATTTCATTTTTGACATCCGCTGGGTCGTCTATGTTCCGGTTGCGCTGTTGTACAAAATTTTAGGCGTGAGTGACTTCACTTCGCTGCTCCCGACAATGGTTTACGGCGTTTCAAGCGTGTGGCTTGCATACAAAATCGTGCTTGAAGAAACAGACAGGCTTACGGCTTCGATAGCGACCCTGCTCTACCTTTCATTTCCGATCATCCTGATTTACGGCAACTTCCTGCAGGTCGCGCCGTCGCTTGAATTTTTCACGCTTCTCACTGTTTATTCGTTCCAGCGCGGAATAAAAAGCGAAAATATCGGCTGGTTCGTGCTCGGCGGGTTTGCGATAGGCGGAATTTTCTTTGCAAGAACGACAGGGCTTTTCATCGCGCCCATGGCTTCGTTTTACGTCTGGTACCGCAAAGGTTTCAACAGAAAAACGGTGCTTTGGATCGCCTGTGCGGCACTCTGCTCGCTTGTTCTTCCGGCAGTGCAGGGTCTGGTTTACCTCAGCGTTCACGGTGATTTTTTCCACCACATCACAATAAGCAGAAAAGGGATCGACTATCAGGACAGGATGTTCGATGTCGACCCGAAAGACCTCTTTTTCTATATCAGAACAATGTTCACGCACGGCAACTTCGCAAACTGGAAAATGTTCGGTCTCAACGGATACGCTATCGCCGCTTCCACACTTGCCTGCATAATCCTTATCTGCATGAAAAAAGCAGGGAAAGAAGTGATTTTCTTCATCTGGTTTATCTCATACTTCATGTTCATGACGTTCGCCCCGACAAGTTTTTCGCCATACACAACTTTGATAAGAAACACCAGATATGCTATAATCTTTCTACTCCCGGTCTGTGCCATGTATGGAATATTCCTAAACAAAATGGTTACGTGCAAAAACACTGCGGTACAAATCACTGCTATAGTAATTTTTCTCACGCTTTTCATAAGCAACATCGCCTTTTCTGTTGAAAACAGTCAGCGTTTCAAAAACAGAAGAACGGAACAGAAAAACTCGGTAGATGCGCTGCTAAAAGAGTACCCGAATGAACTTTTTTACATCGCTGACAAGAACACTGCCCGCAGGATCGCCTATTATTCCGGTTATAAAAACAATAATTACAAGCACATACGTTCGCTGAAACAGATAAAGGAACCAGGAATTTTCCTTATCCTCAGAAATTTTCCTTCAAGCGTCTCCCGTTTTTACATTCCGAAAGAGAAACTTTTGAAAATAAGGAAAAACCCGCCGGTTGGAATGACTTTGAAGAAAAAACTCCCGTTTTTTTATGTCTATGAAGTTGATCCGAAGATTTTGAATAAAGAAAAACAACATTAATTATAGGAAGCTGCAATGGAACAATACAAATTTTTCGCTTCAGCGCCACGCGGATTGGAAATACCGCTTTCGCTCGAACTTTCAAGAATGGGCGCTCACAACGTCAAAATGACCGAAGGCGGAGTCCACTTTTCAGGCGACCTTGAAACATGCTACAAAGCGAACCTTTACTCTCACACAGCTGGAAGAATATACCTGGCGCTGGCATCAAAAACCTACAGGACAGAGCAGGATATCTACGATACAGCATTTTCTGTAATGTGGAACGAATGGTTTTCGGTAAAACAGAGCTTCAGAGTCGATGTCGTCGCGACAAACTGCCCTCTCAAGAGCCTGAATTTCGCAGCATTGAGGATAAAAGACGGGATCTGCGACAAGTTCCGCCAGACAGACGGGATCCGCCCGAATGTGGAACCGCACACACCCGATATGCGCATCAGAGGTTTTCTCGATGAGAACCAGCTCACTATCTTCATCGATACGAGCGGAGATGCTCTTTTCAAACGGGGATTCAGAGAAAAGACGAATATCGCTCCGATCAGAGAAAACTTAGCCTGCGGGCTCCTCTTCCTTTCAGGCTGGGAGCCGGGAATACCGCTCCTTGATCCGATGTGCGGAAGCGGAACTTTCCTCATTGAAGCGGCGCGTATTTCACTCAACATAGCACCGGGAAGTTCAAGAAAATTCGCCTTCGAAAAGCTCAAAAATTTCGATCCCGATCTCTGGAATTCGACTCTGCAGACAGCTATCGAAAACGAACTCGACGACGCAGATCTTCCCATTTTCGGAAGCGATGTCTCGGCTTTAGCGATAGAAGCTGCGAAAAGCAACCTCGAAAATGCGGGACTTGCCGACATGGTCAAGCTCAAGAAGGCAAACATCCTCGACCTCACCGCTCCGGCCGAATCGGGCGTCATGATCGCCAATCTGCCGTACGGCGAAAGAATGGGCGAACTCGACGAAATGCGCAAACTTTACCCGAAAATCGGCGATCTGCTCAAACGCAGTTTTACCGGATGGAAAGCGTGTTTCCTCACATCAGATCTCAAAATGCCGCGATTCATCGGTCTTGCGACCAACAAAAGAACTCCCTTCAAAAACGGCAGCCTTGACTGCCGCATGTATGAGTTCAAAATGGTGGCAGGAAGCAACAAGCTGTCAAAACAGACAACCGGCGGCAATGAGATCTCAGAATAACAACGGAGTGACAGCGCAATGAAAATTTTCAGATCATTGGAATCAGTTCCGAAAGATAAAGAAATATCCCTTGCGATAGGCAACTTCGACGGAGTCCACCTCGGGCACGCCGAAATAATAAGACAGTGCAGGACCGAAAGCGCGTGCAGCTCTGCAATACTCACATTCGACATTCATCCGAGAAAATTCCTCTATCCGGAATTTGCACCTAAATCGCTGACTCTCCCCTATGAAAAATATGCGTTTTTCAAAACTTTGGGCGTTGATTTCGTGATAGAACTTCCGTTTGCCGAATATTATTCAATGGATCCGCTTACATTTCTCGACACATTGAAACAAAACCTTGATTTGAAGCATATAACCATCGGATTCAACTTCTTTTTCGGTAAGAATCAGAAGGGAAACGCCGAAATAGCCTTCTGGTGGGGACGTTCCGCAGGTGTTAAAATCAATGTTGTCCAGCCTTTTCTTAAAAACGGAACAAGAGTAAGTTCAAGCGCGATACGGGAACTGATATTATCCGGCAACATGAAAAATGCAGCGTCGCTCCTGCTTTATCCGTTTCTGATAAGCGGTACTGTCCAGCGCGGAAAACAGATAGGACGAACGCTCAACTTCCCTACCCTCAACCTTGAAACCCCGGACAAAATCATGCCGCCTGACGGTGTTTACATAACGCAGACCGTTTTTGACGGGAAACAGTTCAACTCCCTTACTAACATCGGCACAAATCCGACGATAGACGCCGAATCAAAGCAGAAGATCATCGAAACATGGGTCGATTCCGAAGATATCGGAGAACTTTACGGCAAAAAAATCTCGGTTTATTTCCTGAAAAAAATAAGAGACGAAATCAGATTTTCTTCAAAAGAGAAACTTTCGGAAACGATCTCTCACGACAAAGAAATCTGCCGCAAATTCATAGAATCCAATAAAATCAAAGAATTACCTGATATTTTTCAAGATCTTGGCTGATTATTCACAGGCCGGATAAGGAATAATTGATCCTGCAAGAGAAGGATCAAACAAATCACCTTCAGCCGAAAAAGCGATATTGGCTCCGTCGTTTGAAGTCAGGTCGTAACTGCCTGAATCAGAAACAGCACGGACGCACTTTACATTGAACGCTCCGCCCTGGATATTGACCGTGATATCGCCATAAAATGCATAAGAACTTACATCTTTCATAGTTCCTGAACCGATTTCTGCATTCTGCGGAATGGAAATTCCGAAAACCTGCTTTTCTGAAGTACCGGAAACATCACCGAATCCGAAACTGTCAAGCCACAGAACAATGATATTTCCGCTGTTCACCATCGCAAGAGGGAAAATATCGATATTCATTACATTTATTTCCGAAAAAGCGACCGGCATTCCGTTATACATGAAATTGGCAGTACCTTTTCCGCCGCGGCTCTGCAGACTGATCGTCGTGTTGATCTGTCCTGAAAAACTAAGATTGAAATTTCCTATCGGATCGATGGCAGGCTCAGTCGGCTCCTCTTCCGGCTGTTCAGGCTCGTCGTCAACAACAATCTCTTCATCGACCGAATCTTCGTCCGATTCTTCAACCGCATCTTCATCGGTTTCAAAATCATCTGCACTTTCGACGTCCGAGACCTCATCTCCATCAGAAACTACCATCTCCGGATCTGAATCACCGCATCCGGCAGACAAAAACGCAATTAAAAGCACTAAAACCAAAAGAAAAACTTTCTTCATAACATTCCCCCTAAAAATAAAACTCCCTAAACTCCCTACTCCCTAAAACAACGGTTTGTTCTCACCCGTGTTCGCACCGACAACGATGAAAATATGGTTCAGTTTCCCTTTTTTGAAAAGCGGGATCGCCTCGCCTTTCATGAAAAGGATGTTGCTTTCGTCTTCTTTCAGGTTGCCGATTATCGCAATAGGAATGTAAGGGATCGTGTAGTTTTCACTGAGGTTTGCACTCAGCATCTTCTTGCCGTCAGCCTCAGGCGAGTTGCAGAGTTTGTCAAGAAAAAGGACAGAAAGTGACTGACCGTTGCCGCGCAGTATCGCCGTGCATTCCTCCCTGTTTTCAAGAACAGCCGGAATCGTGAACTCTTTTGAAGTGATGAGCTCGACCTCGGCTCTCGCTCCGTGGAACGATGTGACAAGCCCGACCAGACCCATGCTCGAAACGACTGTCGATTTTTCAGCCATGAGTTTTGCGTACTGCTCTTCGTAACTTATAGTTATCCGGTTCGGGTTGAGTTCGGAATAATTAAGTATTTTTGCCGGAATGATCGTATATTTGCCGTAACTGTCCTTGAGTTTGAGCAGTTTGGAAAGCTCTTCATTCTCCTTTTTTATGGCATCGTTCATAAGAAGTCTGACTTTCAGTTCAGATACTTCCTGCTCAAGGATTTTGTTTTGTCTGCCGACATTTTTAAGATCTATAATTATACGGAAAGTTTCACTGACATTTTCAAGCTGAGCGTGAAGAAGCATCTGGACATCATCAATGAAATAAAATCTTGAATTATACTCTAAAAAAAACTGAGGAACTATAAGAACAAGAAAAAATGAAGCAATAAAAATATAACGGACAACCTTTTTTCTATTCAATATCAGTACAATGATACAGTTTTCAAAAGTGAAATATTTTCAAGTATTTTACCAGTTCCCACAACTACTGATTTGAGCGGGTCTTCGGCTATTATAACAGGAAGATTCGTCTCTTCTCGGATAAGAATGTCAAGATTCTTCAAAAGAGCTCCGCCGCCGGCAAGAACTATGCCTTTGTCAACAATGTCGGCTGCAAGTTCAGGCGGCGTGTTTTCAAGAACGCTTTTTATTGCAGAAACAATCGATTTGACAACTTCTGAAAGACTTTCCCTTACTTCGTCGCTCTGAATTTCGATCGTTTTCGGAACTCCGGCAACAAGGTCAAGTCCTTTGACTTCCATAAATTCGCGTGATTCGTCGGGATAAGCGTTGCCGATAGTGCACTTTATCTGTTCAGCCATCCTTTCACCTATAGCGAGATTGTACTTTTTCTTAATGTAATCGATTATGCTCTCGTCCATTTTGTCACCGGCAGACTTCACCGATTTGGAGTAGACGATCCCGGCAAGCGAAATGACCGCGACTTCTGTTGTTCCGCCTCCGATGTCAACGATCATGTTTCCGGTCGGTTCGATGACGGGCATGTTTGCTCCGACAGCAGCAGCCATCGGCTGTTCGACAAGGAAAACCTCTCTCGCACCGGCGCCGAGAGCAGCCTCTCTGACAGTTCTTTTTTCGACTTCGGTAATGCCGTAGGGAACACCTATCGCGATCCTCGGCTTAATGAAACTTCCGCGTTTGTATGCGTGTTTTATGAAGTATCTGAGCATCTGGCTCGCAACCTCGAAATCGGCGATGACGCCGTCTTTCAAAGGCCTGATAACACTGATGTTTACAGGTGCTTTACCTATCATTTCCTTGGCTTCCCTGCCTACTGCGCGCACCGATTTCGCGCCTCTCGAATCCTTTTCCTGAACAGCTACGACACTCGGTTCGTTGCCGACGATCCCTTCGCCTTTGACATATATCAAAGTATTTGCTGTGCCCAAATCTATAGCGATATCGCTTGTAAAAACCGATAAAACATTATCCAACTGAAACATTTTTCCTTCCTTTCAACCAACAAAAACAAAAAAACGCAAAAGTATAGTCGCAGAAATATCAAAGTAAAGAAGTTTTGCGTGTTTTCCGCGTTTAATTTTATTTAACTTTCAGATAAAACTGGTCGTAACCGAATACAGATTTGTACTGTGCCAGTCCCGACAAATCGATATTGCCCTGTTTTTCAAGAACAATGTGATCACCGGCATCACCGAAAGTTATCTTCAGCTGCAGCCTGATTTTAAATGCAGTCGGCTCTACGGAAAAGAGCGTCTCCAAATTTGCCTTGTTTTTCATAAATTCTTCTTCGGTGCACTCGTAAACCAGTAGCGGCTCGAAAGCGGGATCATTCTCCCGGCAGTAAAGCATGAACTGATCAACAGTTTTAACGTCAGTTTTGATGTCGTTTATGGAGAGCACCACCTTTTCCAGAGTCTTATCCTCTTCGTCTCCGGTAAGAACAGCCCTTCCTCTGACCTTGAAAATAAGCGGCACTTTTGAAGCGAGTTTTGCAACATCCGGATTTCCCAAAGGATTTTCAATTTTGTTTATCGAAAACTCAATCGAGCTATCTTCACTTTCCAAAATTCCTTTGAGATAGTATTCCCTGCCGTCTTTGCTTTTAGTCGGTTTGACATCCGTAGTAATTATTCCCGGCACCCAGTTGTCGCTGCGCTGCCCGTAGAAACGCTTTCCGGACTCGACTTCTTCAACGACGCTGTTTATCGAACTGAGACCCAGATTCTGAAAATCTTTTCTGAAAAATCCTGCCGGATGGTTGGAAAGATAGATTCCCAGGACCTCACGCTCGAATGCAAGCGAATCAAAAACATCCCAAGCCGCACTTGCGTCAACCTGTTTGAGAATTTCTTCATCAGTCATACTCAAACTGCTGTCGGGAATCGCATCCGCAAATGCTGCAAAAAGGCTGAGCTGTCCGTTATCCTTGTCTTCAGCCGCCTTACTCCCCTCTTTCAATGCTATCGGAAGCATCGCCAGAAGAAGTCCGCGGTTTATCCCGGTAAAATCAAAAGCACCTGCTTTTATCAAATACTCGATCGCCCTTGAATTGACTTTTGACTGACTCATCCTGCTCGTAAAGTCGATCAGGGATTTAAAGCCGCCGTTTTTCTCGCGCTCCTTTATTATCTCATCGACTGCAGCTTCTCCTACATTTTTAACGGCTCCGAAACCGTATCTTATGGCGTTGTCCTCAATACTGAAACTGTTGAGACTTTTGTTCACATCAGGCAGATAGACCTTGATTCCGTGTTCACGGGCATCGCTTATATACATGAAAACCTTGTTTGCATCGCCCGCTTCGGAAGTGATGAGCGCCGTCAGGAATTCTGTCGGATAATGGGTTTTGAGGTAAGCCGTCTGATACGAAATATAGCCGTAGCACGCCGCATGCGACTTGTTGAAGCCGTAACTTGCAAACTTTTCCATGTGGTCGAAAACGAGTTTAGCCGTCTCTTCCGAAATCCCGTTGTTCTTGGCTCCGTCAATGAATTTGACCTTAGCCTCGGCCATTTTTGCAGCGATTTTTTTACCCATCGCCTTTCTAAGACCGTCCGCCTGTCCCATCGAGAATCCTGCAAGACGGCGCGAAATCTGCATTACCTGCTCCTGATAGACCATGAGCCCGTAAGTCTCGCTCAAAATCTCGCTCAACCACGGATGGTCATATTCTATCGGCTCTTTTCCGTGTTTCCTGCGGATATAGTTCGGAATAATGTCCATAGGTCCCGGACGGTAAAGCGCGACAGCCGCGATAAGGTCTTCGATCCGGTCAGGTTTCATCTGGTGGATCATCTTTTCAAAACCGCCGCTTTCCATTTGGAATATCCCTTTCGTACTGTTCTCACAGATATATTTGTATGTCGCGGCGTCATCCAGCGGGATCTTTGATATGTCGAAATCAGGCTTTTTCTTTTTGATCAGCGATACTGCGTGGTTTATCATCGTAAGAGTTTTGAGCCCGAGGAAGTCGAATTTGACCAGACCGACGAGTTCAACTGTCGTCTTTTCATACTGCGTAACGTGGTAGTTGTCCTTATCGACGAATATCGGCGAATACTCGTAAATCGGCTTCTGACCGATGACGAGGCCGCATGCGTGCTTTCCAGGCTGGCGGAGAAGACCCTCAATTTTCACCGCGATATTTATGATTTTTGAAAAATCCTCGTTGTCGCGGACTACCTGCCTTTCATTTGCAAAAGCGTCTATCGCAGCATTCAGCGCTTTTATCTCGTCCGTATCTTCGGGAGCTATCCTGAGACTTTCCACTGCTTTCCGCAGTTTATCCGGGTCAGCGGCTGTATCGGCAGATACATTGTATTTCTCGATAAGTTTTTTCGTCGTGTCCTTAGTTTTTTTGAGATACTGCGGCGAATACATATCTGCAAAGGCTTCCGGAACGATTTTTGCCAGCTTGTCGGCCGTTGTAAGCGGAATATCAAGCGCTCTTGCGACATCGCGTATTGCCGACTTTGCCTTGAGCTGACCGAAAGTGGCGATCTGGGCAACATTGTCAAATCCGTATTTGCTCTCAACATACTCAATGACACGCTCGCGGTTGTCCTGGCAGAAATCAACGTCGAAATCCGGCATCGAGATTCGCTCAGGATTAAGGAATCTCTCGAAAAGAAGCTCGTAGCGGAGCGGATCGAGGTCGGTGATCCTTGTGCAGTATGCGACAAGCGAGCCTGCACCGCTGCCACGTCCTGGTCCTACCGGAATTCCGTGATTTTTCGCCCAGCGGATAAAGTCCGAGACTATGAGGAAGTACCCAGGGAAATCCATCCTGATTATAACACCCAGCTCATATTCAAGCCTGTCGCGGTAAGCCTGTTTCTTATCTTCCGGCGTTCCGAGCTCAAGAAATCTCTCTTCAAGCCCCTGCTCCGCCATATCCCGCAGGAACTGAGCAGGAGTTTTGTCGCCGGTATCGAAAATCGGCAGGTAGTTGTGCCCGAGATCAAGCTGAACGGCACATCTTCCGGCGATTTTGACGGTGTTTTCTATCGCCTCCGTCCCAGCCTCGCCGTAGACACTGAAAAGATTGCGCATTTCCTCTTCGCTTTTGAGGTAGAACGCCGCTGTTTCGTGGTGCATCCTGTCGGTATCAGTAACCTTTTTCTTTTCGTTTATGCAGAAAAGAATATCCTGAGCTTCTGCATCTTCTGGGCTCAAATAGTGGACATCATTCGTCGCTACAAGTCCTACTCCGAGCTCGCGGGCAAGTTTTATAAGTTTCGGATTGACTTCTTCCTGCTCTTTTATGCCGTTTACCTGAAGCTCGATAAAGAAATTTTCCTTCCCGAAAAGTTCGATATATTCAAGCGCGATCCGTTTTGCATCATCGTCTCTTCCGGCCACTAAGGCACGCGGTATCTCTCCGCCCAGACAGGCACTCGTCGCGATTATACCTTCAGCGTGGTCTTTGATAAGAGCTCTGTCGATACGCGGCTTGTAGTAAAACCCGTCGACGAATGCGGTTGAAGCCATGTAACACAGATTTTTATATCCTTTGTCGTTTTCTGCGAGCAGAAGAAGATGAAACGCGTCTTTTGCCACCTTTTCCGTTCTGTCGTGCGCCGAAATATAGGCCTCCATGCCGATTATAGGCTTGATTCTGGCGTTTTCGATACTGTTGTAGTTCCCTTTTTCGTCTTTACCTATCATCGTCGTGTAAAAATCGACGACACCGTGCATATTCCCGTGGTCTGTAATAGCGACAGCGCTCATGCCGAGCTTTTCAAGTTTTTTTGCCAGATCTCCAGGCTTGACAAGACCGTCAAGAAAGGAATAAATCGTGTGCAAGTGCAAGTGGACAAACGCCATTTCATCTCCTATTTAATGTTGATTTTATTATATATTTCCATCATTTGAGTAACATTACCGTTCCAGTCGTAGAGCTTAAGGACGCGCTCTCTCCCCGCTTTTCCCATTATGCCCCGCAAACCGGCGTCAAGAACGAGTTTTTCAAGTTTTTCAGCGGCTGCTCCGGCATTCTTTTTTTCGACTACGAAACCTGTTTTTCCGTCTTCTACGACTTCGGGAAGTCCGCCGACATTCGAAACCACGACAGGCTTTCCGCACCCCTGTGCTTCGACTATCGCAACTCCGAAACTTTCGCTGTCGAGAATGGAAAGGGCCGCATAAATATCTATAACCTTATGAAAATACGGAACTTTTGAATAATCAGCCATTCCGGCAAAATAAACTTTTTCATCGATTTTCAGTTCTTTCGCCGAATTTTCGAGATTTTTTCTTTCGCTGCCGCCACCGACAATAAGCAGTTTCAACGGAAGTTCCGGGTGTTTTCGCAAAACTACCGAAAAAGCCTCGATGAGATAGTTTATTCCGTACTTTTCTTCCAGCAGTTTTATCGTTCCGATAACGATATCATTTTCAGAAAACGGCGTTGAAACTGAGCGGTCGGCTTTTTCAGGGCTGAACTGAACGGTATCTATGCCGAAAGGTGTCACTTCAACATCCTTATCGGTATAATTTTTCGTCTCAACTGCCATAACATGACTTGTCGAAAGGATCTTATCTGCTTTTTTCAAATTGAATTCAAGAATGGATCTGTGCAGGAAACTCTTTTTCGGAAAATCGAAAACGTCGCTCCCCCAGACAGAAAGAATGAACGGATGGAAACCGCTTAAAGCTCCAAGCAGACCGTAGCTTGTCGCAAAATGGGCGTGAATAATATCGGGCTTAAAATCGCGAATAACTTTTTTAAGCTCCGGCAGAACTTTCAGATAGCTGAGCTTGCTTAAACCGCCGAACCGTTTTTGAAGGTCGAAACCGGTGAAAGTGAAATTATGATCAGGATAATCGGTCTTATTTACAGGTTTTAAACTGAAAAGATGGATCGTAACCCCTTTTTCGGCAATGGAATTTACCCACCTTTTCGTGTGGATCGAAGAGCCGTCTGAAAGAAAAAGTATCCTCATTTTTTCACCCCGCAAAGCTGTTCAGCAACAAATAAAGCTCTCGCTTCCCAAGTATTTTCCGGAATCGCCTTAATAACATTTTCACGTTTTTTCACTACAAGTCCGCGATCCTCAGCCAGTTTTTGCAGAAATTCGCCGTAAGAGCAGTCAACTACCCAGCCGACACCGTTCGATTCAACAAAATCGGCAACGGCAGTTCCCGGATAAGTAACAACAGGAACACCGTGTGAAACCGATTCTATAAGTTTGAAAGGCATTGCGAATCTCCAATAGTCGTAAAAAGCACAAAGAATCGCAAAGACATCGGCTTTTCTATAGCATTCATCAACAATTCCGCCTGTTCCGTGAACTATCGAAATATTAGGTTCTCCCTCAGTTTTGTAACGCTCTTTCACCGATTCATATTCGTTTTTGCGGCATACTATCGTAAGTTTGAGCATCTCTCTGCCCCTCACAGCCTCAATAAGCGGAGTCAGATCGTAAAGAGGCGGAAGAATTCCTCCCACATAAAGTATCGAAAGTCTGTTTTCTTCTGACAATTCTTTTCTGACCGCGTTGTCTTCCCCGCCTGAAGGAAGTGCAAAAACCTTCGGCACAGTGATTTTTGCAGGAACAGCTTCCAGCATTTTCATCGAAGGAAGAAAAAGTACATCTATGAGCTCATTATATTTTTTCAAATCATATTTGTAAAAAGGAAGAGCGAAAAGCCTTTTTAAAAGAGGGACCGACTTTTTATACAAATCGAATGCCCAGAAAACATCCCTGTAAAAAAGCCCTATCGGAATATCGTACCGTTTCAACTCATTAAAAAAACTGAAATCTACAAAGGGATGAAGCGGCAGATGGTGACTGTCGGTAAGCAGAGTCGGCATCGTTGAAGATTCCGAATAACAGAAGTCATACTTTTCGCCGTTTTTTATTATTCTATTTAGTATTTCCGAGCACTTAGTTTTTCTTTCAGAAGCATTTCCGCAGACTTTTTCGACATAAAAACCGGCTTTTTCAAAACCTTTTATCATTTTCAGAGGTCTGATTCCGCTCGCCGAAACTGCATTTTCATTCAAAGGAAGGGGTATATGAAAAATCATTTTTCTGCTATTTTGCGGCATGTTTCACCTTTTTGAATTTAACAATGTATTTTTTGCCCGAATTTATCATCCTGAGCATCAATGAGGAAGATATGATCATGATAAAAATCAAGAGCATCGTAACGATACCGGCATTGTATATGAAATCGTTGAATCCCCCGGTAACAGGCCATTTCAGCGTCAAATATACCGTAAGAGCCAGAAAAAGAGGGGTCTTTGCAGTCTTCAAAAGCAGAATATAGCTCCACTGAATAACAAAACCGACCCAGAAAGGTGCAAAGATGACACCGGCAAGCCCGAAATTCGCCCACGCTTCTCCGATAAAAAGAGAGTTTATAACCCCGCCGGTTCCGTCTTCCACCGCAGACGGCATGATTATAGACATAATGATACGCGCACTCCTGTCATTTTTGGGCATCGCAAATATTTCAGAAATAAAATTCGAAAAACTTGAAAAGCCTAAGAAATCATGTCTGGAAGGAAATATATCGAAAGAAAAGAATGTTCCGGCCGACTGGCTGAGCAGGATCCTTCCGGTGATACCGCTGTTAGGCGAAAGAAAAAGAGTGTATATTCTACTCGTATCGAAACCCATTATAAAAATATAAGCCGCAATCAGAATACCGACAAGGGCACAGCCCACAAAAACGAAAAGTTTTTTGCTGACTTCGCCGTCGATCAGAGTTTTCAGAAGCAGAAAGCCTATTATATATACCAAAAGAGGTGACTTTGCGAGACTGTATGTGGATATCATGATCCCTGCGGCGAGCATTGTCAGGAACCACACCAGATCCGTCTTTGATTTCGTCATTTTGTAGTAGGCAAAAGCTATGTAGGACAAAATCGGCGTCAAAGCGATCGCAAAAATGTTCCTTATATAGATATTGCCCTTAAACCCCATGGAAGAGTCTATCCTGAGTTTCGCCAGAACCTTGGCACTTTCACCGCGGAGAAGACTCATTATCGGAACAGTTCCTATGGATTTGAAAGTGTACATTACCGCAAATACGGAAATCACTGAAAGAACAACAACAAAAACTTTAAGATACGAATCTTTTTTCGACAGCAGCGGTTCGACCTTACGCTTTGCATAGGAATCTGTCAGTTTTTTCATATCGTGGTTCTTGAAAAATATACCGGCAATCATCATTCCGCACGGTACGGCTATCATGGAATACATTATCGCAAGCCAGCCGTAGAATCTCGATGAATCGTACGCCAGTTTGTTTATGAGATAATGATTATCAATATGATTTACTATCAGAATAGATCCCAGAAATGACATAGCGAAAAAATGAAAATAAAAAATATATGAAATCATGTTGAGTTTGTTCAAAGCCATCGTTCCCGCCGCTTTTTTAAACAGGCAGAAGGAAATTGCCAGAACTGTCAAGCTGATAAGCAAATAAAACACGACAACCTCAACAATTCAATAGACGAAAACACTGATATATTTCCGGTAAAATCATTTTTCCTGAACTTTCGGACAATCATCGTCCTCTTGTTTCAGACTCTCTTTAAGGAATCGGAGGATTTCTTTTACAAAAACCATAAATAAACCGGAGAAAGCGGAAAACATCACAATTATTATCGCAAAAACTTTTACTTTGGGAAACGAACGCAGAACATTGGGATCCGGAGCGTCGATGACCCTTGCAGGAACAATACCGACATTCGGGGAGACGGATGATTCATAAAGTTTCGCAGAAAGAGTAACATAAACCTTTTCTGCAAGCTCGACATCGCGCTTGAGGTTCGCGAAAGTGAAAAGCGTTTCTGGGATCTTCCCCTGTCCGCTCGTTATCATGTCAAGAAGATCATTGAGGAGCTTTTCCCCTTTTTCATACTGGACCACACTTGTTTTTATAACGTTTTTCAGGGCATTTTCGCTCTCTTTGATCTCTTCGTCAGCAGCAACTTTGAGAGGGTGTTCAGCCGTTACGCGCTGAGTGAGCTCGTTATTTTTGAAAATAAGGGTGTTGTGATATTTCAACGCTTCCTGAACCGACTCTTCCTCGATAGGAACAGTTATCGGCTTCCCAGGGTTTTTATCGATATTTTTCAAAGTGTTTGCAAGGATCTGGCGTTTGAACTTGAACTCTTCGATCTGTATCTTAAGAGTCTCCTGCTTTTTCAGAAGTTCAGGAACTTCAACTTCCGGCATGATCGTTTTTTCCTGCTGCTGGAAAGCGATCATTTTCTGACTTTTCTCATTGATCCCCAGAGAAAGTTCGTCGAGCATTTTCGTGATATATTCTTTTTTAGATCTGGCGTCGTTCTCTTCCCATTCGGTTTTTTTCTGAATGTAAAGATTCAGAACATCTTTCAATATTTTTACTGACATAAGAGGACTTTCATGAGTAAAGATAAGGATCAGCGTATCCGATTCGGCCGATTTCGATACGGCAAAATTCTTGCCCATCCTTTCCCTCGCCATAATGAGAGGCTCATATTCAAATTTATATGAGACCGCGGAAGAAAAATTTCCCAATTTTTCAAGGAAGACCGTACCGCCTTTAAAACTACAGTCAGTATCCCATTTGCATTCTGCTTTCTCAGCGCAGTGTTCTATTGAAAAACCTTCTTCGGAAGCTGTTATCGCCCCCGTTCCGCTTTTAATTTTTTCAGGGATCTTTTTGAAAATAACAAAAGCATCTTCCGCATGCTCACCGAAGATCCTGTTCCAGAGATACGAAAACATCGTATTGTTTTTCCTCCGCACATTCATCTGAAGTTCGTTCTCTGCAATAACGGAATCTATTATCGTTCTGCTTTTAAGAAGTTCCAGATCTATGCTTTTGTCGCTTGCCATTCCGCCGCCCATCAGCATTGAAATAGCATCAAACGAAAAAGAAGGTGAACCCTCCTGACTTCTTATCTCAACCGAAGAATTGACGTCATAAACCGGAGTCAAAAGGAAAAGAAAAACAAACGAAAGAAGAACAAATGCTATAGAAGATGAAACAAAAAACAATTTCTTGTTCCTGTGAAGGATCTGAACAACATCCTTCACCGTTATTTCGACGGTTTCCTTTTCTATCAAAACATCATTTTCTGTTTTATCAGTGTTTTCAGACATATTACCCATAAAAACTCCATTACTAACAAAAAAAGCTGATTATTATATAAAAAACATAAATAAAGGCAAATTAAGGGATCAAAGCGTTTCGCCTGCGAGATATTTCAGGATCTCTCTGTAAAGCGCATCGTGCCAGCCTTGCAGAAATGAGGTGTTGTGCCACAGAAGGATCAATTCGCCGTTATAATCATAAACTTTTGCCGCAATTTCTTCGCAGACATCTTTTGCCGCTTCAAAATCCAGTCCCATATAAACTTTGCGGTCAAGCGAACATTCCATGATTTCCATTGGATGAATAACAATATCCGTAACACGCTTCGACCTGGGATTTATAAATTTATAAGGTCTGCATGTTCCGACTCTGAAACCTACTGAATCAGCATAACCGAGAGTAAAATCTTCAGTTATTCCGGCAAGTTCCATTTCATCTATGTGTTCAGGCTCTCTCCAGCGTAAAAAATGGTGCCGGCTTTTTGAAACGGCGCAAGAGCAATACCTGAACATACGCTTCATCTCCACTTTCAGCAAAGCAGGATCAGCACCGGCTTCGTAACTTGCGTGAAGTCCGATTTCCGCTCCGCTCTCTACAAGCTGCCTGAGCATAGCCTGATATTTCGGCAGTTCTATGTCGCAGTAGCTTTTTGTATGACTGTTTCCTGCAGCAATCATAAAATAAAGCGGTACAACCAGGCTTTCACCCTTTTTATCCCTTAGAGATGAGTCATAGCTGATAATATCGGAGAAATTATTGCATGGATCGTTGACTCCGGTCTGGTAAACTCTGTAAGGATCAGGAATTTTTTTCCCGTAACGGATCACGTTTTTTATCCACTGCTTAAAGACCTGCTCTCTGCGCCACAGGATAAAAGGAGTATCTATATCGTGAGTGAGATAGATTTTTTTAAATCCGTGCCGTTCATCGGGAAGCCCTGTTCCTGCCTTGCGAAGCAGATCCCTCAAGTACTTTCCCCACTCGTCAACAAGCGGACGCATTCCGTATTTCTGCTGAAAAACGACAGAGTCTTTTGCAAGGAAACGGCCGTGCAGGTCACGGCATTCAGGCTTTAGCGTTTCTTCATAGCGGCTGAGCATGAAATATGCCGATGCAACAAGATCTGCATAAAGGATAAAGCGTCCTTCCTCATCTTTTTCAATACGCGGTTCGCCGAAAAGAAACGGAATTTCCGAATCAGGAAGCATTTCAAAAGGAGTTTTCGGAAGAGTTGCCGGGGTTCCGTAAACACTTTCATTAAAGAAATCAGAAGGAACAATGACGGTTTTTGCCTGTGACGGTGCAAACTCAGGCGATCCGTAAAAAACAAACTGCTCACAACCGGCAGCATTTTCGCCTGACAAAAAAGAAATTATGTATTGCTGTGCATTCATTCCTTTATGAATTTCCTGAAAATGTTTCTAAAATCCTTAAGCAGCGGAATAAGCACTCTGTTGTCCCTGCTGATGTTGTAGTATTCGGTCTGATGCGTTCCGTAACCTCGATAAGCGTCCTCGACACCTTTTATCATACTACCTTCGAAATCGAAACAGTTCACGAATTCAGAAACATATTCCACGCATTTGTAAGTCAGAAATTCTGTGCTTCCCGAAGAGTTGTATTTTTTCGGTCTCATACCGATGATGTCATACGCAGTCGACGAATCCCACACAATGAATTTTATCGCAGCGACTTCGCCGGTCTCAATGTCAGCGCAGTAAAATGTCTTTCCCGCCTTATGTTCATATATCGCATCGTACAACCTGCAGAAAAAATCTTTCGAATAAGCAACCTCATCATTACGGCCTTTTATAACTTCCGCAAAACAGTCATAAAATTCATCAGCGGACAAATCCTGTTTGAACTCAAAGGCTTTTTCGCCTTTCCTGACTTTTTTCCTTTTTGATTTCTCGAATAGTTCAAACCAGTCCGAAGTCTGAAGATTTTCGATCCTGTATGTATACTTTGAAGTCTGTTTGAAACCGTTCCAGTAAAATTCGAGCCAGTTTCTGTATCTGCTGTCGAAATTGATATTGAAAAGAGCAAAATCCGGCAATTCTGAAATTATCGAAGCAAAGATCCCGTTTTCATACTCGATCCGCTTATATTCATTAACATGCTCTTCACCGTATACTATGTACGATCCGAGCTTCTGGGTAAGCATCGGCATTCCGATATTATTCCCGAATCTTCCGCGTTTCAGCACGTAAGGAAAAGCCGCCGCTATATCACCGTCCCGTTCAACAAGAATGACATCCCAGTTTTCCGCTCCGGCGGTCGCGTCAAGCCACCACGGAGAACTGAAAATGCAGATGTCGTTGTGCTGATTAAAAAATTCGCTGTATTTTTCCTTGTTCGTCATGATTTCTGCTCTACAACTATATTCGTTTTCCCTAAAATCCGTTTTATCCTGTAAACTCTGTAAAGTTCAAAGCCGGCCTTTTCTATTCCGCGGCGGCTTGCAAAATTCGTTTCTTTTGTGGCGATGAAAATCTCACGGCCTTCATAATCATTTTCAATCCGTACAAGAACCTGAGGATATATCCCCAGCCCGCGCGCAAAACCGGCTGTCTCGCACCATGCTATATAAATCTGATTTTCAAGCAGCGGTTCGGCTACGAGAGAATGGATCTGCATTTTCCGTTCAAAGACCCATGAACGGTGAACACAGACACCGTCTTTGTAGGCATAATATCCGACAAAACCCTTTTTCAGAAAATTCCTGAAGGATCTGATGTAGTTCTCGCTTTGGAAACTTCCGGCGTCCTCTACATTCTCAGGAGTGACTTTTTCTATTTTTATCGCGGCAGCAGGAACACTGCAAACCGTTTTTCCGGAATGAATGTATAAAAGTTCCGTGTCATCAAGCCATATAAATCTTCTTAGATTTTTGAGAACACTCTTTATTCTGCCGAATGTCTTAAATAGAATTCTTTTCATTTTTTTCCTTTAGTATCACACAAGAAGAACGCGGTCACATACCCCAGAATATAAAAAATTATCAAAGCTGTCGAATTTATAAAGATCGTCATTTCAAACGAGCATTTCAGGGAAAGCGCAATAACAAATCCCACTATCATAAGAACAAGCCGCACGACCTGAAAAACGAACGAAAGAAAGTTTTTTTCTTTTATGTTGTAAACAGCTGTAACCGGCGTAGTTGCAAACCTTATTACGAGCATCGGAGCCATCAGGCGTGCAAGATTTGCTGCAGGGATCCATTTCTCGCCGAAAATAAAAGAGAAAAGCTGAGGCGCAAAAATAACGCCTATAACAGCTGGAGGCAGTATCAGCAGAAAAAGAGCCGCAGAAGTTTTGATGAAGATTTTTTTCTGATCTTCCGGAGAACCCTGAGAAATTCTCTGCATAAAAACCTGAGTTACATTTGTTCCGATAACATTCATCGGAAGCGAAGCTATTTTATATACAAAAGCATAGAGACCGATGCTTGTCGAACTGAAATAGTTTGCAAGTACCAGGATCGGCATATTAAGCGTGAGAGAGTTGAGCAGTTGCCCGCTCATCGTGAAAGCCGGGAATTTCCAATAACGGACAAGAGGCTGCTTTATCGCCGCTAAAGACCACGGCTGTTTTTCTTTTCCGAAAAGCCTGAAAAACAAAAAAAGGAAAAGTATAAGAGCAACCATCTGGGCTGCTGTCGTCGAAGTAACGAAAACCTTATGGCTGTAAAAAAAGTAACCGCAGAGCAGATTGAGCCCTACTGTCGTCAGTGAAACGACGACCGTCCGCGAGCTTATGGCCTTGAAATGTTTCCGGCGCAGAAAATAATAACGAAACGACTCGCACATATTCGAACAGAGGACAAACAGCACAGCGACAAAAACAAGACCGTTCGAGACAAGTGCATTAAAGGCTTCGTTGAATCTGCCGACACCGATAATAATCACAGGCAGAAAACAGCATATTGCAACGCATACTGAAAGAGAAAGCCTGAGAATATTACGCGCATCGCTCTCTTTTTCCGGCAGCAGTATTGCCACTTCATATTTTCCGGAGCAAAAAACAACACAAAGCGATGTTACAGATGTGAAGGACGCAAGCAGAGCGAAATCCTCCGGTGTGAATAACCTTGACAGAACCGGACTTGCAAGAACAGTAAGCATCTGTGCTACAACGGTTCCGCTCATAAGAGTGACAACATTTTTCAAAAACGAATGTTTCTTCAGATTCAGATTCAGATTCATACTGCTTAACGCTTAATCGCCGGGGTTTACTGTATCATTAGCGGCTATCTCGCCGTCCACTACGGAAATTTTTGCTTGAATTCTTTCCTTCAGGTAATCGACATAGCCGTCAAAATTCCCGAAATCTTTATCTAAAAGCATATTTGTATAATCGTTGTGCCCCCAAAGTGTCAAGTCGTATCCAGCCGCGACATCAAGCTGACTTCGCAATGATTCGACAAGCGGTTCTATGTCAATACGGCCGGAATAGTCATTCCAGAGTTCATTTACGCGGCTGTTGAAAGCAGGAGACTTAAACAATGCATCGTAATAAATAGTCGTTTTCAGCTGCGGGGTCAGCGGCTTTCGGAATGCTGATTTATCAAAATCCCAGACCGGACCGGCCTTGAAGATATTGTTTTTGCTGTCAAAGGTAAAATAACTGCTCCTCGGATGACCTGAATCTCTGTTATCCATAATTTCATTCACAAACCAGAATTTTACCCAGGAATCGATGTCGATTGTCTCTGCATAGGATTCATCGGGGGCTGAACAGCCGTTCGTATCCGCTCCTTCAGTCCAGTCAGGGTAAAGCACTCTTTCCAAATCTGCGATTTTTGCCTGAAACCGTTCAAGTCTCGCCTGACCGCCGCTTGTGAGCTCATTATTTTTGTCAATCATATAATCATCATTTTGGATCATATACGGAAGATCTCTGACCGGACTTCTGAATTTGACCGTTTCGTCATAATAGACATCCATTTCAACAAGAAAATCTTTGTCTTCTTCATCTGTGATATTTGAACTTCCGTCGTTGATATCAACGCGGTTTTTATCAACTTTTACCGCTTCCCCAAGCCAGTAAAGACCTTTGTATTCGCCGTTCAGGATAAGATCGACAAATTCCCCGTGAGGAGTCCAGTCAAATTCAAAAATCCTGCTGAGATAAAAGGCGGCTTCATTGCGCATAAATGAATTGTCACGGTAATTTGCCAGCAGAACCCAGCGCTTGTGCGCAGACATTCCCATGATTTTCTGCTTTTTGTCCAATTTGAGAGCGTAAGGCTTTTTAGGGTTGTTCCAAGTTGAGTTTCCTCTGCCCCGGATATTCGTCAGAGCTTTGAAATTCCAGCTTTCATCAGCCGCTCCCACAAGTGAAATTTCACTGTTCTCTATCCATTCTTCCTTAGATACGATCTCAACAGCGCCGGGAGTGTTTATGTAGAGCGTCGGAAGTGCCGTAAAAGCAACGCTTGCGACATCGGAAACCAAAGAAACATCTTCAACAGTGGCTACACAATAGTAGTAACGGATTCCTTTCTCGGTATATACCGGCGTTTCAAAAGCCGGTTCCGTTGCTCCGGACACCGCAGTTCCTGCATCAGTCGTGCCGTCCGCACTTTCATACCACTGATAAGTTACATTCCCGCTTTTTGCTTTCACTTCGCATACAAGAGAAATACTTTGATTATTCGGCGCGATATTCATGCTCTTCGGCTGCTTAATAAACTCAGATTCCGGGACAATATCTTCATTCTGGACTTCCGGCTGACCGCCATTGTCGTCAAAATCATCCGAATCATCTGCCGGATCCGGTGCGTCATAATCTTCGTCCGTCAATAAGCCCATGTCGTTTCTGCCATCATCAAAGGCATCTCCTTCAGAGTCACCATCCTGCGTCTCCGTATCGTGAAACGAATCTCTATCGTCGATGTTGTCCTTTTCTGTTTTTGCCGAACTGCATCCGCAGACAACAAAAAAAACCGCCAGACAAAACATTGTTAACAACTTGTTTTTCATCTCGGCCTCCTTGTTTTGCTTTAACAAAAAAACGCAGCATGATACAAAAAAAACTTACAAAGGCAAATTCATCAACTTCTTGTAAAATCAAAGTTTTTCATATATAAACGCGCGGTTTTATTAACTTGGATTCCAAGGTTAGTATGAAAAACATCAAAAATATCAGAAATTTTTCGATCGTAGCCCACATTGACCACGGCAAATCGACTCTCTCAGACCGTCTTCTTGAAATGACGGGCGGCCTCAGCGAGCGTGAAATGACGGAGCAGTTTCTTGACGACATGGAGCTCGAAAAAGAGCGCGGGATCACGATCAAGGCGCGCGCAGTCACTGTTTTTCACGAATACAATGGCGAAAAATACGAGTTCAACTTCATCGACACTCCGGGACACGTCGATTTTTCCTACGAAGTGAGCCGCGCACTGACAAGCTGCGAAGGAGCTCTGCTTGTAGTTGACGCGACGCAGGGAGTCGAGGCTCAGACTCTGGCGAACGTCTATATGGCGATCGACAACGACCTCGCTATCGTTCCGGTCATCAACAAAATCGACCTTCCGAGCGCAGACGTCGAAAAAACAAAGACTGAAATCGCCGATATCATCGGGATCGACACTGAAGATGCAGCCCTTGTTTCGGCAAAAACAGGGGTCGGAGTAAGAGAACTTCTCGACAAAATAGTAACTGAAATTCCGGCTCCGAAAACAGATCCTTCGATGAAAACAAGGGCTCTTGTGTTCGACAGCTGGTTTGACGCTTATGTCGGAGTCAGAATGATGGTGAGGATGTTCGACGGCGAGATCAAAACTGGAGACATAATCCATCTCATGCACTCGGATGCCGATTACGAAGTGATCGAAATCGCGAAATATATGCCTTTCCTCAAGAAAGTTGACTCGCTTTCTGCGGGCGAAGTCGGCGTTGTGGCGGCGGGGATCAAAACTATCCACGATGTCAGGATCGGGGAAACGATAACTCTTGCAAACGATCCGACAACAACTCCCCTTCCCGGCTTCAAGCCCATGAAACAGATGGTTTTCTGCGGAGTTTTCCCCGTTGAGACCTCGAAATACGAAGAAGTAAAGCGCGCCGTCGAAAAGCTCGCTCTCAACGATTCGAGTTTTTCTTATGAACCTGAAAATTCGACCGCGCTCGGCTACGGATTCCGCTGCGGATTTCTGGGAATGCTCCACCTTGAGATCGTAAAAGAAAGACTTGAGCGCGAATTCGGGCTCGAGCTCATAACTACTGCTCCGAGCGTCGCATACAAAGTAGTGCTTACGAACGGTGAGGAAGTCATCGTTGAAAATCCCGACAAACTCCCGAAACCGCAGATAATCGCACACATCGAGGAGCCTATCGTAAAGGCGTCGGTATTCACTCCGGCGGAATTTATCGGCGGGCTCGTAAAACTCTGCCTTGACAAGCGCGGCAAGCAGAAAAACATGATCTATCAGGCGGCCGACCGCGTAATCCTTGAATACGAAATGCCGCTCAGCGAGATAGTTTACGACTTTTACGACAAGCTGAAATCGATCTCGCGCGGATTCGCTTCTCTTGACTACGAATTCGACCGCTACGAAAAGTCAAACCTCGTCAAAATGGACATTCTCATCAACGGAGAGCCGGTCGACGCGCTTTCTGTCATCGTCCACAAGGACAAATCATACCAGATGGGACGCTCTCTCGTAATGAAGATGCGCCGCGTCATACCGAGACAGATGTACGATGTCGCGATCCAGGCTGCGATTGGTTCGACCGTCATTTCACGCGAAACGGTCAAGGCTTACAGAAAGGACGTAACCTCGAAATGCTACGGCGGCGACGTATCGCGAAAGAGAAAACTCCTCGAAAAGCAGAAAGAGGGAAAGAAGCGTATGAAGCAGCTCGGAAATGTCGAGATCCCGCAGGAAGCCTTCCTTGCAGTCCTTGAAGCCGGTGAAGAAGAGCAGTAAACGCCGATGTGTCTCAAGTTATTGATTTCACTGATTTTTATATTTTTTACCTTTATATCTCAGGCTGAGGGGTCGAAAAAGAGCGACGAAAAAATTCAGACGAAACCGGAAAATGCTGAGCAAAATGAAGAAAAAACTGAGGAAAAAAATGAAAAAAAGCTCGGATTCATAGCCATTCCGGTCGTTTTTTATTCAAGCGATACCAACTTCGGCTTCGGCGCCGCAGCTATCATCCACAAAGACCACCACAAAGACGAATACGTGAGTAAATCCAATTCGCTCGCAATGGTTTTCTTCTACACTCTGCGCAACCAGATGCTCAGTGCGAATGCAGGAAACCTGTACTGGGACAGCGCAAACTGGCACTGGAAAAGCGAACTGATATTCAAGAAGTATCCTACAGATTTTTTCGGCATCGGCAATGACACAAAACCTGCAGCCCACGAAGTTTTCGAGCCTTTCACTTTCAAGTTCGAAAACTCGGTAAACCGCCGTGTCTGGCGCTCATTTTATGCCGGGATCTCACTTTCGCAGGGCTATCATAATCTCATAAAATCAAAGAAAGGCGGACTTACTCAGTCTTATTTTAAAAATCACCAGAAAGAAGGTTTCATTTCAGGAATCGGTCTGCGCCTGAGTTATGACAGCACCGACGACTCGTTTTCCCCGACGACAGGCAGTTTTGCGGAAGTCGCATATCACTACCATCCCTTCTGGCTCGGCAGCCAGTACAGTTTTTCGAGAGTTTTCATCGACGGACGCACTTTCGTTAAGATTCCGATCCCCAAATTCGAGTCTGTTCTGGGATTCCAGCTTTTATATGAAGGAGTGCACGGCAACGCGCCGCTTTCTTTTCTGCCGACTATCGGCGACATGGACATGATGCGCGGCTATACCGGGGACAGATTCCGCGACAACTATATGATCGCAGCTCAGACAGAATGGCGCTTTCCGATCTACTGGCGTTTCGGCGGAGCACTTTTTTTCGCCGCGGGAAGAGTAATGCACAATTTCACGGACTTCATTTTTGAGGATATCAAATACGGCGGCGGGTTCGGCATCAGATTCAGACTCGCAAAGAAAAAAAAGATAAATCTGCGTTTTGACATGGGTTTTACACCGGAAGGCTACAAATTTTACTTCAATCTCCTCGAGGCTTTTTAAAAAAATTCATATTTTTGTTGCATTTTAAATGAATCGGACTATAAAGGTTGCGCTTTTTGCGGGCCTATAGCTCAGTTGGTAGAGCCCCCGGCTCATAACCGGATGGTCAGAGGTTCGAACCCTCTTGGGCCCACCACTCTTTTGTGGAGGCTGGATTTGCTGTTTATTTACAAATTTCGCGACATAAATTTGAGAAAGCACTTGTCAAAAACAAGTGCTTTTTTTTTGCTTTTTAACTAATGGAGGCTCCTTTGCTTGAAGAACTGAAAAAACTTGTAAGTCTGCAGGACGTTGACTCTGAGATTTTCAAACTTGAAGAAGAGTTGGATGCTCTGCCCGACAGAAACGACGCTCTTGAAGATCAGATCGTTGAAAAGGAAAACAAGATCAAAGAACTTAAAAACGCCATCGACATTCAGGTAGATGAAAAAGAAAAGAGAGACGAAATTTACAAAAAAGGCGAAGAAAAGCTCAAAACGATCACCGGAAAGCAGTCAGCTATCAGAAACAAAGAGGAATACAACGCTCTTTTGAGGGAAATCGACAACATCAAAAGGTTCAACCGCGACCTCAGCGATGAAATTGCCGAAATAAACAAGGAAATCGAAGCAAAAACCGAAGAACTCAACATTGCCGAAGAACAGTTCTCCCGCGAAATAGAGGGCTTCAAAAAACAGATCGAAATCAACTCGAAAAGAATGGACGAGCTTGATAAAACGATCGACAAACTCTACGACGAAAGAGAGAAACTTTCGAAAAACATCAGACCTGCTGTCTACAACAAATATCAGAGGATCATCGAAACCTCGCCGAACGGCAAAGCGATCGCCATGGCTGAACACAGAGTCTGCCTCGGCTGCAACATGACGCTTCCGCCGGAACTTTACAACATGGTCCTCCGTGCAACCAGGATCGAAGTCTGTCCGAACTGCCAGTGCATCCTCATTCCCGGCGACAACCATTCGAAACCGGCATCAGACAAAGACGAAAATTAGTTCTTTTACTTGTGAAAAAGTAGCACTTCCAGTCGCTGATATTCAGAGGAAAGTCCGGACTCTTCAGGGCAGAGGGCTGGCTAACGGCCAGGAGCAGTGATGCTACGGAAAGTGCAGCAGAAAATAAACTACCTGACTTGTTCAGGAAAAGGTGAAAAGGCGGAGTAAGAGCCCACCGGGGTCACGGTGACGCGGCCCGCATGGCAAACCCCCCTCGGAGCAAGGTCTAATAGAAATGCCATCTGCCGCGGCAGATAAGGATCGCCCATCCGACGCATTCGGGTTGACCGCTTGAGATTGCAGGTAACTGTAATTCCAGATGAATGACTGGATAAAACAGAATCCGGCTTATGTGCTACTTTTTCTCCACTTTTTCCCGAAAAAGTTCATTTAACCGCAAACTTAAAAACGGAGGAACGATGTCTGCAAGAGATGCATGGAAAAGCAAACTCGGTTTCATTCTGGCGGCAGTCGGAAGTGCCGTAGGTCTCGGAAATATCTGGAAATTTCCCTATGTCGTAGGTAAAAACGGCGGCAGCGCATTTATTTCCATATACCTTGCCTGCATCATTCTGGTGGGCATCCCGATACTTATAGCCGAGATCTACATCGGAAAAAAGAGCCAGCTCAATCCTGTAGGGGCATTCCGCTTCTTCCAGAAAGGAAAGATTCCGTTTTCACCCATCGGATATTCCGGAGTTTTGTGCGGGATCATAATTCTTTCGTATTATTCAGTAATTACAGGCTGGATCTGCCATTATCTCATGCTCAGTTTCCGCGGTTTTTACGGAACCGAGACCGAAATCAGCACGATTTTCGACAATTTGAACAATACTCCGTGGCTCAATGTCGCGTGGCATACTTTTGTCATGACCGCTATCATGCTGATTCTTATGAAAGGCGTTATGAAAGGTATAGAAAAGGCAAGCAAAATCCTCATGCCGATCCTCGGGATCCTTCTTCTCGTCCTTGTCTGCTATTCGCTGACTCTCGACGGAATGAAAGACGCATGGCATTTCCTCACCTCCCCCGATTTTTCCAAGGTAACAGGCGGATCGCTGCTTGAAGCTCTCGGCACCTCGTTTTTCACTCTTTCGCTCGGAATAGGTGCGATGATAACCTACGGAAGCTACCTCAAAGGTGAAGTAAACATCACAAAATCGGCAGTTCAGATCGCTTTAATAGACACACTTATCGCCTTTTTAGCGGGAATCGTTATCTTTCCGATAGTTTTCTCCAACAATCTCGAACCCAGCGCAGGCCCGGGACTCATATTCCAAACCCTCCCCGTTCTTTTTGCCAAAATGCCCGGCGGGCACATCGTTTCAGTCATCTTTTTCGCACTCGTCCTCTTTGCCGCGGTAACAAGCGCCATATCACTTCTGGAAGTTGCAGTATCATTCATAATCGACGAATTCAAGTGCTCAAGAATAAAAGCGATTTTGATAATGGGAAGCGTAATCTGGCTTCTCGGGATCCTTTCGGCCGTATCATCATGGAATGTCGCGGGAACACCTTTCCTCGACCTTTTCGACAAGATCGCCTCCTGCTACATGCTTCCGCTCGGAGGCCTCTGCACCGCGCTCGTTTTCGGCTGGGCAATAACGACCGAAACCAAATACAAAGAAATCGGCTCATCAGTAATCACGAAAATCCTGCTTTTCGCCGCTAAATATGTTTCACCAATACTTCTTCTTATAGTTTTCCTTAAAGAAATCGGGTCGTTCTAGACTGAAACCCGGCAAAAAATGTAGAGCCGTGACCTGACACGGTTTCTGACAAGAGTGTGCCATCCCTGCCTGTCGGAGCTTAGGTCTGCCCGCCTGCAGATTCCCCGTCATGTCGAGCGAAAGCGAAACATCTCACAGATTCTTCGCTAAAATTAAAAATAAACTTAACACATATTTAGTTCAACAAAGTGCCGATTTTTCTGACTCAAAAAAACAAAAAAAATCAATAATTGTTCAATTTTATTAGAGATTTTAAAAGAACCAGTCTATTCTTCATACTGCTGATAGAAGTCGCCGGGCTGCGGTCCTTCGTCGTATTTTCTCATCCACTCCTGATACTGAGCGGTATTTTCAAGAAGGGCAAGGACTTCTTTCATCTGGTTTTTGAAGCGAGGCATACGCTTGGCATCGAGCTGCGGAGTCGCGATCATTTTGACTTTAAGCGGGTTGAGCCAGTCGCCCTTCGGACTTTTGATGCCTAAATGAAGGTGCGGGCCTGTGCTTCTGCCGGTGTTTCCGACTGAAGCTATCCTCTGACGCGCCGAAACAACCGTTCCGACACGGACATTGAAAGCGCTCAGGTGGAGATAGTATGTTTTGGTGTTGTCGGCATGGTTTATCGTAACCTGCTTGCCGCCGAGCGGAGTCTCTTTGACTTCGATGACTTTGCCGGGAGCGACAGCATAAACCGGAGTTCCGATCGGTGCACCGTAATCGACACCGTGGTGGGTCGTCATTTTGCCGGTTATCGGATGTCTTCTTGTGCCGAACGGGCTCGTGACGCGGATCGTGTCGAGCGGGAGCCTCATCGCGCTCGGGATAAGCGCCTTTCCCTTGTCGGTGTAGTGTGCATTGAAAGCCGATTTCGGATCTTCGTCCTCGTATCTGAAAGCCTCGCTGAAACCAGCCTGTTTTCCGCGGTAGGAAGCGTAAAGGACTTTTGATCCCGGCACCATTTCGCCTTTGTAGTATCTGTCTTCGACGAGTATCCTGTATTCATCGCCTTTTCTCGCGTCTGTGCTGAAACTTACGATGCATTCTAGGATCCCGACAGTGACGGCGCGGATATTGCGGGTGACATCGTCTCTTTTGACAAGAGATTCGTTGAGAGTCGATTCGATTTTTCCTTCGATTATCCTGAATCTGCGCTCTGTCGGCAGATTTTTTGCCGTGTATTTCAGTTTCTTTTCAACCGGATCGCGCTTTAAAATGTGAAATGTGACAATATCGGGATAGTAGACGAATTCTTCGACATTGCCGTCTTTGTCGAACTTAACTTTGAAGTCTTCGCCCGCCTTGATCTGCGTGAGATCGACTTCGTATCTTATCGCGTTGCTGATCTCCATCGCGTGTTTCAGCTGGAGTCCGGGAACTTTGAGCAGAGCCTCTTCTATTCCTTTCTTCGGAAGGATCTTGCCGTGAAGGAAACCTTCTGAATCTGCAACAGAATCTTTGTCTTTCACGACTTCGACATCGACTCCGCCTGCGATCTCAGCCGATTCGATATCATCAGCCTCTTTCTGCGGCGCAGGGCTTGATTCGGGGATCGCATCACCGGCTGTCTCTTCGTTTTCCCGCATTTCCGCATTTTTACGGTGTTCTTTTTCCGCCGTTTCCGCGGATTTCGGTTGTTCCGCAGGTTTTGGAGACGTCTCAGGTGACATCTCTACATGTTTTTGTTCTGCAGCATGTTCCTCCGTTTCTGCGGGGCGTGATTTGTAAAAGACGACGAGAAGAACAAGCAGCACGATCACTGCTGCAAAAACCCAAACCGTAAAATTATGTTTTTTTTCATTATACATTTACAACTCCGGCAAACTCAAAACACTACATAAGCCTGAATTTTTCCCGCAAAGCCTTTTCGACATTGGGAGTGACGAAATGGGAAAGATAAGTTCCGTTTTTAGATGCGACTTCCCTGACGATACTTGACGACAGAAACGAATATTTGTCGGAAGTCATAAAGAAAACCGACTCTATTTCCGGTTCCATCGCTCTGTTCGTCGAAGCCATAAGGAATTCGTATTCGAAATCAGAAACGGCGCGCAGACCGCGGATCACGGTAAACACGTTGACCTGACGCGCGAAATCGACAAGAAGGTCGTTGAAAATTATAACCGTTATCGCAGGATCGTCCTTAAAGATCTCTTCGATCTGAAGTTTGCGCTCCTTTGCGGTAAAAAGGTTTTTCTTGCTTCCGTTCTCCCCTATCGCGATGTAGATTTTGTCAAAAATCGTCTTGGCACGGTTCACAATATCAAGATGCCCGAGGGTGAAAGGGTCGAAACTGCCGGGATAGATCGCAGTCCTAGTCATTATCTTCCTCAGATGTTTTCTTCTGCTGTTCAGAATCGATTTTATTCAGTGCTTTCTGGGCTTTCTTATAGAATTCATTATTTTTCGAGACTGTTTTCATAACTTCCTGAAAAAGCCTCTTTGCCTCTTCGGGATCGTCGTCAATAACATACATCCCCTCTTCGTAAAGGTCTTCAGCTTCTTCTACCGCCTCTTCGGGATCTTCTTCAGAGGCTTTCGGTGCCGGCGTGCTGGTCTGCGGAGGCATATTCTGCTTTATATAGTAGACTTCGTCCTGGATCATACTTTTTTCGTTGTGGTCGCTGATGTGTTTGAGGCAGCGCTGGAAATAACGGAGAGCAGTAGGCAGATCACCTTTTTCCTTGTAGATATAGCCGAGTTTGCTCATTGATTCTACATCTTTTTTGTCGAGGGAGATGACTTTTTTGTAGTAGTTTATCGCCTTGTTGGTGTCACCTGAATCATAATAGATCCCGGCAAGCAGCTTGACAGCTGCACGGTTGCCTGACTTTTCCGCTTTTTTGAGGTAATCCATCGCCTTGCTGCGGCTGCCCAGCTGGAGATAGCTTTCGCCTATCTCAAGGTAAGCCTCTTTTTTCAAAGACTTGTCCGTAACTCTGTTGAAATATTTTAGAGCGTTTCTGTAATCATCAAGATTTTTGTAGACAATGCCTTTCATCAGCAGGAGATCCTGATCTGTCGGATCGATTTTTTCAGCAGCTTCGATCTTTTCGACCGCACCTTTGTAATCGCCGCGCTTCGACAGAATTCTTGCATAAAGCATATAGTTGTCGAAATTTTTCATGTCGAGAACAACAGCTGTATCGATCTCCTTTTCAGCTTCCGGATAACGCTCCATCGTGTACAGGATCTTCGCCTTGAGGTAGTAAACCGACGTTTTCTGCGAATCGAGTTCAAGCGCCTTATTGATGGTGTTCAGCGCTTTTTCATACGATCTGACATGAAAATAAGAATTTGCAAGAGAGACATAACTTTTATACATTTTCTTTTCGACAAAAGTTTTCTGCTCAAGCATCGATATGATCGTCTGCCACTTTTTCTCTTTTTCGAGACTGCCGATGTAAGACTGCATATAATCGTAACTTCCAGGATTGATCTTATACGCCCTGCCGAGCATCCTGCTCGCTTCGGCATATTTACGCTGATCTTTGAGGAATTCGCCGTAGAAGAAGTAAACCCTTTCATCGCCAACGGAGTTCTTTTCGTCAGCCAGCCTGAAATGCTCTGCTGCACTCTTGTAATCTGCATTTTTGTGGTCGATTATAGCTTTTACCAAATGATACGGATACCTGTCTTTTCCAAGTTTTTCGAGAACGACAAGGATCTGTTCAAGATCTTTGACCTTGTTGAAATCAACCAATAAAATATGAGCCTTGGCAATATACGGCTCAATGTATGACGGATCCGATTTTATCGACAGATCGTAGAACTCTATCGCCTTTGCCTTGTCGCCGATATTCGAATAGATCTTTCCGACTCTAGCCAGAAGCTGAGGATTTGTCAGAGTTTTAAGATCAAGTTTTGCAAGTTCCAGGTATATTTTCTCTTTCTGACCGAGAAGAACATAAATCTCGGTTTTTCCGATTATGGAAGCTGAATGTTTCGGATCTATTTTCAAAGCCATGTCGTAGTATTCCATAGCTTTCGTAGAATCGGAAATCTGAACATAAAAATCGGCGATCTTCGTTATGGCTTCGGTATCGGTCTGATTGATTTCGACCGCCTTTTCGTAGTATTTTATAGCTTCCCTGAATGTGCCCATCCTTGTCATAATACCAGCAAGCATCTGATAATACTCAGCTTTTTGAGAATCGTCAGCTTTTGCAACAACATTATTGTCTATGTTTTTCAGGAATTTTTCAGCTTCGGCAAGTTTGTTGTCACTGTTCATCAAAATCTTCGATTTCAGCAGATAAGCCTTGATATAATTCGGAGATTCCGAAATTATTCTGTTGATGAATGCCATTGCAGACTGCGTATCGCCGTTCTGATATTTCATGTTTGCAAGGGCGTACATGATCTTTACACTTTTGCCGCCGCCCTGGATAAAACCGGTGTTGAAGAAGTTTTCAGCTTTTTCAAGATCGTTCTTTCCGCTTGCGATCAAACCGAGAATGTAGAACACTTCCTGATCGTTCTTGTCGGTGAACGGCTGAAGAAGTTCCGCCGCAGCGTCATACTGCTTCTGCTCGTAAAGATAAAGAGCCTTCGCTTTGACAAGGTCGATATTTCCCTGAGCTTTCTTCATTGCCGCAGAAATTTTTTCGTTTATCGACGATGAAGATTCGATCCTTCTGTTGTACGAAATAAGGAGGTTCATTTTGACCTGACCGTCAAGACCGACAGCGCTCGGAGCAGAATCGTCGGGTTTTATGTACTGCTTCAAAATACCGATACTGTTGATGTAATCTTCAGGCGTATCTTTGTCCAAAGCATCTCTGACGTCGGCCAGAGTTCCGGTATTTACAGCGATCTGCTCGCTTATGTTGTCGAGGATATCGGCGGAATTATTGCGTTTCGTGTAGAAGTAATACGCACCTCCTGCAACGATCGCAAGGATTGCAATAGTCGCAATGGAAGTCGCGATGTAAAAAACAGCCGAACCGCCGCCGCGTCTTCTCTCCTTTTTCGGTTTTGTCTTCTGGACACCTGTCATCGTGTCGTTGAATTCATCCGGGATATAAACATGTTCCACTTTGCTGACATCCTCGCCGGAATTGATCTCTTCCGCAAGGCTGTTTTCCTTGTTGATGGCGGTACCCTCCTCAAAAAGGAGCGAATCCATAGAATCTTCCGCCTGATCGAGACCGAGAGAAAAAGCTGAAGAATCAGCAGGATTCTGCGGTTCGGAAGAAGGTGCATCGCCGCCGTTCCAGTTTACGCCGTCGTAGCTGATATCGTCGTCTTCAGTGATCTCTCCGTTTATCATAAGTTCATCGACCTGCGATTCATCTACAGGACCGATAACCTTGCCGGTATTCCTGTTTCTGAAATAGATTTTCTGCCCCGCCTGCTGCGGCTTGGAGACAGGTGCATCGCCGAACAGTTCTTTCAGGAAATCATCGGTATCGTCTCCAGAGTTTCCGCCTTTGTTATCAGCCGGAATGTCACTGAACAGATCTTCGCCTTCATCGTCTCCGAAAAGGTCGTCCTTCTGATTAGCGCCTGCAACATTGTCAGCCGGCTGATCCGAAAAAAGATCTTCGAAATCAGGATCTGCCGAAGTGCTTTTCTGAGGAGCGTCCGAAAAGAGCGCATCCGCATCGCGACCGGCTTCTTCAGCTTTCGTAGAATCGTCGGCAAAAAGATCGTCGTCTGCATCGAAACGGTCGCTGGCTAAATCGAGACCTGATTTTCCGCTGCCGTCAAAAGCAACGCTCTTCGCATCGGAAGAATGAGAGGCATCGGATATTTCATCGTGATAGGAAGTCATTTCTATTCCGCCTTCATCTTCCGGTTTCTCTTCCTGCTGCATATCGTCGGAAGCATTATTTTTGTCGAAATTGCCGCCAAGCAGGGCGTCAAGATCATCAGCCGCCTTATTGTTGTTCGAAGGCATCGAATCGAAAAGAGAATCCATATCGGAAGAACTTTTATTTTCCTGGATCTCATCTTCTTTCGGAGGTTCAGGCTTGTTTTCTTCCTGTTCTCTGAAGACTCTGAACTTGTTTCCGCAGACGGAACATTTTACCGGAAGTCCCTTATCCGGAATTTTCGAATCGTCTATCTGATAGTTCGTATTGCAGTGAGGACATACGATTTTCATTGTTACCACCTTCTCCAAAGTTTATATTTTTGTCTTGTTATTCACGACATTCAAAAAAGAGACCAGACCGACCCCTTTTTCACCTTTCACACCGGCAAAAATCTTTTCCCGGTTATATTTCTTAAAAAGTTCCGCCAATTTCTCCTTTCCGCATGCAAGTATCTTTCCGTCAACAAACGAAACATAGCCGAGCACGTTCGATAAGTTCAGCAAATTCACCAAGTTATCAGTTGTAAGTTCTATCTGGGAAGCAAGAGTTTCGAGATCTATTTCAACTTCGTGAACCGGCTCGTTTCCTTCTTTTTTGACAACATAAGGAAGAACACCGGCAACGAGCCAGATGTGCTGCGGACTCAGTTCGTTCAACGGATCCTCCTTTTCACCTGCTCTCGCCGAATTTTTGATGAAAAGGGCAAACGCGGCTTTCGGATCTCCGGCAAAAAACTCTTCGGCTTCGGCACTTTCCATAAGTTGAAGCCGGGTCTCCTCCCTGGCTGTCACACTGAATCTGGCCGGTTTGCCGAAAAAGCACCCTTCTTCGCCGAAAAAATCATCTTCCGAAAGAAAGAAACTCTCCCCGTTTCCTTCAAGTTTCACACTGCCGTGCTTTATCAAAAAAAGATAGGGCGAAATTTCACCGGCAAGAATAACGGTATCTCCGGGAAGATATTCCTTTTCCATCATTTAAGACCCTCTTCTTTATTTAACTTCAAAGAATTAGGGCACTTGCCTTCGCATTCATCTGCGCGCTTTATAAAAAGTCTGAACCTTTCAAGAGCGTTTCCCGAAACCGTGTGCTCGATTTTGCATGCGACTTCGTCAGCCTCGTCCTCTTCAAGATTGAGGATATCGCGGAAAAAATGCCTGAAAAGCTCATGCCGGGCAAGAATATCCTGAGCTATTGCTTTTCCTTCATCGGTCAGAGTAACGTATCCGTTCATTTCGTGGTTGACAAGCCCTTTCTGCGTCAGAAGTTTGAGCGCTCTCGTGACCGTCGCACGGCGGACGCCGAGTTTGCTCGAAAGCTCCATGTTCCTCGCCACGACTCTTTTTTCGGTAAGTTCAAGGATCGCCTCAAGGTAATCTTCCTGAGTCGAAGTCAGGTTCCTATCGTTCGTTTTTTCTGCCATTGCGCTTTACCTCATACAAGTTTACAGCGTTTTTAACAATAATATCAGCAAGTTGCGATTTTTCTATATTTTTAAATTCTTCAACACGGTCTGCAAAAACGATTTTGACAGTATTCGTGTCGGCACCGAAAGGATCGAACTCATTCGTAATTTGATTTGCCACAACGAAATCGAGATTTTTCCTTTCGAGTTTTTTCCGGGCGTTTTCTTCAAGATTTTCGGTTTCTGCCGCAAAACCGATCCTGACAGCGCCCGGCTTCGTCCATTTCACTGATTCGGCAAGAATGTCTTTTGTCCTGAAAAATTCAGCAGTTACCGATTTTTCGCCTTTTTTGATCTTATGCACGCATTTTTCCGGCGAATAGTCGGCAATGGCTGCACTCATCACGAAAATGTCGGCATTTCCGGCATATTTTTCAACGGTCTCTGCAGTCTCTGCCGCTGTAACGGTCTTGACAACTGAATATCCGGGATTGAACTTAGGTTCAGCGTTGACACCGATAAAAGTAACATCTCCGCCCGATTTCAAAGCCGCTTCTGAAACAGCGAAGCCCGTTTTTCCTGAAGATCCGTTCGTCACAAAGCGCACCGGATCGAGATATTCCCGGGTCGCACCGCCGGTAACGAGCCACTTCACGCCGCCGCGTCTGACCGGATAAAAGATCTCTTCAAGTTTGAAAATTATCTCTTCAGGTTCTGCCATTCTCCCCTTTCCGCTCGTTCCGCAGGCAAGAAAACCGCTTCCCGGATCAGCAAAATGAACGTTTTCACGCTTTTTCAGCCTTTCGATATTTTCAAGATTTGCGGGATTTTCATACATCGCCGTATTCATCGCCGGAGCGAAAAGAACCGGAACAGTTGCCGCCGCAAGTACTGTAGACGCAAGGTCATCGGCGATCCCGCACGCAGCCTTCGCAATTATATTCGCCGTTGCCGGAGCCACGATCACCGCATCGACATCCTGAGCCAGCGTAATGTGTGTTATTTTGGAAGAGTCCCTGACCTCGAAAGAATCGAAAAGCGGAGTTTTTCCGGAAAGAGCCTCCCAAGTCGACCTTCCGATGAAATTGAGCGAATTTTCAGTTCCCACGACCTGCACTGATGCACCGATTTTGGTAAGTTCGCGCAAAAGGTAGACCGATTTGTATGCGGCAATACCGCCCGAAACCATGAGAAGCAGATTTTTGTCTGAAATTCCAGAAACCATCAAAACCACCGAATCAAAAAACAGACGCGGAATCTTACTCAGGAATCTATAATACACAAAAAAAATTATAAAATTATTTAGGGTTGCAGCAACTTCAATTTGTCTTGCAAAAAACTTGACACAAAACGCTTTTCCCGCGTTAATCCGGCGGTTTTATGGAGACTTTGGCATGGCGTGGCACAGGATCATAAAAATGAAGCCGAAAGAGAATTTTTTCTTTCATTTTACTATCGAAAGCTACGAAAATCTCGGGCTTATCTCGACTTTGGCGAAAGAAAACGGATATTTGATCCTTGACTGCTTCACCACGATGGAAAGCGCCGCAGATTTCGACCGCGTGATTGAAAATGTTCTGCAGGAAATGAAGAGACGCCATGAATAGAAAATTTTTCGTTTTCGCCGTTATCTTCCTTCTTTTCGCGAACCTCCACGCAGTTTTGAACGACAGGATTTCCGGAAACAAAGTGCCGTCGCTTTCGATCATGGCGTCACTTGAAGAGTCGAATTTCCTCTACAACGCGCCGCTGATACAGTATCTCAACCTGGATTTCGGCCTCATGGTGAACCGTTTCCAGGATCCCGGACTTAAATTCGGCATCGACTGGCAGTGGATCGATAGCGTTAATGTCGCCGGAACTCTGAAAATAGACGGAATATTCCTTACGAACCGAAAATTCAACAGGATCTATCTGGGCGGCGAAGCGGGGGCGACGATATCTGCAGGAGTCAAACTTTCCGGATTCAAAGGTGAATTTTTAACTATCGTGACTGCCGATCCGACCGAGACTTCAGACCCCAGAGTAGCGCTTGAACTCAGGCTCGGTGCATACATCTCGCCGCACGAATCGGTAAACATCTACCTTGCTCCGGCAGCCGGAAAATATTTTGTCGAAAGGAAAAATTTTTACTTCAACTTAGTTCTTTCGACTGAAGTTTTCCTCTGGAAATAATTTTTTCGGAATATTTTTCATTTTTCCGCTGTTTCTTTCGCGGCGTTCATTCAGGGATTTGAGATGGAAGATTTACTTAAAGAAAACCTCGACAAAATTTTCAACTACGCGCTTTTCATCACTGGAAACCGCGACAAGGCGCTCGACCTGATGCAGGATACGATCGTAACTGTATTATCGAAAAAACATCTTTACAGAGAGGAGGAACATTTCAGATCCTGGATTTTCAGGATTTTGAAGAACAACTACATCAACAAAATCAAGCACGATGCGGTGATCGGCGAGATATCGTACTCAGACCTTGCGAAAGATGACGATGAATCTGGGATCATCGACTTTCCGGATACCCGCATCTCTCCTGAAGATCTGAGCGATCCGATACTTAAAGAGAGGATCCGTGAAGTTTTTGAAAAAATGCCTGTGGAATACCGCGAAGTCATCGTCCTGATCCACATCGACGGGCTTTCCTACGAGGAAACGGCACAAACTTTGGCGATCCCCGTCGGAACAGTTATGAGCAGGCTTCACCGCGGCAGGAACTTCCTCAAAAAAGCACTTGGGAAAGAAGCTGAAGAATTACAGATAGTTACAAAGAAGGAAAGGAAAAATGCTTAAAGAAAAGTGTGATCTCAACGAACTTTTTATTGAGCAGTTCGCAGACAAAGAACTTGATTATCTGGAAAGCGCGGAGGTCGCGGCGCATTTGAAAGAATGTCACGAATGCCGCAGAAAATACGAGGCGATAGTCGAAACGAAAAAGATCACTTCCGCATTTGCTGAAAACGAAAAACTCTCGCTCATCGAAAAAGAGGGATTTTTGAGACTGATAGACCATGAATCGCAGCAGAAACCGACACTTATCGAATCAATAAAAAATCTTTTCCAAAACCGCGCGGCAACTCTTGCGTTTTCTTTCTTCTCTTTTTCGTGCCTTGTCTTCGCATTCATTTTCGCAATCGCCGGAATAGAGAAAAATAACAACATCATCATTGATGAAATAATGACGGCGCACAGTCAGGCTCTTCCCGATGAATTCGGAAACAGCCAGGCGGCACAGAACGAACTTAAGGAAAAATTCAAAACGGTGACATTCTCAGAGTTTACGAAAAGGCCGAAAATAAGCGGCAGATTCACTTCGATCGCAGCCACTCCGACAGCAAAAATAACTCTCGATTCGAATGAGGACAATATCCGCGGAACGCTCTTCCTTTCAAAGCGCAACGAACAGCTTGAAAAACTTTTTTCGGGAAGCGACTGCCTTGTCAAAAAAGACGACATCTGCAAGGCGCACCACCGTAACGACGGCGGAAAAGAGATGATCTACTGGCAGAATTCGGGAAACAACTACCTCATGGTTTCCGACGAGAGCAACGCCGCCGCGAAAATGGTGAAACTCATAAACACCAGCTTTTAATTGCAAAAAGAGTTCTCCTGCCCTATAAACCGGCAGTTTGTTTTGTAGGAGTTGGCTATGGACGCAAGAACAGCGCAGTATCTCAGGGATTTCATAAAACACGATTCCGAATTTTTGGATGAACTCGAAAAATCAAACAGAAGCCGTAACGACATCCAGCCGATGATCGAGCTCGAAGTGGGAAAATTTCTCGTTTTCCTCATTCAGGCAAAGAAGATAAAATCGGTGCTTGAGCTCGGCACGAGCAACGGATATTCGGCGATCTGGATGGCTTCGGCACTTAAGAAAACAGGCGGAAAGATCATCACGGTAGAAGGTCACGACAGGATATTCGCCGAGGCTGAAAAAAACATCGCAGCATCGGGATACGCTGACATCATCGAGCTTTATCACGGCAAAGCCGAAGCAAAAGTCGCGGAACTTTTAGAAAAAGGGGAAAAATTCGACCTCATCTTTCAGGACTGCGGCAAATATCTGTATCCGATGCTTCTCGAATCGACCGTAAAGCTCTGCAAAAAAGGAGGCATCATCGCTGCCGACGACTCACTTTTCAGAGTGACCGAAACAGTCCGCAGCGGGCTTGGCGACTACACCCACGACTACAACAGAGCCGTTTTCGCCCACAAAAAACTTTTCAGCACGATTCTGCCGATAGGCCACGGGCTGACGCTGAGCGTCAAGATTTAATGCCGGGATCCCGGGATGCCGTGATTCCGGTCGGGATGCCGTGATCCCGAGATCTCGTGATCACGACCAGATTTCTTTGATTTTTTCAATCAAAAACCCGAACGCTTCATCCTGATCGTCGAATTTTCTGACTATCTCCCCTTTTTCGAAGTAAAGGGCGCAGTCTTTGCCAAGTGCGATGCCGAGATCTGCTTCACGCGCTTCTCCCGGACCGTTCACTTCGCAGCCCATAACTGCAACTTTGAGATTAGGTTTCAACCACCACTTTTCTGCATCAAACCACGCTTCCAAGCGGTTGTAGTATTCGATCACCTTTCCGTGAGTCCTGCCGCAGGTGGGGCAGCTTACTATCTCGCCTCCCGTTTTCAAAATACCGAGAGATTTCAGGATCATGTTTGCAGTACGCAGCTCTTCTTCGATAGGAGCAGTGAGGCTTACTCTGAAAGTATCGACCAGGCCTTCGTTCAAAAGGATCGCGATCCCGGCAGTTCCCTTGATTATTCCGTGCTTTCCGCCGCCCGCTTCGGTAATCCCGACGTGAAGCGGCGCATCGGAATTTTCGCGGATCTTTCTGCATGCCGCGACTGTCTCCGAAACATTTGAAGCCTTTGCCGAAATTTTGAAATTGAAAAATCCGAGTTCTTTTTCGATAAATCCGGCCCAGAAAAGCGAGCTTTCTACAAGCCCTTCCCAAGTTACACCGCCGTATTTTTTGAGAATGTTTTTATCCAGCGAGCCGCCGTTGACACCGATCCTCACTGCAAGTTCAGGGCGTTTTTTCGCAGCTTCGATTATCGCTCTGACATTTTCTTCGCCGCCGACATTTCCCGGATTGAAGCGCACCCCGCTTACCCCTGCTTCGATTGCCGCGATCGCTAATTTGTAGTCAAAGTGGATGTCCGCGATTATTTCGCCTTTGAAATTTTCGACTAAATACTTCAGTCCCTCAAGCTCTGAAATATGCTTGAATGCAGTTCTGACAAGCTGACAGCCAAGGTCAAGCGCGCGGTTTGCCTCTGCGAGAGCCTCATCCGGCCTTGTCAAAGGGGTCGTTATCATAGTCTGGATCACTGGCGGATTGTCCCCGCCTATCTTCACTTTTCCCAAAGTTATGACTCTAGATTTTTTCATTTTCACCTCAGCCGAAAATTTCAGTCGGATCAAATTCATAAACGCCGTGCCTTTTATCAGTGCAGTAACCAGAGACAAATTCGCTCAAAGTGAGCCTCTGCCCTTCAAAAACGGGAGCAAGCGACTGCTTCAGCGCGAATTTCACACCGTGAGGCATTCCGTCGGAGCCGAAAAGCATGTCTTTTCCCGGAACAAAACCGGCCTTATCAATAAGCATCCTGAACGGGTTGTTCATTTCGGCAAATCCGAGCGGCAGACGGTCTCTATAGATGAGTGAATCTTCGGTGAAATTGGGCTGCATCGAAAGGACTATCCCTGCATTTTTCGCCCTTTTCGCCGTCTCTAAATCGATAAACTGAGCGTGCTCGAGCCTTATAAACTGCTCACTTCCGTGCTTCCGAACGGTTTCAGCAGCTTCGACCACCTGACGGGCAGCAATATCTCCCAAAGCGTGGATCGCGACACCGTTTGCTGTTGTTGCAGCCTCTTCAAGCAATCCTACAAGTTCCGGCAGAGTGTGCGTCAGCACGCCTTTGTTACCATTGAGATAAGGCTTGCTCAAAGCGGCAGTGCACGAGCCGTTTGCGCCGTCGGTAAAAAGTTTTATCCCTTTGATCTTTCTTTTTGTCGGATCAGGCAGAGTGCGGAAAGTGTTGATGTCAGCCCAGAACGAAACACGTTCTTTAAGTTCTGAGCCATTGATCATTTCAAATATTTCCTGACTCGGCAGGAGCATGTCCTCGATCTCATAAACTCCGCATTCTTTCTGCAGAAATGCGGCAAATTCAGTCATCGTTTCAATGGTCGAAGGCATGATTTTCACGAAAAAAAGAAGAAGCTCGGTAACATGTTCTTCGCACCAGTCCTGATTTTCGTAGTTGTCGATGATCTCGGTAAATTCAGGTCGCAGCAGCCTTTCAGCCCCCTCATTCATCACGAATCCGTGAAGCGAAAGATTGGAGATTATGAGCGGCGGGAACTTGTTGAGTTCCGGTTTTGTCAAGGAAAAAAATCCGCTGTTCCAGCCGTAAGCCGAATTGAGTCTGCCGTCTTCAAGTTTTGCAAACAGATCAAGAGCCGCTTCTTTGATTTTCACCTCTTTCAGGCATATCGACTTGAACATTCCGGCGTAAAGCGTGAAGTGGCTGTGGGAATCGTGCAGATAAGGAACGGACATTTTGGAAAGCATGAAATGGCCCCTGTTTTTTTAGAAAAATTTAAGATTTTTAAATTGGCTATTTGGGTGAAACACCAGGTTTTTCAGGACTCGGAAGCCACTGGAAACCGTCGAGAACGACAGTTGAATCCCACGAATGGTCAGGACCGTAACCGACTTCGCCCTGTTCAAAAAGAGCCAGTCTCAAAGTGATCTCTTCGTTCGGCTCGACATTTCCGACAACTCTGAGCCAGCCTGTGCCGCCGTGACCGTCGGCGCAGCCGAACATTCCGGATTTGCCGTCTGTACCGAAACCGGTTCCGTTGAGAAGTTCATCGCCTGTGCAGGCATTCCATTTGTTAAGATTTCCCGTCATCGCATTGTTGCAGCTCGGGTTGCACGCCTTGAAAAGTCCTGCCGGAGCAAGGTCTACGCCGACCGGATTGCCGAATTCATCCTTTGCAAGGTTCTTGTCGTACGGATTTTTGTATTCCGCATTCGGATTGTTCTCGTTGTAAGCCGAATCAAGCAGTGCGATAAAGAAGTCGTTGTAGTTATTGTCGCTGCAAACCGTGCTCGGATACTCGATCGACATGAAGAAAAGGCTGAACTCAAAAGCTCTTGCGTTTGCCGGAACTTTCAGCTTCAAAGTAAGCATGATCGGATCCTGAACAGACGGGATCTCCTTGCCTGAGCACTGGTTTGTAAGACCGTCCTGCGGATTCTGACCGCCGCATGAAGGAGCCTTCGGTATTTCGCAGTTAGGCATCATGTTGATCCAGTCTTCCGGAATTTTACTTGCCGTCTGCATATCGCCTGCCCCCAAAGTTGCTACGCTCGCATTCTGTGTCGGGCTGTTCCACTGACCTGTCGAAAGAACGGCAAGCATGCTGCCTTCGAGCGGATTCATCATCGTGCCGAAAACATTTGTAACTGCAAAAGTCTGATAATCGTTTTCGTAGTAAGGTTTTTCGCGGCTCATCCTTTCGGTCGGATTGTACTGGCAACCCTGATTTTCACCCTGGTTGCACGCATCGGGATTGGTGTCGATCATTTCAGTTACAGGTTCACCTGCAAGCCCGATCTCGGCGGAAACAAGCTGCTCTCCGCAGATACCCATCGCCTTTGCAAGCTTGACAGCGTTGCCGTCGTAATCACCGACAGCAAGTGCAAGTCCTGAATCGCAGCTTACAACTTCGTCGATTTCGCCGTTGCAGTTGTCATCGACATAGTTGTCTGCCATTTCGAACGCGCCGGAATTTATTCTTTCGGGCGAATCGGTCCCGCGGCAGTTCGGTTCCCAGCCTGTTTCGCAGCAGTCGCCGGTGCAGTAGTTGTAACCGTCACCGTCATAGTCAACGGCGTTTTCCGGAGTCATATCCTCTCCGTCGCAGTTTTCGTCTATGCCGTTGCTGCATATTTCAGCCTGCGGAGTGATCTGTCCTACACATTCGCTCCAGTCAGTTCCGTCTTCAACGCAGGTCGCGACACCGGCTTTGCATATACCGACACCTTCCGTTCCGCTCGGTCCTTCGTAACACGGACGGGTTTCTCCGGGAGTACATGTCACATAAAATCCGTCACTAGGTTTCTGATCGGCATCAGTAATTTCAGTGTCGCCGGTTTCTCCGCCGTCGTTACTTTCACCGTTATTGTCTCCGCCGTCATTGCTTTCACTGTCGTTTCCGTTGTTGCTTTCATCGGTATCATCTTCGTTTGAAGCACATGCCGCGAACAGGAACATTGCCAGCAAAATCACTAATAAAACATTGATTTTCTTCATTTTAACCTCCGGTAGGAATCAATCAACAAAAAACGCAGTATTTTACAGAAAACTGAAAATAAAACAATAACCTCAGACATATTTATTTTATCTGGATTTCTGCTATAATTGCCGGTCTTTGCTTTTTGACCGTTAAACAAAGGAGATTTCTATGAAAAAAATTTATTTTCTGATGTTTTTGCTTGCTATTTTTTCCGCTGCATGCGGAAGCAGCTCAAAAACAGGGACGGATGAAGATGCGGTAAACGACGAAGATGCTGCAACAGATGATGAACAACCGGATTCTGACAGTGAAGAAGCCGTCGAGCCGATATGCCTGACTCCGAAAGCAGGACCTTACGCGCTTAAATTTACCGATATTTCGGAAGAAATGGGAATTCAGAAACTCAACGCGCTCGGCACTCAGATAACTGTTGCCGACATTGACGGCGACAAATGGCCGGATGTTTACACCTCGCTTGCTTCAAAAACGCGCGAAGATCTGAATGAACCTAAAAACCTCTACAAACTTCTCAAAAACGTGGAAGGCAGAAATTTCGAAGACGTTACATTTTCAAGCGGACTTTTTACCGACAAAAAAGGGACAAACGGGACTGCTTCGACCTACGTCGTCTTTGCCGATATGAACAACGACGGTTTTCAGGATGCCTTCAATGTCGTCTATGTCGACAGCGACACTCTTTCAAACGATTCATTTCAGGAGGACTACTCCAGAGTCTACTTAAACAACGGTGACGGAACTTTCAAATATGTCGGAGGAAATTTTGTCTATGACGATATGTTTGAAGCCATTGCCGGCGCTGCGTTCCTCGACTACGACCATGACGGCGTGATCGACCTTTTCATCGGCAGACAGTACAACAGTTACGGCAGCCTCACCTCATGCGAACCCGACACTCTGATGAAAGGTCTGGGAAACGGAAAATTTCAGGATGTAGTTGACGGAACGAGCGGGCTTGAAACCGAGAAATTTAATGAAGACAACGCTTTGGAAGGCAAATTCAACAAACCTACCTGGGGCGTCAGTGCATGCGATGTCGACGGAGACGGTTTTGCAGACATCCTAACTTCGAGTTACGGCAGATCCTACAACATGCTTTACAGAAACAAAGGCGACGGCACATTCGAAGACCTTTCGATAAGTTCGAATTTTGCACACGACGACAATGAAAATTACGGCGACGACCAGTTTTTTGCATGCTACTGCGAAGATGCATCCAATAAAGATACCGATTACTGCTCGATATCGACAGGCGCCGTGATCAGCTGCGACGGTGTCAACGGCTGGGATCCCGGATTTTCCGACCAGCCCTACAGACTTGGCGGAAACAGCGCAGGAACCCTCTGCGGCGACTTTGACGGCGACGGCGACACCGACCTTTTCCAGATCGAACTTGCACACTGGCACATAGGTCAGGCGAGCGACAAATCACAGCTCATCATGAACGACGGCTTTCCTGAAAAGCCTTTGAGACGCATTTCGGAAGAGGAAAGCGGCATTACAAGAAAACGTACAGGCTCCTGGAATGACGGTGATCTCGGCGGTTTTGCTGCAGACTTTGACAATGACGGAAGGCTTGATATTTTTATTTTAAGTTCCGATTATCCCGGCACGAAATCGATGCTTTTCCAGCAGCAGGCTGACGGCAGATTCAGTGACACTGCAAAAGAAGCAGGAGCTCAGGTTGCACGTGCCCACGGCGGCGCATTCGTCGATATCGACAGAGACGGCGACTACGACCTTATCATCGGAACATCGTTCATGCGCTGGTCGGCAACTGATTCCGACGGTCTGAAAAAACCCGAAAAACAGTGGATAAAAGTGCTCCGCAACGACACCGGTCAGGATGCAAACAAAGTCATAATCGACATTTCAGGCTCGACTGCAAACCGTGATGCGATCGGCGCGAAGATCATCGTCAGAGCAGGAGGAAAACAGTTTGTCCGCGAAGTTCAGGGCGCTTACGGCCTCAACGGCTTCCAGAACGACCACCTTCAGATCATAGGTCTGGGCGATATCTGCGAAGTCGAAGAGATCGAGATCCGCTGGCCCGACAAAGAAAACTCAGTCACGAAATACGATAAAGTTTTTGCAAACTATGTCCTTGAAATCAATCAGGAAACAGGACTTAAGCACCACAAAATCGAAGAATACTTCGGCAAATAATTCCTGATGGAAGAACTTCAGAACAATTCCGTATATATAGCTGCTCCGAACAAAAAAACGGCGCGTGAATATTCACTTCTTCTAGATTCACTTTCAATCCCGAACAATGCCGTTTTCAAATGGAACTCATGGCAGATAGAAGTTGATTTCAGCGACTACGAAAAGGCGAAAGATGAGATCAAAAACTACGAATCATCCGGCAGGATAGAAAAAATTAACAATAAATTCGCCCACATACGTTTTCAGAAAGTAGACTGGACTTTTTTCTGCACAACTCTCATTCTCCTTGCCGCATTTCACGTTTTCATCTACGAATTTGACCACTTGGAGCTCATAAAAGCAGGCCGGTCAAGCGCTGCTGCAATAACCGAAGGCGAATTTTTCAGAGCTCTCACCGCCCTCACCCTTCACGGCGACTACAAGCACCTTTTTTCGAATATCATCTTCGGCGGGATAGTCCTATGGGCTCTTTCGACCATGACGGGAACCGGTTTTGCGCTGCTTTTCGCCCTGTTTACAGGCTTCGCGGGAAATGTCATGAACGCCTTTTTCTACGGCAGCGCACACAATTCGATCGGCGCATCGACCTCTGTTTTCGGCATCATCGGAGTTTTGGCAGGATTGCAGTTTTTTGACAGCTTCCGCGAGAAAAAACTAGGCCGCTGGATCCCTTTCGGCGCAGCACTGGGGCTCCTGGCAATGCTCGGAAGCAGTGAAAAAAGCGATGTATTGGCTCACCTTTTCGGCTTTGCAGCAGGACTTCCCGCCGGAACGATTTTCGGAGCAGCCTTTTCAAAACGCGATATCCCCGGAAAAACCGTCCAAAACATATCAGCCCTTATTTTTATTTCGGTGATTTTCGCCTGCTGGATAAAAGCAGTCAGTTAACCGAAGATCTTTCTTTTGACTTCTCTGGTATAAGTGAAAGCGCTGATAAGACTGAAAACTATCGAAGACCAGATGAGAAAATAACCGACGCCCGACGGATCCCAGTTGATACTGACAAGGTCGAGAATGGTTTTCTGATTTATCATGAAAAACGGCAGAGCAAACATCTGGAGCATGGTTTTCGTTTTGCCCCAGATATCGGCTGCGATGACCAGATCGTGTTCCATTGCAAGTGAGCGGATCCCGAAAATGTAAAACTCGCGTGCCAGAATTATGATGACCGGCCAGGCCGAAATTTCCTGCATCGAAACAAGAAGGACCAGCGTGAGGTTGACTATGAACTTGTCTGCAAGCGGGTCAAGCAACTTGCCTGAAACCGAAACCGTGCCCGATTTCCGTGCAAGATAACCGTCAAAAAAGTCGGTGACAGTCGCTATCGTGTAGAAGATCCACGACCACAGACGCATTACCGGAGTGTTCAGCCAGATAAAAAGAAGAACAACCGGAACAAGGATTATTCTGATCGAAGTGAGAAGGTTCGGGATCGTCAGGACATCCTGCTTGAAATTGCGCAGCTTATCCATAATTTTACGTTTTCCGGCGCCGCCTTTATTTTTTTTCACCATGGCTCTTTCCCCGTATAAGTTTTATAAAATCCGTGTATTTTCTCAACATAATTCATAGTTTCGTCGAACGGCGGGACTCCGTCGTAATAAACGACCGCAGCCGGACCTGCATTGTATCCGGCGACTGCTTTCTGAGCGTTGTTTTTGAACTTTTTCAGCATTTTTTTCAGATATTTCGTGCCGCCCATGATGTTCTGTTCGGCATCAAAAACATTCTTCACGCCGACTTCCGTTGCCGTATCGGGCATAAGCTGCATCAGCCCCTTTGCTCCGGCGCTTGAGACTGCTTTCGGATCGAAAAGAGATTCAGCCTTTATCACGCTTTTGACGAGGAAAAAATCGACTCCGTGCTTTTGTGATGCACGTTTTATGATCTCATCGAACTGATTTTCCTTCCCCGGATTGATTTTATAGCCCGCTTTGTGCTTCACTTCGCCTTTCGTTTTGTAAAGCGGCTTGCAGGAGCGCAGATCGGCGCACTGATTCGTGAAGGTGTAGCGGTCTGAAAGCGGATCGTAGAGATAGTATATCCTGACTGTATCCGCAAAAACCGTAAAAAAAGAAAAAAATATCAGAAAAAGCACTGTAAAACGCATGAACTATTCTTCTGCTGAGGTCTCTTCACCACTTTCTTCCGGCTTCTTCATGCCGACAGCTTCAAGAATCTCTTCTCTTTCAAGAGTTTCCTTTTCAACAAGCGCGCTCACGAGATTTTCAACACCGTCTTTATGTTCGTTGAGTATCTTTTTGGCTTCAGCATAAGCAGTTTCGATGATTTTCTGCACCTCTTCATCGATTTTCTGCGAAGTCGCCTCGCTCACCTGAGTCCTCTTTCCGAGTTCGCGTCCTAAGAATACCTGTTCCTCTTTCTCGCCGTAGCTGATGGGTCCCAAATCATCCCCCATGCCCCACTGCATGACCATATTCCTGGCAATCTGCGTTGCACGCTCGATGTCGTTTCCGGCGCCGGTCGTTATCCTGCCGATGAAAACTTCTTCAGCGGCTCTGCCGCCCATGAGAACTTTGATCCTGTCAACAAGTTCAGCTCTGTGATAGGAATATTTGTCCTTTTCGGGAAGCTGCTGCGTTACGCCCAGAGCCCTTCCGCGCGGCACGATCGAAACTTTGTGAACCGGATCGGCATATTCGGAGCAGAGCCCGACAACAACGTGACCCGCCTCGTGATAAGCGGTGTCCTTTTTTTCTTCGGGAGTCTGAACCATCGTTTTGCGCGCCTTTCCCATGAAGATCTTGTCTTTTGCATCTTCGATATCGACCATCGTGACTTCCTCTTCAGACCTCGATGCCGCAATAAGTGCAGCTTCGTTGAGAAGGTTCGCGAGATCCGCGCCCGAAAGCCCCGGAGTTCCCTTCGCGATGTCGCCGAAATCGATGTCAGGAGCAGTTTTTATCTTTTCAGCATGAACTTTGAGAATGAGTTCGCGCCCTTTGATGTCTGGAAGCGGCACGTAGACCTGTCTGTCGAATCTGCCTGGACGGAGAAGCGCCGGATCGAGAACGTCAGGCCTGTTCGTAGCGGCAATTACAATGATTCCGAGATCACTGCCGAAACCGTCCATTTCAACAAGAAGCTGGTTCAAAGTCTGTTCTCTTTCGTCGTTTCCGCCGCCCAAACCTGCGCCGCGCTGGCGACCGACCGCATCAATTTCATCAACAAAAATGATGCACGGAGCCTTCGCTTTCGCGTTTTCAAACAAATCTCTGACTCTGCTTGCACCGACACCGACGAACATTTCGACGAAATCGGAACCGCTTATGATGAAAAACGGAACATCAGCTTCGCCTGCAACTGCCTTTGCAAGCAGGGTTTTACCTGTTCCGGGAGGCCCAACGAGAAGGACTCCGTGCGGGATCTTCGCGCCGATCTTGGTGTAGACTGACGGTTTTTTGAGGAAATCGACAACTTCTTCAAGTTCTTCCTTCGCCTCGTCAACGCCCGCAACATCCTTGAAACGGATCTGATTCTGATCTTTCGAAATCATTCTGTGCTTGCTTTTTCCGAACGAGAAGGCCTTGTTGTTACCTCCGTTCATCTGACGCAAAAAGAATATGAAAATCGCGACGAAAATAAGCATCGGAAGCCACGAAATGAGGAGAGTCTTCCACAGCGAATCGTCCTCCGGCTTTTTGTAGGTCGCCGGAACATTGTTTTCCGCCAGAAACTCCGACATCCTCTCTCCGCTCGGCCCGATCACCGTAAATTTCGTATCCTTGCCGTCGTTGAGTATCCCTGAAAACTCGATCCCGTCGATAAAAACTTCTTTTATTTCCTGATTTTTGACCTTCTGCCTGAACTCGGTCATATTGATCTCAGCGACCGGTACAGATTCCGTCATCCTTGAAAGACTTATGGCAACAAAAGCGAGAACAGCAATAAACAGCCAAACGATCAAAGTCCTGTAGTTGAATCTCATATATTTCTCCTAAATCAAACAGCAAAAGAACGTATTTCCGATATATAAGCACAAAAACGCAAAAGCGAAGCATTTTAGCAATATTTTTTGAAATTAAAATAAATATCGGTGAAAAAAGCGAGGGCAAGCGGCATACAGCAGGCCTGAACACGATTGTCTTTTCACCATTTTCGAAAAATTATAAAAAATAGTGATAAACCAAATCAATATAAAGTTGATTAACAAACTATTTTCGATATTTTATATTTGTGAATTCTTCTTTGAGGTTAGAAATGAAAAATGAAATTGTGATCCACAGTGAACAGGATTTGCAGTCAAAAATTTACACGATTCGCGGAGTGCAAGTTATGCTTGACTTTGACCTGGCTGAAATTTATGGTTATTCTGTAAAGGCTTTCAATCGTCAAGTAAAGAATAATATTGACAAATTTGATGATGAATTCATGTTTCAACTTAACGAATATGAATATTCATTTTTGAGGTGCAAATTTTGCACCTCAAAAATAGAGGCTCGTGGAGGACGGCGTTATTTTCCTTACGCCTTTACCGAACAGGGAATTTACATGCTTATGACTGTTCTTCGCGGGGATTTGGCAATCAGACAGAGTAAAATACTGATCCGTCTTTTTAAGGGAATGAAAGATTTTATTATTGAGCGCGAACATTTGGTCGGATATGATGAGGTAGCCAAAATTGCTCTCCAAACAGCTCAAAATACTGAAAATATTTTGGAACACTCCAAAGACATTGAGAGAATAGATCAAAAATTATCAAATGTTACGACAAGGGATGAAGTCGTAAAAATTATTGAAGATTTCAGCAGTACCGAAATAAAAAAAGATTTTCTGTTCCTAAACGGCAGGTCTGTTGAAGCGGATCTTGCATATCAGGAAATTTATTCACAAGCGAAAAAGACGATTTTCGTGATTGATAATTACATCGGCTTGAAAACGCTTGTCCTGCTGAAATCAGTATCCAAAAATGTGAAAATTACGATATTTACTGACAATTTGAAAAAAGGTCTTCATCAGAAAGAACATGACGATTTTTGCAAGGAATATCCGAATGTTAAGATTTCTTTCAAACGGACAAGCGGCATTTTTCACGACAGATACATCATCATAGATTTCGGCACGGAAAACGAAATTATTTACCATTGCGGAGCCTCGTCAAAAGATGCGGGGAGCAGAATCTGTTCAATCACAACCATAACCGATAATGAAATTTACAAACCGCTGATTGAAAATTTGTTGAAAAATCAAACCTTTGTTTTGTGAGACCCTCTGGGAGCGCGTGGGACTAGCTCGTCCCCCGTCATCTTGAGCAACACGAAAGATCTCTTGTCATGTTGAGGCTTGCCGAAACATCTCTGAGATTCTTCGCTAAAGCTCAGAATGACAATAATCAGCACGCGAGCCGCGTGCGCTCAGACATTGCCCGCGGTTGCTGAGTTGCACTACCTCACACAACGGACACTTAAATATCCCATGTCCGATCCGGGAATTTCGGATCGGGACCGTATTGATTCGTCCCGATTTCGCCGGGCTGGGCAGCCCAATACAGGAAGATCCAGCTGCCTATTCCTGGGATCAGAGAAACGAACCACCAGAGCCCTGATTTTCCGATATCGTGAAGGCGCCGCCACCTCAGAGCCATAGACGGGCACAGAGTCGCCAGACCGTATATGCTCAACAAGATATTCTTGTGTTCTTTGCCCGGAAATCCTCCGATAGCAATAAGTATCCCGAAAACAATGAGGTTGAACAGGACAAAATACCAGTACTCGCTTCTGCGGGCGCGCCCTTTAAACTCAAAATACTTTGAAAAAACGCTTTTTACAGCCTGAAACATATTCATGACAATACCTGAATCGTTGGTGTTATTTAAATCGGCTTATTTTCCCGAAACTTTCGGGGGTTCGATGTATTTTTCGCGTTTGACACATGGCATTTATCTTGGGCAATTTAGATCGACTCTGTCAACACATTTCCATTTTTGTCCGAGATCATCCATATTATCTGCCACACATTCGCACCAGTCGACTTTGCTTCCGTCAGGGCAGATGAAATCCCTTTTGTCTCCGATCGCCGCTTGTTTCGAGGTGTCCTCTGCTTCATCGTAATAATAACAATGGTCGCAAGCTTCCCAATCTAAAAAGTCAAAAAAACCATCGCTGCAAGTCGAAGTCTGGCAGAAATCAGTTGCGATTTCATAACCGAGATCATACCTTTTTCCGTCGTCATCATAAATACACTGACAAGCATGAGAATAATAGCAAGCCCATTTTTTGGTTCCAAGATCGTCTTTGACACATTCACACCAATTTCTTTCCGCTTCTCCGTTGCATGAGAATTTCATCATTTCACCGAGTTCACCTTCCTTTTCGGGATCGTTCCAGTAGCGGCAACCATCACAGAAATCACCATCTACACCCGCAAATTTGCCATTTTTACAAGTCAATGGCTTGCAAAAATCGAAAGACAGCACAATGTCACCCGGCTCGTAACCAGCTAGACCTTCATACTCGCAAAACGAATTGTCTTTAGCTGGATCTTCCGGATTGTAATCAGTATCAACTGGTTCACCTTGATGCTGCGTATCATCATCTGGAGTTCCATTATTTTCGTCGGTAGTTTCGATTGCTTGTTCGTCTGGTACTTCAATAGAAGCGTTATTTTTATCTCCATTGGAATCGTTGCTTGAACCACATCCAATCACAAAAACAAAAAGCAAAATCGCAAAAATTGATAAAAATCTTTTCATAATTTTTTATTTTCCCCTCTCCTTAAAAAATTTCATCAATAGTGATACAGAGTAAATAAAAACCGATTAAAACAAAAAACACTATTATTTCCCAGCCGGGAGTTTCTGGGGTTCGATGTATTTTTCGCGTTTGATGTATTCGATGACCGCTGCCGGAACTGAAATTTTTGTATCGTTGAGTTTGAGTTTCGGCATCATTTCAAAACCGTCACCGCCGCCTGCAACGAAGGAGTTTACTGCGAAAGTGTAGGTTTTTCCTGCATCGAGAGCGGCGCCGTTGACTTTGATGTTAGACGCTTTGCCGCCGGAAACGGAAAATTCTACGCCGTAGAAGTGAAGGAAACCGCCCTGCCCTTTGTTTTTGATCGAAAGATTGATGACCTCCTCAAGCTGAGAACCGCTGAGAGAGCCTGTGACGATCGTGTCTTCGAACGGGAAAACGCTGTAGATATCCATTTCGTTGACTATGCCGCGGTTGAGCCCCTGCCTGATCGCGCCGCCGTTTGCGAAAGCGATGTCGACATCCGCTCTTTCCTTCATGACCGAAGCGATGAAAACACCTAAAGTCGAAGGATTGCTGCGGACGAAATTCCTTTCGCCGTTGAACGAATCTGAAAGTTCACCTACGACCTGAGTCGAAAATTCACAGTTGAAATCGTTGAGCATTTTCAGCATTGCTTCGTTTTCTACGAGGTCTTTGCCTCTGTTTTCGTAAGTTACGCTACCGTTGCTTTTAACGATTTTTTCTTTGACGTTTACCGGGTAAAGTTTGAAATTTTTCTGGACGAGCTCTTTGCCTTCAAAGTAGAAATCGAATCTGCCGACCCACTTTCCGAGTCCTTCGGTCTGGATTATCGGAACATTGTTGACGTAAACCGGCTCATTCATCTGGATCTTCGTTCTTCCGCCGATGATGAGGTCGATTCCTGAAACTTCTTTCGCAAGAAGTCTGTCACTCGGATAACCGTCAGCATCCGTATCTTTGTCGGAGTAGCCGAGGTTCGAAAGAACAACTACGAAATCGTTGTTTTTCTTGAGTTCTTCGACTGCTTTTTTCGCTGCTTCGATCGGATCCTGAACTTTTACGAGCCCTTCGACACCGGCGTTGGAGATCTTTTCGATTTCTGGCGTCGCGATGCCTACGAAAGCGACTTTCACGCCGTTTATCATCTCTTTCTGGATGGACGATTTGCCTATCTGTTTATTGTTTTTGTAGAAAAGATTGGCCGCCATGAACGGGAATCTAGCCTCTTTCTGCATTTTTTCGAAAGTCTTCATTCCGAAGTCGAATTCGTGGCTTCCGATAAGCATTCCGTCGTAGCCGATAAGGTTCATGCCCGTTATCATCGGCAGGTTTTCGCAGACATTGCTTCTGGGGTCGCCCATCGTGACGTTTCCGCTGCTGAGCACTACGACGTCGCCGTTTGTCAGCTGGACTTCGTTCCTGATCTGTTCGATAAGGGTTTTCTGCGCTGCAAGACCGCCTGTCTTCGGGCTGTCCGGTGCGTCAAACGCCCATGCCATACCGTGAGAATCGTTGGTAAAAAGGATCGTGAGGAGTCTCGGCTCCGCAAAAAGCGAAAAACTTAATCCGCACACAAAAAGGAAAACCAAAAAATTTCTTTTCATAAAGACCTCCAAAAATTAGACGGCGGCTTTATATACCAAAGAAATATTTTAGTCAAAAACCGACACACTGTTTAGCGGAAAAAACAAGAACAAGTCATTCTTTACTATTTTTATTTTTGAAGTATAAGCAAATGCTTTTTGGAGGTCTGATGAAACAGCTTTCCGCATTCATAAAATCGTCCCGTTTTGCCGAAGTTTCGATCCTGCTCGGCTTTCCGATGATAGGTCTTTTCTTTGCATTCAGATCGGTCGATCAGCTTCTGTCGCTCCCTGTTTTCCTTTTTGCCGCAGCGGTTTTCTCACTGTTTACGGCAATTTACGCCTTTAACGGTTTGGCAGGAACAGAAGACGACAAACACAATTCGCGCCTTGCAGACCTCGCCGGAAAACGCCGTTCATTCATTGTGACTCTTGCGGTTTCACTGCTTCTTTCGCTTCTGCTTTTCTTTATGATAAAGCCGGTTCTATCTCTATTTTCAGCTGTCAGTTTTCTTCTCTGGTGCCTCTATTCTTTCCCGAAAAAAGGGTTCAAATACCGTCCGATTCTCGGAACGCTGATACATTTTGCCGGTCAGATCATCCATTTTTTAATGGGTTACACAGTCCTGGCGCCGCTTGACAAAGAAAGTGCCGCTGTATCAATCTACTTTGCGCTCCTTTTTTCCGCAGGTCACATCAATCACGAACTCATCGACCACGATGCCGATGAAAAAGCAGGAACAAGAACAGGTGCTGTCTGCTTCGGAGTTTCGTCCTGGGAAAAGGTCTCATTCGTACTTTTTACCCTTGCCGCAATTTATATTTCGGTACTTTCAGCTGTTGAAAAAGAACTTCCGGCTCTCTGTTTTCCATTCATAATCGCCGGAATGATCCACATAATTTTCAAAATATGCACTTACAAAAGACCTTCAGAACAGGCAAAATTCCTCGAAGAAAGACGTTTTTACAGAATACTTTACTTTGCTGCAGGAATAGTTTTCATAGCGGCGAAAATTTTCGATTTTGCAAAATTTATCAAGTGAATACAATGAATTACAACGCAAACATAATTTATTTTTCTGCTAAAGCCGATGCAGAAAAAATAGCAGAAAAACTCGCTGGCTCAGGAATAAAGGCAAAACTTTTTCCGGTAAAAAAATGCCTCATCACCGAAGACATTTCCGAATATTTCGTTTTCGACAGAACTCAGGCCGATCCGCTTGAAAAAGCATATCTGCGTGACGGGAAAACAGATCCTGCGGCTCTTCTTTCGATCCAGAAGATGATCCTCGACAGAATTTTGTCTGAAGCTGATGAAAACACGGTTTTCTTTGTCGAAGAGAGCTTTGTTCCTGAATGTTTTTACATCAGAAAAGCACTTTTCAGAAACCGGAAGAGATTTTTTTCTTTCGGCAGGCTTGCTCCCGAATCCGGTCTTTCGGTCGTCCGCGGCGCACTCGACCTTGGTTTTCATGAGGCTTCGTTTCTTGATTTCGCAGAATTTGAAAAACCGGCGTTTCCGGCAGCAAAAATACCGCAGTTTCCTGAATTTAACGGGATCATTGCGATAGACACGCCGCCCGACTCGATCCCAGCGAGATATCTGCGCTTTTTCAGAAGTCCGCTCCAGCTCACGAAAACGCTCATCCGCTTTTACAACTCTTATCTTCCGGATGAAAGACACGCTAAAATCCTTGTTTACTCGCCGAAAAAGGCGGCTGACTGCTACACAAATTCCGAAAGAACAGCACAGTTTGTCAGACTTCTCGGGGCTCGCGGAAAAACTTTTTCCGATTTTTCGGAACTTCCGGCTGACACGACCGTTCTCACATGGTCTACAAAACGCTTTTTCTCACTTCTCAAAAACGGTTTCAGACCCATACCGATGACAAAAACGCTTTCAGCCAAACTTTTCGACCCGAAAATAAAATCTCCGGCAGAGTTGATCACAGCAGCTCCTGACAAAGAATCGTTCATAAAAATGAAAGATTTTCTCCACAACTGCGAACTGAGGAATTTTAAGATAAAATGAATATCGTAGTTTTGATAAAACAGGTCCCGAGGACTGACAAAATAAAAATCGACAAAGAAAAGGGGACCCTCATCAGAAAAGGGGTCGAATCGATTTTAAACCCGTACTGCGAATACGCTTTGGAAGCAGCTTTTTCGATAAAAAAGCAGATTGAAAACGCAAAAATCACCGTAATAACGATGGGACCTCCGGGCGCAAAAGCCGTAATCGAACGCGCAATAGCGCTAGGAGCGGATGACGGAATAGTTTTGAGCGACCGTGCTTTTGCCGGATCAGACTGCCGCGCAACAGCATACGCCCTCGCCTGCGGCATAAAAAAAGCCTGCGGAACACCCGAAATAATCCTCTGCGGAAGACAGGCGATAGACGGCGACACGGCGCAGGTCCCCGGAGAAACCGCGCAGATGCTCGGCATCCCTATGATTTCGTACATCACTGAAATCGTTGACATTTCAGAAAAATCAATCACTGTAAAAAGCGAATTCGACAACAAAGAACTTACCCTTTCCGCAGAATTTCCGGTGCTTCTCACCGTGAGAAAGGGATCAAACAACAAACGGATGCCGTCACTCTCAGATGCAATCCGTGCTTTTTCCTACGAACCGAAAGTAATGAGCGCGCAGGATGCTGACTGCGACAAAAAAAAACTCGGCCTTTCGGGTAGCCCGACAAGAGTCGTAAAAATCGTTCCTGTCGCTGCAAAAGGGAACTGCCGCTTTTTCACTTTGGCAGACTGTGCTGATGGTTTCGCGGAAATCGAAAAAATCCTCTTTTCCTAAATCACGCCTGTGTGCTTAAGGAGCTTGTAAGTGTTGAGAATTACAACGAGAACTCCGACAAGACCGAGCATGAGCTTGTCAAGGCTGTCAAGAAGCAGGGATGGCGTAGCCTCGGCGGTTGGGTGTGCGCACAGAATCCCATCGGCCTCACGCACGAATACACAGGCATGGAGAACACCTACGAGAACTCTCTGCGCTGGACGCCCGGGCAGGAAGAACGATTCTGGCAGCTTCGCCTTCGCGAAAGCCAGCGTGCAGGCTTCGACTACTGGAAAGTCGACTGGGGCAACAAGGACCGAGACGAGCAGTTCCGCCGTCGGCTGAGCGAGTGGGGACGCGAGGTGGCTCCTGATGTCATCATCGAACATGCCTCTTTCCAGGACGGCGGAACCCATCATCCCGACTTCATCACGTTCAGCCAGACCATTCGTTCCTACGACGTCAACAACCAGATAGCCCAGGCACAGACGCTCCAGCGCCTCTTCGACCTCAGCCAGCAGCCTGACGCCGAACTGGCGGGCTGGGGCATCATCAACTGCGAGGACGAGGCTTACATTGCCGTCGGACTCGGCTGTGCCATCGGCGTCATGCGTCACGATTTTGAAAAGGAAAGAAAATATGTACAGCTGCCGCCGCGGCTTGTATCCGAAACCGTCTGCGCGCTGCGCTGGCAGAGGATCGCACCGCCGTTTGCCGCTGGGAAAGCCTCTCTCCTTGTTTCTTCCGAACGGCTCAAAGACGTATGGCACTGCCCGAATCGACCGCAGGGGCAATGGCCGGATGTGCCCGAGGGCGATTATTATGTTACAGCGCCTGCGGCAATCGCAAGAAATATGCCTTTGCCGGAAGTCGAAGCTGCCGGAGACAAGCCCTACGTACTTTGTTCCGTCCATCCCGATAACGGCGCAC
>CAJOMF010000004.1 GCA_905235605.1 uncultured bacterium
AATCGTATCATCATCAATCATAGTCGGCTCGGTCGAATCAGAATCATCCGTGATCTCCGAGCTGCCGTCATCTACTTCATCAACCGGAACAAATCTTGTTGCACCCTCTTCACAGGCAATCAGGAAAAAGAACAAAGAAACAAGAGCCAAAATTTTAAAAAATCTCATATCTGCCTCCTATAAAAAAACTCACAAACGCATTATTATACGGCTTTTTAAAAAATTGTAAAGGTAAAGATTTTTCTGTATAAGCCACATGTTTTCAGTTTTTTGCAGAAGTGAGGTTTTTATGGCATCAAAAGTGATAAAAAACAGTTACTGGGTGATTCCCGGCGAGATCATGGCAGGTCCGTTCCCGGGAAGCTCCGAAGAGTTCAACGCAAAGCTCCGCGTCCGCTCCCTTTTTGACGCAGGAATCAGGGCTTTCATAAACCTTCAGGAAGAAGGCGAAATGGTGGCGAGAGACACGAAATACAACGAAAATTACTGGGATTTTTTCAGACTTTTCCTCAAAAACAGCGGCGAAGAAGAAATCGAAGGCGGCGCGATCAGACGCTTTTCAGTCCCCGACAAAAATGTTCCGACTGTTGAACTTATGAAGAAAATACTTGATGAAATCGATATGCTCCACGCGAAAAAAATCCCGATTTACATCCACTGCTGGGGCGGGATCGGCAGAACAGCAACCGTCGTAGGCTGCTGGATGATGCGCCACGGAATTGCGACCAGAAGCACAGTTCTAGATGAAATTTTCACCCTGCGCCGGATCGGTGTCGATCCTGCTTATTTAGGGCTGAGGTCACCTGAAACAGACGAGCAGGAACGCTTTGTCCTCGCATGGCAGAAAGGAGAATAGTTATGGAAGAAAAGATAGAACTCGTTAAAAAAGTCTATGCGGCGATCCATTCGGCCGCTGAGATCGCAGGACGCGACAGCAGAGACGTGCGCTTGGTAGCAGTCTCGAAAACGAAACCCGTTGAAGACATAATCGCATTCCACCGCGTTGGACTGCGCGAATTCGGTGAAAACTATGTGCAGGAATTTGTTGATAAATTCGAACAGCTCAAAGATCACGGTTTGATTTGGCACTTCATCGGACATCTTCAGAAAAACAAGGTGAAATACATCGTTGACAAAGCTTTTCTCATCCACACAGTAGATTCGTTCGAACTTGCCGAAGAGATCCAGAAACAGGCTGAAAAAAAGGAGATCCCGCTCGTCAGGATACTGCTTCAGGTGAACATCGGCAGAGAACCTCAGAAAGGGGGCTGCAACCCCGACGAAGTCTGCGAATTATTTAATAAAATAAGCAAGTTGGACAGATTGCAAATCTGCGGACTTATGAACATTCCGCCCTTTATCGAAGCCGAAAAACTCCGTCCTTTCCACAGGAAACTTTTCGACCTGCGTGCAGAAGTCATCGAAAAATGCGGCGCCGATCCCGAAATTTTCAAAGAACTTTCGATGGGAATGTCGGAAGATTTCGACGTCGCGATAGAAGAAGGGGCAACAATAGTCAGACTCGGCACGATCCTTTTCGGAGCAAGGGAAAAGAAGGTGGCGCAATGATAACTTTCAAAGTCTTAAAAGAGTGCGGCAAGGCGCGCCGCGGCATGATAACGACTCCCCATGGCGATATCCAGACCCCGATTTTCATGCCGGTAGGAACTCAGGGAACTGTCAAGGCGGTGCTGCCCGAACAGCTTGAAAACTTAGGCGCGCAGATAATTTTAGGTAACACTTATCACCTTTTTCTGCGTCCTGGGCATGAACTTATAAAAGAAACTTTCGGCTCGCTTCACAACATGATGAAGTGGAACCATCCGATACTTACAGACAGCGGCGGATTTCAGGTCTTCAGCTTAGGACCGCTGCGTAAAATCAAAGAGGAAGGGGTTTATTTCAGCAGCCATCTCGACGGCTCGAAACGCTTCATTTCGCCCGAGATCTCGATCGAGATCCAGGAAGCACTGGGAAGCGACATAATGATGGCATTCGACGAATGTCCGGCACTCCCCTGCCCCAGAGACTACATGATCGATTCGATGGAGCGCACGACCCGCTGGGCAGAGCGTTGTTTAGAAGCAAGAAAGGGAAACAACGCCCTTTTCGGAATAACGCAGGGAGGCACTGACCTCGAACTCAGGATGAAACACCTTGAAGAAATGACGACACTTCCTTTCGACGGCTTTTCTATCGGAGGCTTAAGCGTCGGCGAAGAAAAAGAGGAAATGTACAAGACTCTTGAAGCGATCCCGCATCAGCTTCCGGCGGATAAACCGCGCTACCTCATGGGCGTCGGAACTCCGCGCGACATAATCAAAGGGATTCTGGAAGGAGTCGATATGTTCGACTGCGTAATGCCTACCCGTAACGCAAGAAACGGTCAGCTTTTCACCAGGTTTGGCACGATGAACATCAAACGCGCAGAATATGAGCGCGACACGCGGCCGGTTGACGAACACTGCAGCTGCTACACATGCCGCAACTTCAGCCGCGCATACCTGCGTCACCTTTACAAAGCGGGAGAATACCTCTCCCCGATTTTAAATTCGATCCACAACCTTCACTTCTATCTCGATTTAGTCGCGGAAGCACGAAAACGTATCGAAGAAGGAACAATATCCGAATTTTACGCGGAAATTTCAAAAGTTTATGAAAGATAACTGCAGGATTTTAAAAAACTTGCCTTTCTTTCCTCTTTCCTTATTATATGCAGTATTTGATTTTTTGAGGAGATAATTTTGTTAACAGAAAATATAAATTTTGCGGATCAGGAATCAGGAATCAGGAATCAGGAATCAGGAATCAGGAATCAGGAATCAGGAATCAGGAATTAGGAATCAGGAATCCGCGTTCAATTATACCTAATTTAAATTTTAAGTCAAGTTTTTCGACTAAAAAAATTCAGAATTTTTCAATAATTTTAGGAACTTTACATCAACATTTTTAGGAGAAAAAGAGATGAACATTTCTGCAAAAATCGACCAGATCATTGCTTTAAGAAAAAGCAAAATCAAAATTTTGAAGGAACAAAAAGAACGTTACAGCAAAATTAAAGAACGTGTCGCTGAGTTTGACAGATTCAAATCAATGCTCCGCAACAACCCGGAAAAGTTTGCTGCAATACAAGGTAATCAGGAAATAATCAACGGAATCACCGCTATTTCCACCGAAGATTTTCACTCCACCTTCAACAACTATATGACAAAGTTAGATCAAATGATAAAACGTCTCGGCCGGGATAATCTCAACATCAGCTTTGTCGGTAGAGCAGGACAGGGGAAAAGCCTTGTAATGCAGAGAATCAGCGGATTGAACGGGGATATTATTCCAGCTTCTGACGGATCTGACTGCACCGGAACAAAATCTGTCATTCATAACTGTTCAGGCAGTAAGGTTGTCGCAACGATCAATTTCTTCAATGAATCCGAAATGGTAGGAAATGTTAACAAATATATAGATAAAATAAACAACGGTTCAAAAAGCAGCATAAAAAGGATAAATTCAGCGAGTGAAATACCGAATATAGACATATCATCAATTCGCAGCGCTATTCTGATGGATGATGTTGAAAGTAAATCTATCCTTGAACACTTATCAAAATATGTAGAACATTATTCCGATTATTCACCCTATTTAGGAGAACAAAAAACTGTTTCCGAAACAGAAATAGAACGTTATGTCGCTCAATACAAAAATGGAAATCCATCTGAAAAATATTTCCTCTATTTAGGAGTCAAATTTGCCGATATAATGTGCAGTTTTCCCCACTCCGATACAGGAAAAATTGAACTCGTTGATACAATAGGAATCGGAACAACATCTCTTGCAACGGAAGAAAAAATGCTTGACACGGTTGAAAACGACAGTGATGCCATCATTTTTATGTTCAGACCCGATGCATACCGTCCGAGGATAAGCAGTGACGAAATAGATGTTATAAAAAAGATTTCAGCAAGAGTAACCCCTGAATATTCCAAAGAAATGCTCTTTTGGGTTATAAACCGTGTAAATTCAGGGAAAGGTCAGAACTCAGCTTTTATTCCCGATATAGTCAGGCTGGCAGAAAGAGGCGATTATCCTGTCGCAAAAGTTCTTGATGTAGACTGCTTCTCAGATGATGAAGTTGAAAAAAAACTTCTTGTTCCTGTTTTGGAGCAGTTGGCCTCAAGAATCAAAGCTGTGGACAAGATGCTGATAGAAAAACTCAATAAGTTGGGGGAAGATTCATATTCGGCATACCATCAAATCTGTAACGGCACCGAAAAAGCTTTGGCGAATTCCGCTTCGGAAGATATGAAACGCCAGTTCTACAGTAAAATCGGAAAAACTAATGCAACATTGCTGAATAATCTTAGAGACCTTTTCCTCATTAAATATAACGAACTACGCAATCAGCCTTGCGTAGAATTTGAAGAAGCAAGCAACAAAAAACTCAAAAACATAATAACAAAATGTATCCCATCAAAAGAAGAAATAATGGAAATGCTCTGCAACGGAAATAAAAACCAGCTGAATGTATATGAAGATTCGACCAATATTATGCGTATAAAAATCATTGACGACTTCAATGAACTCAACAATGTGCTGAACAGTGTAATCGAAAACATGAAAAAGGAAGTTCTCCATATTTTATCAGATCCAGATCTCGGCAATCTCTCTTTAATCGAACCTTTTAACGATCAGATATCTTCTTTCGAGTGGATAACACGATTCCTTGAAAAGACTAATGCTGAAGAAAAATATCCGGTTCTGGCCGACGCTTTGATGAAATTCAATGAGTATTCAATAAATGTTCAAGGGTTTCTGATTCATAAAATCCGCAACCAGCTTGATCCGATAGATTCGGCACTATCAGGAAGTATGCCAACAATTTACAGTCCGCTTTCTGACAAAGAAGACGTAGCGCAGGAAATTATTGTTCTGCTCCAAGAATGTGCGTCAAAAATAAAGGAAAATATAGATCATCAGATCTCAGATCTAAGCAGTGACCCGAATCTTTCAATGTTTGCAGCAATAAAAGACCTCTACGACAGACTGACCTACGCCGGAGGAAACGACGAGACACAGACTCAGTGGCGTTATCTCTATGAAGACTGGATGCATCTGATATGGAAAGATGAATACGAAGCAAAAAGCGGTCTTGTAACCGTGGCAAAGCAGTGGAACGAACTCGTTTCTCAGCTGAAAGATAACGACAATCAAAAATATTTTGTTATATCGCAAGACTAAGGAGGTAAAATTATGGAAGAAGTAAAAGTCAACGTTATGATGTTCGGGGGAAAACGCTGCGGAAAAACAAGCGTTATTGCAGCGATGAAAGACTGCTTCGGGGAAGTATTTAAGCAGGATTTATCTATTTTCTCTTCTGATGCGACATCTCCGATTCTGGAAGACAAGCTAAACGAAATCAAAGATTCTTTCAATCTTGTAGATAAAGGAAGAACTTTCTCTGAAGATACTGCAGACTATAGCGGCACTTCAGAAATAAATGAATATAATATCTCGATTCAATTAAAGAAGTTACAAAAGGGAAAAAGCCTTATTAATCTGAACTTTATCGATTATCCGGGAGAATGGATAAAAAACAATCGCGGAGATGTCAGCGAGATAATGAAAAAAAGCCGCATCATTATGATTACAATTGACACTCCTTTTCTCATGGAGCATACACGTGACAACAAAAACGATTCAGTAGGCAGATACAATAATAAGAGAAATTCCTGTGATGCTATTGCAGATATGCTGCAAAACTCCTTTAGCGATGTAAACGACCAGACTTTTCCGATTATGATAATGTTTGTCCCTCTTAAATGTGAAAAATATTACAATGCCGGAAAAATGAATCTTGTAAATGAGAAAATACATGCCGCCTACAAAAAAGTTTTCGATTTTGTGTCAGACAAATATCGGAAGATTTTTGAAGTTGCAATAACTCCGATCCTTTCTTTCGGCCCGAAAGGAATTGAATTCAGCCGTTTTGAAACCGATGAAAATGGAGAAATAAAAGAAAACGCCGCAGGAATACCGGCAAATCCAATATATATTTTCAAAGCCCCCAAAAAAGAAGACAACAAATACTCTCCCCTGTATTGCGAACAGCCTATCCTCTATTCTCTGGCATATCTGTTGAGTGTTGCAGAAAAAGCAAAAAAAGAAGAACCTTGGTTGGTATGTTTTTTTACAGAATTCTTCGGCGGAGCTGCTTCTTTATATGATTTTATGGAACAAAAGAAAAAAATCATAAGAAATCTCAAAACAGAGGGCGACGGCTTCGAAATCTTTCAAGATCCGTTAGGATTTAAGGAGTAAAAATGAAAACTCATATTTATGCGAGTTATAACAGATCGGCACCCGGTTTTTATTATGGCTGGTTCGATAACTCTCAAATTCAGTGTGATAAATTTCGCCCAGAAATTACGGATTCTCCCATATCAAAAATCTTTGAAACGGGCTACATTGATAATGTTGTCGGCAACATTTCCAAATACTGCAATATTGATTCCGGAGATTTTATTTTGTTGTATAAACGTCTGAAATATTCATATTCTGACGAAAAACTGGAATCCAAGCGTTTAAAATATAATTATGCCGACGAGAAAGACAAAGATCTCGGCAAAAATTTTATTATAAACATCGCCTTCACATTTGAAGGAAATGAAGTGAATAAATTCAAAAAATTCCACTCCTACTTCAAACAGGAAGATGAAAAAACTATTGCCGAACTGCTTGCAGATTCCTTAATTCCCGACACAAACGATAACATTTTCGGATACTATATCGACGGCAAAATTTTCCAGCAATTTTTAGATGCAGCATCAAACCATCCATCTGATTCAAATAATTCTGAAAAAATAGAAGAATCTCTTGTTGTCGCAGTCAACAATTCTCAAGACAAGCGAGCCGATTTGAAAGAAAAATTTCATTTGCAAGACGACTGTCATTTCTCTTATGAAGCAAACAACAAACGTTACCGAGCTGAACAAGAACAAGCAACTTCTTCTCAAAAGAATTGGTCAAACCATATAGTACAAAAGATTGGCTAAAATTGCCTGTATTGAAAAATCAGTGATTTCAAAAAGTTCACGGTGTCCGCAACGCAGATCAGCGCACGGTTTCACGAAATAAGGGATTGAGGTTTTCAGCAGATTTTAATTCCACCGTCCTTCTTCAGGATTCCATGTGGATATGACATCTGCTGTTTCTTCAAGAAGAGGTGTCACAAAGATTTTTATTCTTTCCATTGCATCAGACATCGATACTTGGATTAGTGCATTTTTCTTTTTCATAAAGGCTTTCCACCTTGTCCGGTGCATGGGATCAGAGAGGAAATCTTCACCGAAAGCAGCTGAATCCATCGTTATTTGAGTCTTTCGATTCCCGAATGTTTCTGTTACGGCGTTTTTAAGTTCAGAAAAGGCAAATGAGAATTTTTTGGAGAGAACATAAATATCATAAAAATCCTTGTATCTGCTGTTCAGATATCCGTTGTGGATTATCGCTTCCAGCTTTTCCGCGATTGACGACTCCAGCGAATAGGCATTGACTCGCGGCGGCTCCATGTCGAGAATTACAGGAAAATCCATTTTTACGGAATTCGGATAGATGACATCACCGAAACCTATATCGATGCTTATCGGAATCTTTGTCCTGTCGAGGCAGGCAACCGCGGATATGCGAAGACCGTGATACTTCTTGAATTCTGCAATATCCTCGATCATAACTGAATCCGGAGCAAATATCAGCGCGTCATCTATTTCCTGCGAAAAAATATCCCGAAATATTTTTTCCATATCATCTCTGCTGTTGGAGATTCTGCGTGCAAGCAGGTCAATATCCGTTGTGGCGCGTTCATAGCTGCGGTCAAAAACCGCATAGAGGAAAATCCCGCCTTTCAGAACAAAATGTTCGGAGTATTCGGAAACAGCGATTCTGTAAATCGTCCGCTCCAATCCGTAATATGTCAGTGCTTCCTGAAAAGTTATTCCGTTTTTGACAGCAAAATTCTTAAGCCTTGCTTTTACCGATTCAGCATTCATTAAAGCAGCACCTCCAGATATATTCTGAGAATCTTTTCGCAGCGCAGACGCTTTGCATAGTCGTAAAGCCTGTCGATCTGCCGGTCTTCGCGTTTAAGATAATTTCTAAGGATTTCGGACATTTCTTCGATTCCTACTTTGTTTCTGTAGTAGACAATATCGACCACAGTTTTTTCAATATCGAAAATATGAAAAATGTTGTCTCCTTCGCGAACTTCGGTGACTCCGATCTCCATTCTTGAAGAATCAAAGTAAAAAATCCTGACTGCAGGCCATTCTGGAAGAGTGACGACCTTTTTACTGCGCTCGATCGCCACATCCACGGCATCAGGCAGAAAGTTGGTAAGCCCGTAATAGCGTGCGGCACTCATCAGACATATAACCCCGTTGCGGACAAAGGCTTCGGCACTGAAAAAATCGTTTTCATCGCCTTTATATGAAAGATTCTCGTAAGTTGTGCGGTTTATCCTGTGCAGAAAACCTTCATCTTCAAGTCTGCCGAGCTTGTAATAAGAAAACCCCAGACTTTTAAGTTCGTCGATCGTAACAAACTTTTTGCTTTCAGTAATTGCATTCATGTCAATCACCTCCGCATAAATCATACACTTTTCCTTACAAATTTCAACTAATTTCTGCAATTATTTTTATTAGCAGAATTTAATCAAAAAAAACTAAGAAACAGAATCAACATCTTGCTTCTGTCCGCAAAGCTAAATAGCGCACGGTTTCACAAAATAAAGGCTTGATTTTTCAGGAGATTTTCAATCAGCGGCTTATAAATTTCATTGTCCGCAATAGTCGTAATTGAACAAACTCTGCTTCCTGCATCTTTTGAAGATGCACCGCAATGATAGATGATCTCGTTTTCAGTGCCGAAATCTATAATGATGTATCTGTCGTGAAAAATGCCGTTCGTGCGTTTGAAAGAAATAACAACTTTCGGATATTCCTTGCAGAAATCATCAAATTCTTTTTGATGCAGCCCCTTTTTCAAATTGTCGGTAAATATCGTGATTTTTAAATTTTCAGGTACAGATTTCAAAAGAACAAGCGTTTTCAAGCTGATGTAATTGTCAATCACAAAAAAATCACCGCGAAGAACTGTCATTAGCATGTAAATTCCTTGCTCGGTAAAGGCGTAAGGCTTATATTTTATGTTACTTCCACGACCAGTGTTCAAGGTCAAAATTTTTGACCTTGAACGTATCAATGAAATTTTTTCTAATTCTTCCCAAGTAACTTGGAAGCGAAAATCTTCATCAAATTTCTCAATATTATTCTTCACTTGCTGATTAAATGCTTTGACAGAATAACCATAAATTTCAGCCAGATCAAAGTCGAGCATAACCTGTATTCCGCGAATCGTGTAAATTTTCGACCTCAAATCTGTTTCGCTGTGAATCATTACAATTTCATTTTCCATTTCGAACCTTAAAGAAAAATTTTCCGATAAAGAAAATAAAAATTTAGATAAAAAATCAAGTTTTATTTTTTATATTTAAGAATTTTTTCCAATTTGTAGCATCGACTTACAGAAAGATAAAATGTCAAAAATGCGAATAAGTTTTTCAACACTATTGACATGATAAAAAATCGTAAAAATGCGTGGATTTTCTTAAAATATATGTGTATAGTTCCAGCGTTTTTTGTTTTGCTTGAAGCGTTAAAAGGAGAAAACTATGGCAAAAAAACAGATTTTCGGAACAGACGGAATAAGAACAACTGCAAATGTTTATCCACTCACACCTGAATCGGCGGTAAAAGTCGGTAAAGCGGTGACGCGCTGGTTTCAGAAGAAGGATCCTGCGAAAAAGATCGTTGCTGCGATAGGAACAGACACGCGAATTTCTTCGGAAATGCTGAGTGCCGCAGTCTCGGCGGGAATCATGAGCGCAGGCGGCAACATCACAGACCTCAAAGTGGTCTCGACCCCGCTCGTAAGCGACTTCGTCCGCACCAGCAAATGCGATTTCGGTATCGTAATTTCGGCAAGCCACAACCCTTTTGAAGACAACGGGATCAAAATATTCAACTCAAAAGGTGAAAAACTGAACGACGAGCAGGAACTTGAGATCGAAGCGATATTTTTTGACGCAAACGAAGCACAGAACCCGACGGGAAAAGAGATCGGAACTGCAAAAATCGCCGAAAATCCTGAATTTGACTACGTTTCAAGAATAGTAAAGGCTTTTGAGACGCTGAAAGATTCCGAAATAAAAATCTGCATCGACTGCGCGAACGGAGCGACTGCAAAAATCGCGAAAAAAATATTCGCGGCATTTCCCAAAATGGAAAAATTCTTCTTTTTCACCGAAGCAAACGGCACGAACATCAACGACAACTGCGGCGCTCTTCACCCCGAAAACCTTGCTCCGAAGATACTTGAACACAAGTGTATTGCAGGTTTCGCATACGACGGCGACGGCGACAGACTCATCACGATAGATGAACTCGGAAGAGTCGTTGACGGCGACAAAATCATCGGAATAATCGCAAAATATCTGAGTAAAAACGGAAGATTAGCTAAAAACACGGCAGCAGTTACCGTTATGAGCAACGCCGGGCTTGAAAAACACCTTGCAAACTGCGGGATAAGCCTTGAAAGAACGAATGTCGGCGACAGATACCTCGTCGAAAGGATAAATGAAAAAGGCTTAAGTCTCGCCGGAGAAAACAGCGGACACCTCATCATAAAGGAGATAAATCCTACAGGGGACGGCATCGTCGCATCGCTCATGATCCTCAAAATACTTGCCGAAAGCGGAAAAAAACTTTCGGTTCTTGCCGATGAGATCGAACTTTTCCCGCAGATCCAGGCAAAAGTCAGGATCAAAGGAGAAAAGACTCCGATAGAAGAAATTCCGGGGCTCTGCGAGCTTATAAAATCGCAGGAAGCGCTTCTTGAGGGCGGCAGGATGCTTGTGCGTTACAGCGGAACAGAGCCTGTGATGCGCGTCATGGCTGAAGGACCCGACAGCGCGAAAGTTCAGAATGCAGTCGATACGGTTGCAGATTTTGTCAAAAAATCCGATTCAAAAAAATAGGAGGCATCATGGCACTTAAAGGGAAAAAAGTTTTATTTGCGAGGATCTGCGGAACGGGCGTAAGTTCGCTCGCCATCATCTGCAAACGCGCCGGAGCAGAAGTCATCGGCACCGACCTTGAATACTATCCGCCTGTAAGCACGAAACTTGAGGAAGAAAAGATCGCCTGCTACGGAATGGAAAAGTTCTACGACTTGGTCAAAGACGAGAAGCCAGACCTCATCGTCGTCGGGAACGCCCTCAACGGCAAATCGGAAGAGGCTGCCTTCATTCTGAAATGCGGGATCCCCTACTACTCGATGCCTTCTTTCATGGAAAACTTTCTCCTTGACGGCAAATCTCCCGTCGTAATTTCGGGAACTCACGGAAAAACCACGACTACGACAGTTTTCAGCGAAGTTCTTGCCGGTATCGGCAAAAATCCGTCATATATGATAGGCGGAATACCTGAATTTTCCGGCACGAATGCAGCTTTCAGCGATGGTGCGGGATACTTTGTCATCGAAGGCGACGAATACGATACCGCGTTTTTCGACAAAGGGCCGAAATTTTTGCATTACAAACCCGAAACCACCATCGTCACTTCGATAGAATTCGACCACGCGGACATCTACGATTCAGTAGACTCGATCTTCAAGAATTTCAAAAAACTTGTTGATATCACTAAGAAAAGAGTCATTCTTTCGCTTGACTTCGACTACAACTTGAAACTGCGCGAATTGATTCCGGCAAAAAAACTTTTTACCTACTCCATTTTGGACAAATCGGCTGATCTTTTTGTCAAATTCGAGGAAAGACACGGCAATCTGATGTATTTCTCGGCTGAATTCAAAAACGGCGGAAAATATTTCTTTGAAACTCCCCTTTTCGGCAGCCAGAACCTTATGAATTTGGGTGCTCTTACTGCATTCCTCAAGTGCGAAGGCTTCGACCTCAAAGATGCGAAGATACTTGAAAGCATCAAAACTCTGAAAGGGATCAAACGCCGTCAGGAATACATCGGTTCCATCAACGGAGGCAGCATCTACAGCGATTTCGCGCACCATCCGACAGCGGTAAAACTCACGCTCGAATCGTTCATTGACTTCTTCCACAACAAGAAGATCAACCTTATCTTCGACCCCGCGACGAACTCAAACGGCCAGAATGTCTTTGAAAAACAGTACACCGAAATATTTGCCGAAGCGGACAAAGTGGTCGTCGGATTCCCGCCCAAAGCATTCAAATTCCCGCCCGAAAACAGGTTCGAGCCTGAGCGCGTAGTTGCAACGATAAACGCGAAATTCCCCGGCAAAGCGCGCTACATCAAAGATATCGACGAAACCATCAGCTGGGTCCGCGAAAACACTAGCAAAGACACCGTCACCGTCGTAATGTCGAACTCGGGATTCAGCGGATTCTTTACAAAGATCGGACAGTTTTTTGATTTACAAAAATCCTGATTTCTTATAAAAGTAAAAGTTATGAATTTTGGGGGCGAGGCTATGGAAAATGAATTAAATTCGACGTTGCGGCAAACTCAAATAACAGATCTGGGTACGGAACTGTTCTACTCTGTCCCCGAGAAACAGAGCGACATAAGGCATTATAAAAACGGTGAACTTTACCACCTTGACTGTGTAGATTTTTTGCGTCAGATTGATTCAAGCAGTGTTGACACGGTCTTTGCCGATCCGCCGTACAACATCAAAAAAGCGGACTGGGATAACCTCGGCTCGGCAAACGAATATATTGCATGGTCAATGCGCTGGATTAAGGAATCCGCAAGAATTCTGAAAGAGACCGGCACTCTCTATATATGCGGTTTTTCCGAGATTCTTGCCGATTTAAAATACCCATGTTCAAAACTCTTCAAAAAATGCAAGTGGCTTGTTTGGTATTACGACAACAAAGCAAACATGGGAACAGACTGGGGAAGGAGTCATGAAAGCATATTATGTCTAAGAAAAACAGATAGTTATACTTTCAACATCAACGATATTAGGATCCCCTACAATGCTCATACGCTGAAATATCCGGAACGTCGGCAAAGCGGGAAAACAAGTCAGTTCTACAATCCTGAAACTGCCGGAAATTTATGGACTCCCAACCCTCTCGGAGCAAAACCGAAAGATGTTTTGAATATTCCGACGACCTGCAACGGAATGGGCGAGAAGACAAAGCATCCCACTCAAAAGCCGGAAGAACTTCTCCGCAAATTGTTGCTTGCAAGCACAAACGAAGGTGATTTGGTCGTAGATCCGTTTTCCGGTTCAGGTACAACCGCAGTTGTTGCAACACAGCTGAACCGCTTTTTCAAAGTAAATGACAAAAACGAAGAATATAATCAAATGGCACACTCACGATTAAGCAATGTTGTAGAAAAAACCATTCAGGAATGGATCGAGTTCGACCGTAAAAACAATGAGCGCAGGAGAAGCATACGATGAGCAGAATAACACTATACCGACTTCTTGACGATCTTGAATCAGATAATAAGGATTTGAACTGGTTTTTGGATTTTGCAGGCAATTATTTGGAATTCACACGCTTCGGAGAATCGATAAAGCCTAATATTCAAGCAGAAATAATATCAGTCAACGAAAGTAACTATCATTTTTTTCAGTATAAGGATGACGGCAAAAATTGTATCACACGCCCGATAAACACGAACCTTTTTGTCACTTTTGCAAACTTTGACAGCGCCAAATCAAATTTTTTATATGCGTTAAAAAACATCAGAGACATTTCCAAAGAAAACGCTCTGCGCCAAACAATAAATAAAGTGGTCTATACCTGCCAGCAGAGTATTGGCTGCACTCTCGATGCAATCAACAACAATTCAGCGAAGAAAAAAAACGGGATTCTTTTCGAAGTTTTGATAAAAAACATTGTGGCAGGCTGCGGGATTGATGTTGATGACAACAGCGAGATTGTGCATTTGCCCGGCAGTCGGGAGACTATGAAATTTGAGCAGGATATTATTCTACTTGATTCAAATAGACACACAAAGGCCGTAGGACAGCTGAAGACATCATCTAAAGATAGAATCGACAAAATTTTCTTAGACAAATTTATGTATAATAAATTGAAAGAAGTGGACATTCCGCACTTTGCCATTTTTTTGAATGATGTCCAGCGTAAAGACAGCAATCTGGCGAAATACGGAATCAGTTCGACATTCCTCCCCGGGCACTTTAAAGCTTACACCATCGCACTTAATCCTTTGGACGGAGTCTACTACATTGATTTACGTCCATCTATATCATCAGACAAATTCCTGAAAAAACATATCAAACAGTTTGACACATTTTTAACTGAAGATATGTGGGATTTCATCAAATGAGGCTTAAACCATGACGATCATTGATTCAATCATTCTGGGTATCCTGCAGGGGCTCACGGAGTTTCTGCCGGTAAGTTCTTCCGGGCATCTCGTTTTTGTGGAAAAACTGCTCGGGCACAGGGATGTGCCGCTTCTTTACGACATTCTGCTGCATGTTGCGTCGCTTCTTGCGGTCTTTATTTTCTTCAGGAAAAAACTGCTAACGCTCACAAAAGAGTGTCTCTCAACGACTTACAACAAGTCGCACAAATACGTGATGATGATACTCGTCAGCACGATAGTTACGACTGCGATGCTCGTTGTGACAAAGCCGATGATGAAATCGATAAAGGAAGAACCTGTTTATCTCACGGTCGCTTTCGCGTTCACGGCGATCCTTCTTCTTATCGCGCAGTCATTTTTCAAAAAGGCGATCCCGGATAAGGAGATTTCGTGGAAAGATGCCCTTGTCATCGGATTTTTTCAGGGAATTGCTGTCCTTCCAGGCGTTTCGCGATCAGGTTCTACGATAACGGGAGCACTTTTCAGAAAAATTCCTGCAAAAGATGCCGTCGAATTCTCGTTCATGCTGGCGATACCCGCTATTTTAGGCGCACTTCTGCTTGAACTTGTAAAAGGCGGATTTGCCGCGATAGATCCCGTTCCTTCGCTTGTCGGTTTCGTTGCTTCCTTCGCCGCAAGCCTTGCCGCGCTCAAACTTCTCGTCTTCATGATGAAGAAAACTGTACTTTATCCTTTTGCGATATACCTTTTCATCCTTTCGGCTCTTGTGCCTTTTGTGATTTAATCAAAACTAGAACGTATTACAAATTTAAATCCCCCACCAAAAAAATACTTGTTTTCAGGGCATTTTTTCTTATAATATTCCGGTTTTTTGATAATTTTCATCAGGAGGTCTTATGAAACGGAACATTATTTGTATTTTTACGGTTCTGATAATACCGCTGCTCTTCGTCTCATGCGGTGAATCGTCTACAAGACTGCCGGTTCCGGATCACGATTCAGAAAATGCGGCAATTCAAGAAGTGTGTGAAAAACGCGGAGCCGAATGCGGAGAGATTACGGTAAGAATCGAAGACAAACTTGGTAAAGTAAACTGCGGTGAATGCAAAACGGGATATATCTGCGATGAATCGACGAACAAATGTAAAATCGGAGCAGACGGCGATGAAGCGACGGATGACTCGGATGATCCCGAAGACGATTCCGATGACATTCTGGAAGACAGCGATATTCCTCAGGACGATTCCGACGAACCGCTACCCGAATCTTCGCTGCCTCAATGCAGCCCCGCACATTCCACCCCGTGCAAAGACAATCAAAGCAGTCTTATCTGGTCGGATATATCAACTCTTGCGATGGACTGGAAAAGTGCAGAAACCTATTGCGACAAGATGTCCGACGGCGGCTATTCAGACTGGAGATTTCCTAATATCGACGAGCTGAGGACTCTTGTCATGAACTGCCCGTCTACGATGCCGAACGGAGAATGCCTTGTCAGCGAAAGAACAGACTGCCTCTACCTCGAATGCCGCGGCACAGCACCATGCTCATGCCCGATCGATGAAAACGGCAGATACAACAAATTCGGAGATACAAAAATATTATGGTCTTCTTCGCTCTTATCGGCAGATGAAGGGGCTGTAAACGAAGCCGCATGGGGCATTATATTCCGCAATGCAGGCATAGGCTCTACTGACATCGGACAAGAATACTTTGTCCGCTGCGTCAGAGGCGAAAACAAAACAGTCTATACGAACAACGACCTTCCGCCCGAACCGGAACCCGATCCATGCGACCCTAATCCGTGCATCAGCATTGAAAACGCAGAAGGAACATGCCTGCCCAAAGAAAATGCCGGATATTACTGCCTATGCAATCAGGGATTCGGCTGGGACGGTATCACATGCTCACAGACGGATCTATGCGGCTGGGGAGATGATATTTTCCCGTGCATTGACAAGCAAAAAGAACTGATCTGGTCGGCAAAAACCGAAGAAAAAATCACTTGGGATGAAGCTTTACTATATTGCGCCGATCTGGAAGAAGGAGGCTTTTCGAACTGGAGACTTCCCGACATCGACGAACTGAGAACCCTTTTCAACGGCGCCGACAATTGTGAAGTCAGTTCGGAAAGCGGCTGCCTCTCCTTCAGCGGATGCAGGACGGACGACGACTGTTTCTGCGGTGAATGTCTGGAGGAATTCTGCTATGCCGGAAATCCCGGAAACAGCAACTACAGCAACTTCGATCAGCGTGAAATTCTGTGGTCTTCCTCACAAAACTATGATGACAACGCCTATGCATGGTTTCTTGACTTCATTGCCGGAGACATAAACATACTCGACAAAAATGAAGAACTTTATGCACGCTGCGTTTGGAGCAACAATTTCATGCACAACTGCGAAGAAAACTACACATGGAACGGCTCAAAATGTGCAGGCGACAAAAAGACCGTAAAATGCAAAGGAATTCCTAACTCTGCGGAAGGGACCGGATATATCGTCCAGACATGGAACGGAACGGAATGGCTTCCGTCTGAACAGTCGCAGTACAGCGAAGAAACGATTCCGAACAGCTGCACTTTCAAATGCAAAAGCGGTTATGTCTGGAACGGAACGGCCTGTCAGGCTTTGAATTTTTCATCCTTCCAGGAATGCAGCGCAACAAGCTCGTTCCCGTGCAAGGATTCTTCATCCTACCTGGTATGGTCGGCAAGAACGGCATCCTCTCTCGACCTTGAATCCGCTCTTAACTATTGCGGCATCATGAACGAAGGAGGCTACTCCGACTGGCGTCTTCCAAACATCGACGAGCTGCGGACACTCATCATAAACAATCCCTACACAGTCACGGGAGGTTCGTGCAGCGTAAGTGAAAACGGCTGCCTGTCGTGGGCAGAAGGATGCGACTATGAATCATGCATAAACACAGAATATTACGAAAACGCTTTTCTGAACGGCGAAGAGTGCGTATTCAGCAAATTAGGAGACACGGAAGAGTTTCTGTCATCATCATACGATACAGACTATGCGGAACAGTGGTCAATCTACGAATATTATGTCGTCAACTTTCTTTCCGGATCGGTATCAACGCAGAGCGCTTCCAACAAATATGTCCGTTGTGTCAAATAGAAGAATGGAGAAAGCTATGAAATCAAGATTTTTTATCATACCGGCAGTTTTGCTTCTCATTACTGCTTCATGCGGTTCATCAAAAAGCGGGAACAGTGCAGACTCGACTCCGGATCAGGAAACCGTCAGAAAACTCTGCGAAAAGTACGAAATCGAGTGTGGTGATTTTCTGGCAAAGACGGATGACGGCGTTATGAGAGACATTTTCTGCGGCGAATGTAAAACCGGATATTCCTGCGATGAAACCACAAGCAGGTGCCTTAACGAAAGAACTGCTGAATGCAGAGGACTTCCTGAAAATGCGAAATGGAACACTGTTTCATCCATAACTCAGAAATTCGACGGGGAAAAATGGACTCCTGACACAGCCGGCTCATACAATGAAGAACCGAGCGAAACAGAGTGCCGCTTCAAGTGCCGAAACGGTCTTCCGTGGAACGGTACCGGATGCGTTCCTGAATCTGGTTTCCCCGAATGCAGCAGAGAAAATAACGGAGCGTGCGAAGACAGCTCTACCGGCATCGTCTGGTCTAACGAAGCACCGTCGAAAATGACGTGGAAAAGTGCATCGGGATACTGCAACAATCTGACTGAAGGCCAATATTCGAAATGGCGGCTGCCGGATATCGACGAACTCAGGACCCTTATCGTAAACTGTCCGGCTACTGCGACCGGAGGGGCATGCGGGATCAGCGAAACAGAAGAATGCCTTTCTTCCGACTGCGATACGGACAATTCGTGTTCTTCATGCAATAGCGGAGAATCGGATGTATCCTACAGCAAACTCGGCGATCTCGGCTTCTTCTGGTCAGGTTCGGCTCTTTCCGACAGGGCTGACTACGCGTGGCGCATCGGCTTCGGCAGCGCAACTGTATCATACGACTACAAAACCTCGGAAAACAAACTCCGCTGCGTAAAAGCGACTCTCTCACCGTGTGATCCGAACCCGTGCGAAGAAGTCGAAAACTCTGACGGTGAATGCACTGTCACGCCGAACGGAGAAAAATATATCTGCGGATGCAATGAACACTACACTTGGAAAGATTCCCGATGCACAGCTGACACAAGGATCACGGAATGTTCCGGACTTCCGGAAAACACCGAGTGGAACATCGTTTCAGAGATACTCCAGACTTTTGACAAAACTGATTGGATTCCTTCTGAAAAAACTGTTTTCAATCAGGAATCAAGCACCAGAGAATGCCGTTTCAAATGTAAAAACGGTTATGTCTGGAACTCCGAAAAATGTGTTCCCTACACGCCGTCAGGTCTGCCCGAATGCGGTGCAGATTCATCTTTTCCATGCGAAGACACATCCATGGGTATGATTTGGTCTGAAATAATCGATACCAGAATGGACTGGGGCAACGCAAAAGCATACTGCTACGATCTTGACGAAGGCGGTTATTCCGACTGGCATCTTCCGAATGTCGATGAGGCGAGAACAGCAATAAGAAACTGCTCGACACTGATAACCGGCGGGGCATGCAGAGTGAGCGAATCGAATAACTGCCTGTCCTTCATGTGTAATATGGATCAGGATGCACCCGAATACGAACACGCCTCGGACAGATGTAACTGCATGACGGATAACTCCGAACTCAACATATTCAAAGAGCATAACAAAGTATTCTGGACATCTTCTCCCGTCCCGGAATATCCGCAGTATGCATGGGCATGGTCATTTGCATCCCACTCTCTTGATCCGGAAAACAAAGAGGATATAAAATTTCTGCACTGCGTCAGATCGGACTATTTCCTTACAGATTCACACTGCGGCAAACACTACACTTGGGACGGCACGGAATGTATCGCCGACACAAAGAGGGCAGAATGCACCGGACTTCCCGAAAATGCGATATGGAACGCCGTTCCCAATATAATTCAGACATGGAACGGCTCGGCATGGCTGCCATCCGAGACAGGCTCATACAACGAAAATTCCAGTTCTTCGGAATGCCGTTTCAAATGTGCTGAAGGCTACACATGGGACGGTAACGGATGCGTCCTGTCTGAATAAAATTTATTTCAAAATTGCAGAGACGCGCCCAGGCACATCTCATTTGTGTATTTCACGGTTTCTTTGAAGACGTGTCAGGTCTCTACGGGAAAATCGAATAAAATCAGTAAATCACGATTCATCTTTTCCTCTTAAGAATCTGCCGAAAAGGATCATTCCGAGCGGAGAGATGACTGCGACTGCGCCGACCCAGATCCAGATCATGTAATAATGCGAAATTTTTCATACTTTCGGCACTTGTGCCTTTTGTGATTTGATTTTTTTGACTTTTTAAAAAAAAAAGTTAAATGGTCAAAGTTTCATTTTTTTGACGATCTTTTAATCTTTTAATTTAGAGAGGAAGTATGAATTTTAGTGTTGTGATCTGGAATGGAAAAGGATTCGCTTTTGACCTAAATGAAAAACTTTTAGGTCTGACACTTCTGGAAAGGCAGGTAAAAATCTATGAATCACTCGGAGCCGGTGAAGTTGTCGTAGCTGACGAAAACACAAAGCGCGATTTTTCTGGAAAGTGGATCTTTGTGAACGGAGCCTTCTTCATCCATCCTCAGGCTGTTCAGCAGCAATATCTTGAAGACGGAGAAGACCGCTTTGAAAAAGGAGGAATGTTCGGTTTCTGCGATGCCGAGAATCATCGCGAAGATATCGCGGAATTCCTTAAAAACGGAGCCTTTCCCGAACAAATTTCTACCTTTACCGGCTACGGATACAGGATCGTAGTCGATGCTCCGAAAAAGAAAAAAGTTCTCACAAAAGCGCTCTTTTACGCAATGAGAAAGCCTGTTGACGGAATTATTGCGAGAACTTTGAACAAGGCGGTCTCCTTCTTTCTGACCGAGCATTTTTTCATTCCGCTGCACTTCACGCCCAACATGGTGACGATCACTGCGATAATCACAGGTGTCCTTTCGGGTTTTGTCGCTTTCGGCGGAACATACCGCCATCTTGTCGCAGCAACATTTCTGGCGCAGTTCGCATCGATCCTTGACGGGTGCGACGGTGAAACTGCAAGGCTGACCTACAGAATATCGAACTTCGGCAAATGGCTCGACAGTGTGGGAGATTCTTTCGTAAACACATCACTAACGCTTGGTTTAGGCTACGGTCTTGCCCGCTATTTCGCTGCAAACCCGATGCAGGCTGAGATCCAGCCATACCTTGAAACATGGCCTATATGGATGGCATGGCTTTCTGTCGTGATAAACTGGTATCACAATTTTGTAAGTTACTTTGATGTCATCGTCGTAAGGAAAACGACCGACATTTTTGCTTTCGTTTTCTGGTTTGAAAAGAAGGAACGCGTCAGAACAGTGGATCTTTCAAAGCCGGTTTACGGCAAAATCACCTTGTTTGAATTCCTCAAATACTTCTCAAGACGCGACTGTTACCTCTTTGTGTTGTTTGTTCTTGCCGTCATAGGACCTTTGGCCCTTCTTTTCGGATATATAGTTATGACGGCATTCATCATTCCTGTTTTCTTCATGACCACGATACACATCTATTTCGGAATAATCAAAAAGATGCGGAAAGCGAAGCCATTCTGAGTATGAGCAAAGAATCTATGAGATCTTTCCATGCGCTCAAGATCACAAAAATACGACTCTTCTTTCCCCCTCAGGAATCTTATTGCATTTTTTCATTGCCATGAAAAGACTTAGATATTAAAATTGCTCATGGATGTTTTTTAAAACTTAATTCTGCGAGGTTCAAAATGTTTAAGACAATCTTTTTGGGCTTTTTTTGTTTTTTATGTATTTAGCGGTTTACTTAAATTTAAATGATATATAGGCGGTACGGCAGTATGCAACCCGACATGCAGAGGTTATGATGAAAGCAGCTGCGAAGCAAGTGACGGCTGGTTCTAAGCGGGGTGTAAAAATGACTAACTGTCTAAGAATATTAATATTTATTGTCGTTATATCTCTTGTTGCCTGCTCGTCAGGCAACAAGGCAAAAAACGATTCCGACACTGTTCCGGATTCAGATTCCAACACTCAGGATTCGGAAACGACGGATTATGATTCCGACATTCAAGATTCGGAAATTGTTGATGATACTGTCACCGATATTGACGATACCGAAACCGACGATTCAGACATCGACACTGATGAACCTCTTGATGTCAACTATCAAGGTGCGGAAGATTGCCCTGAACTTTCAAAAGCCAAATTCCCTTACTACAACGATGACAAAACAATCTATTTCTGCCGCAAGTGCGACACTCCGACAGTCAAAGATCCGCAGTGCATGGCAAATCTATGGAAAGAAGCTGCCGCTAAACTTTATGCAGTTTCTCCGGAATCGGAATGTAAAGACGGCTATCCGTGTGATATGCCGGATCTTGTGCCAATTACCCAGGCTGAGTGGGATGAAGAATGGTCTGACCCTAAATATCCCAAACTTCCCTATCGTCCTCATCAATGTGATCTTATTCTTGATGCAAATTCTATTTCAACAAAAGATCCTTGGGCAACAGACGGGACAGCCGGTTCGTTTAAACACTTCAATATAAGCGAGGGGAAAATCGGAATTAAGTTGAAGAATGTTTCAACTTCTCTTGGCAATTATACCACGACATCTAAAGTTATGATTTATGACCCTGCCGAGAAAAAATATAAGGCTGTTGCCCCGATGTTTGCTGATGAACTTGCATATAAGGATGCTTTCTTTACATGGGTGTAGATTTCAGATCATTCGACGATTTCGACAACAGGTATTTGTTTTATGTATGTGAAGACGGCTCAAGAAAAGTTGTTTATCCAGGAAAAATTAATTTTCTATCGTATACTCCCGCACTCAGTGAAAAGTGGGCTGTTGCAAATATCGCGGAAACAGAAGATGGAGGCTCTGCCACGATGTATGCCAAAGTAGGCGAATGGAAGTGGACAAAACTGATGAAAGGGCTTTCTTACGGCCCCCAAATTGTAAATGACAAGATTGTTTTTTATGACGATTATTTTAAGGCATACTACTGTGATTTATCGAAAAATCCTCAAAGTGTTGCTGACTGTATTATAGTAAATGAAACAGAGAATGAAGAAATCAGAACGCCTGTAATAAACGAAGACGATGAAACAGAAGTAATTTATGAATCAGATATTTCTGAAAATATGTCAATGAAATGCCTGAAAATCGGAGCAAACGGAAAGAAAGAGTATTCATTGGTTACAGACAAACATGAATCAGCTGACGATGTTTGGGAAGGCGGTGGATTCGGAATAAAGAAAGTAACTAAAGACTCTATTTTTTACAATGAATCTTTGTACGGGAACGGAGAAAGAGACGGAAATGCCTGCTTCCACAACAGAAGAACTAAAAAAAACAACTTGTATGAAACGAGTTGAAGGAATGAAAAAATATTATTTCGGTTTTGACGAGTGGGAAGGAAAATGGCTTCTTTACCAATTCAAAGGAGTGGCTTTACAGGCTGTTAGAGATCTTGACTGCTACTGCGAAAAGGAAGGAGTCTGCCCGTTTGAGGAATAATCTATTTCTAATCCTAAGATTCTTCCTTTCCTCTGAGGAATCTGCCGAAAAGGATCATTCCGAGCGGAGAAATGACGGCGACTGCGCCGACCCAGATCCAGATCATGTAGTGATGCGAGATGTCGCCCACCTGCAAGCTCTTCACACCTGCTTCGTTCACTACTTCAGTCGCCGGTGTGTAGGCTGAAAGAAGCGCGCCGGACATCCATGCAACAAGAGGCTGCGAGATGAATTTAGGAAGAAGCGAAAGGCTCAAATAGCTTGCCTCCTGCCCTTTCGGCGCGATCTTTGCGGTGTATTCCATGAGTCGCGGCGACCAGATTGCTTCGCCAATAGTAAAAAGAACGACAAAGAAGCAAAGACCTAAGCATATCGCGATCGTTGAAAGCGACGATCCGTCGGGAAGAGCGAGCCACTTCTGCCAGATGAGTCTGCCGAAAAGCGAATCGGCGATCGGAGCGTAGAATTCATCGGGAAGGACTACGAAAAATACCGATGCGGCCGAGATCAGAGAGCCGATCGTTATCATTTTGTAGGCACTCCATTTTCTCGTGAGCCAAGCTATAGTCGGAACGAAGAAAATGACGATAACGGGGTTCAGAACTCCGTAAATGTTGCCTATTTTTGCCCCTTCGCCGAGGACGCGGATGCCGTATTTCGGGAACGTGTAGTGGAAATGGTAGAAGACGTAGTTTACACCCAAAAGTATCGCAAGAAGCGCCATGAACTTCCAGAAAGCCTTCTGTTTCGCAACAGTTACAAAGATTTTCCCGGCATCGGCAAACGAATCTTTGATCGAACCGAAAATCGAAATGAGCATGTTCCCTTCTTTTTTGGCGCGTTCGTTCTCGATGTGCTTTACAAGCTGACCTTCGTCGTTAAGGTCGATGTTGTCACGGATTATCGCAACGAAGAAAAGCGTCGGGATGCTGATGAGGAAAGCGACGAGAAGGATGAAGCGGTAGGTCGAGATCTCGCCCAGAAGCGGGATGGCGATGTTTCCGTATTCGCCGTAGACTTCGCGGATACCGTCAAAAATAAGGCCGCCCATCGCGAAACCGACGTTCATCAAAGTGTAGAACATCGCGAAACCGAGAGCCGAAGTGTCAGATTTCGTGTATCTTTTGAGTGCGACCGAAATGACGGGGCTCATAAATGCGACAGAGACCGCCTGCGGAACGAAGCCGAGAAGCGTTACAACCCAGAAATTGGTCGTGAGGAACAGAAAAAACCTCGAAAATATTGCCAAAATCGTGCCGATAAGAAGGACTTTCTTGATGCCTACCGCGTCAACCAGCGAACCTACTCCGAAAATAAGGAGCGTATAGGCTAAATTCCACGTTCCCATGTAGTTTCCCGCGGCGACATCACTCAAACCGAGATCGCTCGAAAGAAAGAGCGTGAGCGTCATCAACATTATGGAATATGCAGTATATTCAATGATCTGCGAAATCGAAACGAACCATATCTCACGCGGAGAAGTTTTGAGACCGCGCTTGTAGTTGTAGACGATGTAGATGAAATAAATACCTGCCGCCGCAACAAGCGACCAGAGAAGATACGGGATCCACTCAGGGAATTCGATATAGGACATTTTTACCTCCGTGAAAAAAGGAGTTGAAAAAAATTGGGAAAAAGATTTCAAACTATGCAATGGCTTTTGAAACGTAGACTGCAAGTTTGGTGAGGCAGTTTACATAGCTGCCGAGCTCGTTGTCGTACCAGCCGAAAATCTTTGCGTGGGTGACAGGAACATTCGACAACGGGGGAATATCAACAAATCCCGTTCTCGTGTGGGTGTCGTTGCCTTCGATGACGCATGCAGCCATCTGCCCTTTGAGGTCGCTCGAAACGTTCTGTCTTTCCGAAAGGTAGAGCAGATCCTTCTGCATTCCTGCAGCAGCTTCGCGGTAGACGTTGTTTATGAACTCGCGGTTGATCTTCGGGAAACCGTCCTTGTCAAGCGGCGTGTGGAAAGTGAGGTTGAGGTTGATGAGAGAGACCGTCTGGACCGGAACGCGGACCGAATCAGCCATGAAGCCGATATTCTTCATTACCGGAAGGATGTATTCGAGAGCCTTTGCAGCGCCGGTCGTCGAAAGGATGATGTTGTATCCTGCAGCTCTGTTCTTGCGGAGATCGCTCGTTCCGCTTTTTGGAACTGCGTCGAGAACATTCTGCGAATTGGTCATCGAATGGATCGTTGACATGCTTGCAGTGAGGATCGCCGAAGTCTCCTCGTGGTCAAGGAGAGGCTTCATCATGTGTGCAAGCGCCGTAGTCGTGCAGGATGCAGCCGAAATTATGTGGTGGTTCATCGGATCGAAATTCATGTGATTGACGCCGTAGACCATCATCACTGCGTCTTCCGGAAGAGTTTTCGACTTTCCTTTGAGTTTGAAGGGAGCCGAGAGAATGACTTTTCTCGCGCCGCCCGCAATGTGGCCTCTGAGAGTGCCGTTTGCCGAAGATTCATCGCTCGGATCTACGAATTTTCCGGTCGTATCGATAACGACTCTCGCACCTTCCTGACCCCACGGGATCCTTTCAGGATTCCTTTCGCTTCTCAAAAATTTAACTTTTTTGCCGTAGAAAGTGACTTCACCGTTTACTTCATCGGTTATCTGAACATCCGGCTCTTTTCCGCCGCCGAAACCGAAAAGAAAATTGTGAAGAGTGCCGTAAGTCGAATCGTAGACCGCATAATCGACAAGATCGACAAGCGATTTGCCTACTTCACGCCCGAGATTGATGACGATCCTGTCGAAATCGTCCTTGAGAAGCATGTTCCAAAGAGTAAGTTTTCCGATCCTGCCGAATCCGTTGATGCCGATTGTAGCCTTGCAGTTGATGTCAATCATAACGACCTCCTGAAAAATTGGTAAAAAATCAAAAACGCAGTATTTTAGGAATATTCAGATATTTTGCAAATTTAATCGGAAATCATGCAAAAATTCCATGTGTTTGACAATAAAGTACTTTTTGAGTAATATTAAAAGGTTTATGGTTAGTTTTTTGGAGAGTCTGATGAAAAAAGTTTTATTTGCTGCATTTATGATTTTTGCTGTATTTTTTATCGTCTCCTGTTCCGGAGAAGATGAGATAGCAAACGCTCTCGGCCAATCCTGTTCCGTCGAAGGCGGGGAAACCTGCTCGGACGACAATTCTCAGATTTTGATCTGCCGCGATTTTTCCTGGCAGGTAAAAAAGAGCTGCAACCTCAATTTCGGTCAATACTGCCGCCAGACTGAAAGCGGTTCTTACAGCTGCACGGACAGCGGAAATACCACAGAACCGACAGATCCGACTAACGAACCTGACGAAACTGAACCTACCGATCCGGAATCGAACGACAGCGAACCGGCAGACAATGATCCGACTGATAACGAACCGGCTGACAATGATCCGACTGACAACGAGCCGGAGGACAATGAGCCGGCAGACGACACAGATACAGAACCTGAAGAACCTGTTGTTCAGGATATAGAAACATGTGCCGGAATTTTTGAATGTATGGCAGCGTGTACTACAAGCGAATGCTCCAGTAAGTGCTATAAAAGAGGAAAAACCGAAGCGCAGAACGATTATTACGAACGCAACCAGAAATGCCCGACTTATACTGAACTTGATGATTTGAAACACTGTCAGGAACTTTATGTAAAATGCGGCATAAAAGGTGATACCACCTACAGCACACCTTACGGACACGCTGTCATAGACGGATCATTTCCTCAAATTCACGAAGCGGGAACGACTTCTTTTGCACAAGGCACATACATTGCCGCTTTTGTACTCGGAAATTTCGGCTTAAGCGGCAACATTCCGGATCCAACGGCTGGAGATGCCACTTTTTCCATGGCATACCTCAACCAGACCGGGAACTATATTATTCTACGCCAGACATACAATTCGAATACAGCAACAGGAAAAACACCTGATGTCATGTTTATAATAGATGCCCACTCTCCGGGGACTTATTCGGTCGGTCTCAGCAATAAAGACAATGTTCAAATGATCATTTCGGAAAATATCGAAAACGAAGATGATGCCTGCGACCACGGCTTCGGATACGGTTTCGTAGAACTTTCAGGGGCAGGACTCACCGAAACATACACGGTCGGAGCAAATACAGTCAACATAAAAGGCGAAGTTGACATTTACAGCTACAAAAACGCCCCAATGTATCAGGGAACTTCCCATAACGGCGACATCACAAATGAAAACTTGGTTGCCTGCCAGCCGAAATAACCGATATTATCAACAATTTACATTAAATGGAGAACAACTTGTCAGACAACAATTCAGGATCGACTTCAAGACTCATGCAGCTTTGCTTCGGCTACTTCTTTTTCTACATCATAACCGGTGTCGGAGTTAAATTTTTCCTTAAAACAGGTGAAGGTTTTCCCGGTCTTCCCGGCATGGAATACCTTTTCTACAGCACACTTGCATCGACTGTTCTCGTCACCGCGATCGTTCTCATCCTGCGCTGGTACCGCCTTGATTCAGTAAGAAAAATCACGGTTTGCGGCATAACGATGCCGAGCGAACTGCCCTACATCGTCTTTTCGGGTATCTGCACCGCAGTCGTAGTTCCGACGACCACCCTGCTCTACACTTTCGACCATATTTCGGTCATGGTCGCAATGATAATCATGCGCGGATCTGTCATCATCATCGGCAGGATCGTCGATGCGATCCAGATCAAACAGGGCATCCTGAAGAAAAAAGTTTTCATGGAAGAGAACATCGCGATGTGCATCGCCCTTTTCGCAGTCCTCATCAAGGCTTTCACCGGAGGCAGCGACGGCAAGGAGAGCCCATTCTCATCGATCCCGTTCATGGTTATTTTCTTAAGCTACATCCTGGCTTACATGTTCAGGATCTACATAATGAACTACTACAAAAATACCCGTCCGGCTGAGGAAAAAGCGGCAAAGAAGGACAACAACAAGGCATTTTTCGCAATCGAGCAGATCGCATCCTTCACCACGATGCTGCTTGTCACGATCTGCGTACTCATCGCAGCCGGCAAATTCGGCGTTACAGGTCCGAGGATCGACCCGTTCTCAAAGGCGTTCTTCAACACAAACTGGGACTGGGCGATCTGGGCAGGAATCGTCGGATGCGCTTACGGGATCAACGCGTTCTTCTCAGTTTTCATCTTCATGTTCAAAGGAAGAACGGCGACTTTCGCAAACCTTGCGAACCGTCTGACATCGCTCATCGCGGGAACGCTTTCGACTGTCATCTTTGCAGCTGTTTTCGGCGGAAAATATCCGGCTCTAATCGACTGGGTATCGCTCGGCTTCATCTTCCTCGCGATCTGGTTCATGGCTAAAGCAGAAAAAAGAAGAAAAGCCGAAATGTCGGCGGCAAAGTAAACTCCGGGATCCAGGGATTCCGAGATCACGAGATCACGTGATGCCGCCGGGATAACGAGATTACGGCAAGTTCTCGGCGCCGATTTGATTATTTTTCGTTTTCAGGTTCTTTTTTGACAGGAGTTTCTGCCTCTTTCGCAGCTTTTTCTTCAGCTTCTTTTTTAGCCTTTTCAGCCTGCTTCTGAGCGTACTGACGGTCTCCCTGGGAAGTTGTTTTTACGATCCTGTCATCTTCATCGTAATAATATTCTCCGCCGTAGACATCTTCAGGAATCTTTTCTATCAGCTTCGATTTGACCAGCTCTGTCAGTTCTTTGTCGGGCGACACCTTATATTTTTTGTAGTATTCTTCGGCTGCTTCACTCAAAACAATAAGATTTGCAAAATGCCGTAGTTCCTTTTCAAACTGGTCGTGCATATATTTGTCTTTTACTGTTTCAAGCCGCGCTTTTGTGTATTCGTAACCCAGCCTGTAACCTCCGCCCATAGTTGCAATGTGGTTTACGAGCCAGATTATCCTCTGCGGTGCACTTTTCATGCTTACGGCTTCGTACATCAAAGGATAAGCCCTTGCCATGTCGTTCAAATAAATAAAGTAGTTATATCCCTGATTGAACACATAGTAGTAGTCGTCGGGATAAAGTTCGTGCCCGAGCCGAAGCAGCGAATTTGCCGATTCGATCGCACTTTCAGTCCTCATCGAAGATATCGCCGCCTCGCCGAAGGGAATTGCATATTCAAGGCTCGGATTGAGCGCCAGAATAACACGGATCATCTGCTCCAGCAAAAGGTATGTTCCGTCGGTAACGTAGTGACTTCCGTAATAATATTGGGATCTTGCAAAAAGAAGATCGGCGGCGAAAGCATTAAGTCCGAGGAACATTATTTTTGCGACTTCCGGCTTGGGATAAGCCGCGATCGTCTCTACTTTCGGCTTTTCGTTTTCAATAAGGTGCTTTCTGACAAAATAAAAAGGAAGGAGTGTCGCAATGATCAGAATGATTGCTATAAGTGTTGATATTTTCTTCATTTTTTCCCCCAATCATCTTTCATTTTCTTAATGTCGTCACGAATACTGACAATAAGTTCCGCCAAAAATCCCATAAAAATAAAAATAAGACCGGACAAAAACAGCCCGAGACTGAAATATAGCAGCGGACGCATTCTGAACACCGGATTTCCGAGAACAAACTGACCGTAAAGCAGCCATGCTACAATGACTAAAGAAGCAAGAAGCTGTATGAATCCCATCGAGCCGAAGATACGCATCGGCGCTTTCGTGAAAGTGAGAATGAACTTGACCGCTATCGAATCGAAGAACGAGATCGGGATCCTTTTGAGACCGAAATGGCTGTGACCGCTTTTACGTCTGTGCCACAAAACGGGCACTTCGACCGCATTGTAGCCTTTTGCGTGGAGAATCTGGACGATAAAGCGGTGCCAGTCGCTGCGAAGTTCAAGATCTTCGAGACATTCGCGTCTGAAAGCCTTTATCCAGTTCATGTCGCCCAACTTTATTCCGAAAAGGAACATGCTGATTTCATTATAGATTCTTGACAGAAAAACTTTAAATTCGCGCCTTTTTTCCCTTTTTCCGCAGACGATGTCTACACCCGGCTCAAAAGCCTTGAGAAGCGCCGGGATATCTTCATCGGGATAAGATTCGAGGTCTGCGGGCAGAAAAACTATGATCTCGCCGCGGCACTCCTTGAAACCGGTATTCATAGCCTCGGTAAGCCCTTTGTTTTTGCGGTGCCTGAAAAGGCGAACCCACGGTCTCGTTTCAGCCGCTTTTTCGACAACTTCGGCACCGCCGTCAGTCGAACCGTCGTCAACCATAACAAGTTCGACATCGACATTCGCCGCGACCGCACCTTTTTCAGTTCTATCAATGATTTCAGCTAAATTGTTCTCTTCGTTGCAGAAAGGAATGAAAACCGAAACAAGCATAAAAAACCCCGCACAAACAATAAACCCGCAGATTTTATCCGTGTTCGGCATTGCTTCAAGTTTTTTTCCACGAAACAGAGGCACTAGTTGTCAAACCTCTTCTTTTCTGTTATAAATCGAGCCGTTTTTGGAGGCGGTCTTGGCTGAAAATATCGGTAATTCCTACATAATTGATGATAATCTGCTCAAAAAGCTGCCTGAAACTCCCGGCGTTTACCAGTTCAAAAACAGACTCGGCAAAGTGATCTATATCGGCAAGGCGAAAAATCTGAAAGCTCGCGTTTCGCAGTATATTTCAGGGACTGACAGCCGCCCGATGGTCAGTTCGCTTATGAAAAACGCGGGAAGCGTCGAAATAATCATGACGAATTCGGAATCGGAGGCGCTTATCCTCGAAAATCTGCTGATAAAGAACAGGCAGCCTATGTTCAACATCAACCTGAAGGACGACAAGACTTATCCGTATCTTGCCGTGACCGACGAAGAGTGGCCTCGCCTCATCACGACAAGGCGTCTCACGAAAAAACTGAAGTCTTTCCGCGGTCCTTTCACGCAGATCCATCTTTTAAATTCGCTGAAAAAGCTGATCCAGACGCTTTATCCGCTCAAATACTGCTCTGACCGTCATCCGAAAGGCTGCATCAATTCCCAGATAGGGCTCTGTCCCGCTCCGTGCAGGAAAGATGCCGACAAAAATGCCTATTCCGAAAACGTAAAAAACACGATAGATGCGCTTCAGGGAAAAAAGTGGAACGAGATCGAAGCAGTCATAAAAAACGGGATCGCGGAAAGCGTGAAGGTGCTCGACTTTGAAAAAGCGGCTAAGTTGCGGGATTTATTGCAACTTTTACCGGATATCAGACGAAAGTACAGCGTTGAGTTTTCGGGAAGCGGTGCCGAAGACTTCTTCTGCTTCAAAAGAGAGGGCGACACCCTTTTCGCAGCTGCGGCGCGCTACAGCGAAGGAAAGCTGATGACGCTCAAATCCTACTCCGCTTCAGGAATTTTCGAAGAGATGTCAAGCTGGACCGCGACTTTTCTCACTGCGTTCTATTCGGGAAAAGAAACGCCGGACAAAATTTTTCTATACCCTGAAACACTCACGAAAGACGAGATTTCTGCAATATTACAGCGGAAAATTAGAAAAACAGGGGCAACGGGCGGCGAAATACTCAAAATGCTCCAGACAAATATCGACCAGAATATGCGCGTTTTCTTCAACGACACAGAAAAGACGAACAAGGCACTTTCAGTGATTTCGAAATTCCTCAAAACGCCCGTTTCTTCGATACAGTGCCTCGATATTTCAACGCTTTACGGCGAATACAACGTCGCCGGCGCAGTGTGGTGGGAAAACGGAAAATTCAACAGGCAGAAATACAGAAAATACAAGATCAAAACAGTCATTGGAGTCGATGATTTCGGCAGTCTGCGCGAAGTTGCAACACGTCTGCTCAAACGCTGGCAGGAAAATTCGCTCGAAAAACCGACGCTGCTGCTTATCGACGGCGGCGAAGGTCAGGTTTCGTCTGTAAATTCGGTAATTCAGGGTTTCGTTCCGGTTGCCGGGATCATCAAAGACCGCCACAACGTAAAAGGAATGGAACTTCTGATCGACGGGAAAGGAAACGAACTCGTGCTGCAGGACGCCGCTTTCGCAATGCTTCTGAAATCTATCAGAAACGAAACTCACCGTTTTTCAATAACTTTCAACAGAGAGCAGCGCAAGGAAAAACTCGAGCTGCCCTTTTCCAAAATCAAAGGGATCGGCAGAGCACGCGAAAACGCACTTCTTGAAAAATTCCGCACTATTGCCGCAATAAAAGAGGCAAGCGTTCAAGAATTGACCGTAATTCCCGGAATCACAGAAGAATTAGCAGAAGAAATTCTCAAATCGCTGGAATAAAAATCAGCATATTTCTTTGATTTTCCCGATGATTTCTTCAATTCTTCCGATATTTTCAGCTTTGAATTTTATCGAACTTTCCCCTTGGAAAGAGCCTCCGTTTTTTTCAAGGAAATCGAATAGCACATCCATGCTCTTCGGGATGAACGATGCTCCCAGAGTTATTGTAAAATCGTTTTTACCTACTGAAATAGCGGCTGCTCCGCATTTCACGGCCAGAATTTTGATGCGTGTGAGATTTATCAGGTTTTCAGTTTCTTCAGGGATCTTTCCGAACATTTCAAGAAGAGTATCTTTTATCCAGTTCAGTTCATCCAAAGTACGCAAGTCTGCTATTTTCCTGTAAAATCCCATTCGTACTTCGGTGTCTGAAATGTAGCTTTCGGGAATATTTGCGTTCAGATCGGTCGAAATTTCGAATTCGTTTTCTATGTGCGGAGTCCCGTTTTTAAGCTCGTCGATCCTGTCTTTAAGCATCTCGAGATACATGTCGTAACCCACACCTTTGAGTTTTCCCGACTGGCTTATTCCCAGAATGTTGCCGCCGCCGCGTATGTTGAGGTCTTCCATCGCGACATCGTAGCCGTGACCAAGTTTATCGAAGCGCTTGATCGTCGAAAGTCTGGCGTATGATTCCTGCGTGAGATTGTTGAGATTGGGAACAAAAAGATAAGCCTTAGCCTCTCTGTTCCAGCGCCCGACTCTGCCGCGGAGCTGGTAAAGCTGCGCCATTCCGAACATATCGGCGCGGTTGATGATTATCGTGTTGACAAGCGGAATGTCGATGCCGGATTCGATAAGCGAAGTTGCAAGAAGAAGGTCGTAATCGCGGTTTACGAATGAGACCATCACTTTTTCAAGCTGCTCAGGCTCCATCTGACCGTGCGCCACGGCAATTCTCAAGCCCGGAATAAGCTGTGTGAGCCTCAGTTTTATGTCATCGAGCCCTGCGATCCGGTTGTGGACAAAATAGACCTGGCCGTCACGCGCGAGTTCTGCAAGGATCGCCTCTTTTATGATCTCCTCGCTGTATTCAAGAACAAAAGTCTGGATGTTTTTTCTGTCGCTCGGAGCAGTCTTGATAAAAGAGGATTTTCTTATCCCCAAAAGCGACATCTGAAGCGTCCTCGGGATCGGCGTCGCAGTCATCGAAAGAGTCGCCACATCACGCTTCATCTCTTTTATAAGCTCTTTGTGCGTGACTCCGAAGCGGTGTTCCTCGTCGATCACCAGAAATCCGAGATCGCGGAATTTCACATCTTTTCCAAGCAGTCTGTGAGTTCCGACAATGATATCGACTCTGCCGTTTTCGAGGTCGCGCAGCACCTGATTCTGCTTCGATTTGTCGTACAGGCGCGAAAGCATCTCTATTCTGACCGGCAGTTTGGCGAAACGCTCTCTGAAAGTACGCAGATGCTGGAATGCAAGGACCGTTGTCGGAGCAAGCACCGCCGCCTGTCTGCCGTTTGCGACAGCAATCATGCAGCCCCGCATCGCCACTTCGGTCTTTCCGAATCCGACGTCTCCGCAGAGAAGCCTGTCAGTTATCTCACGCCCCGAAAGATCGTGCTCAAGCTCGTTTATCGATCTCTCCTGATCGGGTGTTTCGCGGAACGGAAAATCCCTCAAAAATTCGCCGTAAAGCGGAGTTTCGACCTTCATCGGCTCGACACTTTCGACACTTCTCTGCGCGTAAAGTTCAAGGATCTGCGCCGCTACTTTCTCGATTTCGCGCTTTACCCTCGACATAGTCTGCTGCCAGAGCGCAGTGCGGATGGAGCTTATCTTCGGGAAAACGCCTTCTTCCCAGCGGTAGCGGTAGATATAGTGCATGTTGTAAACTGGAATGTAGATCCTGTCGTCGTTTTCGTAGCGCAGGGCAAGGCAATCAGTTCCGTTCATGACGGCTGTTCCCTCATAAACTCCGATCCCGAATTTGTAGTGGACGACGAGTTCGCCGGGTTTGAGTGAATTAAGTTCGAATATCCTGTTTTCAAAATTTTCTTCATGTTTTATTTCTCTTTTCTTATTTTTTGAAACAGACAACTTGAATATTTCAGACGAAACGAAAGCTGTTTCAAAATCAGGGAGAGTCACTATCTCGTCGGAAGCGAACCACTCTTTTTTCTCGACAAGGAATACATCTCCATAATTCAGATCAAGCGGAAGTGCTTCTATATTCACCATCGAAATATCGTTTTTTTCGCCGACTTCCTTCAAAACGTCAATTTCATTCGGCTTTGCAAAAATGACCAACACGCTGTTTTCCTTATGCAATTTGTTAAGAACGAATGCCGTGTCACTTTGCAGCCTGACCGGAACTGCTTTATGGGTCACCGGAAATTTTTTTATCGCTTCGGCTGAGGAAAAGAAGGAGCTCACTTCGAAATCGAACTCTCTCGATTCATCGGAAAAGCAGCTTTTTATTTCAAACGGAATAAAATGACCTTCAGAAATTCTTTTTTTTCTTTCCGTATCAATTTTTTCAAAATCATCGGCAATATAAGTCTCAGCTTTCAACTTCTCGAAGCGTACACTTTTCACCTTGAATTTCGAGTAGAGAGTTTCGTTGCCGGCGATCAGAGGAAAAATATCCCACTTCGGCAGAGTTCCGGAAGAAACAAGCTCTTCGGTCTCGATTATCTGCTGCATCGAAAGCCCTTCAGCCTTTTCTTCAAGCACTTTCTGCCAGTCACTCCGCAGAATTTCGGGAAACATGAGCTGCGGCACGGTGATTTCATCCAGCGGTCTGCCGTTTCTCTGGTTTGAAAGCCAGAAAAGCGAAATATTTTCGAGCTCTTCATCGAAAAATTCGAGACGGACACCCTTCCCGGCAACAAAGATCCCGATGTCGATGATGTCGCCGCGCACCGCGAACTCTCCTGCATCACGCACTATCTGAACTTTTCTGTAGCCGAGCTCCGTGAGTGACCTGACGACTTCAGATATCCTGTAGTAGGAGTTCTTTTTGAAGACAAGTTCAGTGGAATTGTCAGGCAGGTAAAGCCTCCCGCCGAGCGGAGTCGTCACTATGACATCAGGATCAGACGCAAGCTCGGCATACGATTTCTGCGCGTCGGTGTCTTCGCCGCTCCTTTCAAGCAGCAGGAACTGCGGAGCAAAAAGAAGTGTTCTCAGCCGGAAAGCCGACAGCGCCGACACAAGGACGGAAGCATCCCTGAAATTCGGCATTTCTACTATCAACCTTCCGTATTTATTGAACAAATCAACGGTTATTATCGGAAAAGCATCCGGAGAAGTTTCGATAAATTCAGTCATCTCACACCTCGAAAAAAGTGTTGCCTTATAGCACAAAAATCTTTTTTGGCAAAATTCCGTCGCGCCTGATTTTAACGAGATCCCGTGCTCCCGAGATCACGGGATTCCGAGATCATGGCGAAATCCGGCGCGCCTCTCAAAAAATTGAGTTTAAAGATATTATCAATATCATTTGCGGTCATTTTTTGTTGTGAGGTCTTTTTGGATATTTACGGCTGCGGCATAACTTTTTCACTTTTAAGCGATGAAAACACCAGAGCCGATGTTCTTATCTCCTCTATTCTCGGACTTTCCAGAACTTTAGTTCAGAAAAACATCAAAAACGAGAACCTCACGTTGAACGGGAAAATCCTCACGAAAAGCAGTTTTTCCAAGTTTTCTAAAAGCGATGTTTTTGAGTTTGAAGCAGACGCGCCCGAGCAGATTTCAGCGGAGCCCGAAGATATTCCGCTCGACATAGTTTTTGAAAACGACGACTTCTTAATCGTCAACAAACCGGCGGGTCTGCTCGTCCATCCAGGAAACGGACATCCGAAGGGAACGCTGCTGAACGGTTTAGTCAACTATTTGAATTTACAGGACAAATCAAAAGACAACCCCGACTTTCGCGCAGGGCTCGTCCACAGGATAGACAAAGACACAACAGGTCTTCTTGTTATTGCGAAAAACGAAAAGACTCTGACGGAACTTCAGGAAAAATTCTCGCGTCACGACATTGTGCGCGAATATACCTGCATCGTCTGGGGAAAACTGAAAGATGCGAAGGGAACAGTTAAAACTTTTCACGGCAGAGACCCGAAAAACCGTCTCAGATTTTCTCCGAATGTCACAAACGGCAGAAAAGCGGTAACACACTACGAGGTCGTAACGGAATTCAAATACGCCTCGCTGCTCAAAATCACGCTCGAAACAGGTCGTACCCACCAGATAAGAATGCACATGAACTATCTCGGGCACCCGATTTTGAACGATGAACTTTACGGAGGCCTGCGCAAGTCTCCGGATCCAGTGCTCAATAAACTTTTTGCCGCTTCGGGGAGACAGCTTCTGCACGCCGGAACTCTGGGATTTACTCTTTCAGGCAAAGATTTTATTTTCAAATCACCGCTTCCGGAAGACATGAAAACGGTAAAAGACTATCTCGAAGACATTTCATTCAAACAGGTTTAGGAGGATAATATGGCATCAAGAACAGCCCTTGTTTTGGAGACAAACCCCGTCATCACGGAAAGGTATCTCGACTATACGCACGATTCGGACTGGCGCATAATGCTGAAAGATACTCTGAACGATTTTCTGGAAAAGCTGCAGCATGAGAAATTCAACCTCATCGTGGCGGAAGAGTCGCTTCTGCCGCAGGGAATAATCCAGATGATGAAGTCAACGGGAATTCCCTTTCTTCTGGCTTCGAACAATAAAAATCCTGAAATCCCGACTTTGCCGAGAAACTTCAACCGAACGGAACTGCTGACTGTTTTCGACAGGCTCGTTCCTTTTGTCCCCGAAGATCCGGAAACAAAAGATACCATGCAGAACACCGTTGTAGACGATATTCTCTCGGGGCTTGAAGACGAAGAAGAGACTTTCGAACTCACTGCCGATGCTGTGGTTACGGAACAGACAAAACCGGTCGAACTTGAAGAAGAAAAACAGGACGAAGCGGCTGATTCCGTCTCAGACTTCTTCGGAGACGGCGAACTTTTCGGAGATGATGACAAAGCCTGGGAAAAGCCTGCTGAGGAGAGCGGGTTATTCGATACACTCAAACCGGAACCAGACGAAGACAGCGGATTGTTCGATACACTCAAACCGGCGGTAGAGGTTTCTGAAAGCGAAAAAAGCGCTACCTTCGCTCCGCCTTCATTCAACGACGGCGATATAGACAGTTTCGTAAATTCGCTTTCACTCGAAAAAGAAGAGGAAAAACCGGTTGAAGCAGATGAATACAAACCAACAATAACGGAAATTACCCCGAATCCGCTTCAGAACGAAGTGAAACCTGAAGAAAAACCGGAAAAAGCAGAACTTTCCGACGATGTGATAAAGGCTGAAATATCGGCATGGCTTGAAAAGAACGCAAGAAACATAATCAAGGAAATAGTTATTGATCAGCTTGCCTCGCTTTCAGGGAAAAACGATGATTAAACGGGTGGTCTCTCTGGACATAGGAATGAAGTTCGTCGGAATCGCTGCAACAGATCCGACATGGAATTTTCCAGTGATAATCGGCACTTTAAAAAGAAAAGACTCTATCAAAGACGATCTGGAGAGACTTTCTGAAATGCTTGATTTCGATATCGCCGCATTTGCGATCGGTTATCCGATGCAGAGCAACGGCGAGGAAGGCTCTTTCATGCCTGTGGTCAAAGGGTTCGAGCGGAGACTTAAGGAAATTTACACAGAGGTACCTTTTTTCGGAGTCGATGAATTTCTCTCTTCGAAGGAGGCTCTCGAAATAAAAAGCGTAAAGGCAAAAAACTACCGCGAAAAAAAGCGCTCCGGCGTGATAGATTCTACTGCGGCTGCCGTTATCCTCGAAAGATTCATGGATTCGGCTGATTTCAAAAAACTGAAGGAAACTCTTATGGAGAATTGAAATGGAAAAACTCAGCGGAAAAGAGAAAAAATATCTGCGCGGTCTTGCCCACGCGCTGAACCCGGTCGTCCTCATCGGACGTAACGGCTATACCGATCAGGTCGCTTCTCAGATAGACGAGGCTCTTACGGCTCACGAGCTGATAAAAATAAAATTCATCGACTATATCGACGAAAAAAAGGAGATCGCCGCGGAGATAGTTGAAAAACTGCAATGCGAATGCTGCGGCTCGATCGGACACACTTTCATTTTCTTCAGGCAGAATGAAGATCCTGCAAAAAGAAGAATTGAGTTTTAATATCTTTTTGTCGGTAGCCGCTTGAACAAGTATCGGTTTTTATTACTACTTTTTTTGATTTTTCTGCTATTTCCGCTTTTCGGTGCAGAGATCGTGGACGAGGTTGTCTGGGAAAGTCCGCTCGCCTATTCCGACTTTGCGGGACTCGTCAAGATCAAGGAAGGCGATCCGCTGTCGATCAAAAAAATCAGGCGAACGGTCAAACTGCTTTACGCATCGAAAAAGTTCGAAAAAATCGATGTTTATTCCGAAAAAACAGGAAACGGCAAAGTCAGGATCACGATCAAAGGCACGCCGCAGCTCATCATTGAAAAGATAAAAATCAAAGGAAACTACCACCTGACCGACAGAGAACTCAAACTCGCTTCCGGCATCGGGCTCAACTCGCTCTACTTCGAAGACAACATCACGAAAATCAGGGAAGAAATCATCTACTACTACCGCGAAAACGGCTATTTTTCAGTCCGAGTCAGCATCGCGACAGAAAAAATTTCGCCGACAGCGATCAAAATGACGATAGATGTCAAGGAAGGACCTCAGGAAAAGATAAAAAAATTCGTTCTTAAAGGAACTTTCAACAAAACCGAATTCAAAAAGCTGAAATTCGATCTTGAAGCGGCTTTCAAAGGCCGCCCCTACACAGACAAAAACATTACTGAAATCGAATATTTCGTGACAGACCGCTACCAAGAGGAAGGTTATCTCAACATTTCGGTATCATCAGACAAGCGGAAAAACGGAACAGTCGCACTCACCGTAAGAAAAGGCAGTCATTTTTCTATAAACATCGAAGGAGCCTACGCATTTTCGCCTGACACGATAAAAAAAGTTACGAAAGATGTTCCGAACTACCATTTCGATACGGCTGGAATTCAGAAAAAACTTGAAATACTTTATCAGGCTTACGGCTTTCATGATGCGGAAATAAAGGCTGAAATCCTGGAAAAGACCGTTTCAGGCGAGGATTTCAGCACCATAAACATCAAAATAAAGGAAAACGAGCGGAGATTCATAAACGAAATAGTAATCAACGGCGTCGGAAACGAGAGGAACAGAAAAATCGTTACGCAGAGGCTGACAGACTTTATCGACGACAGGATCGACGAAGAGAATTTTCCGCTTATTATGATAAACAGGACAACTACCGGCGGCGGTTACATCGATTCGAACGGAAAAAGGGAACCCACTCTCAAAGACAGCCGGAAAGACAAGATCGGACGCCCCGATTCCCCTCACGCGATCCCAAAGGCATATTTAGAAGAAATACGTGAAATTACTGAAAAAATTTATCAAAACGGTGGTTATGCCGATGTCGAGGTCGGCAATGCACAGATAATTGATCAAAACGGAAAACTGTCCCTGAATATCGATGTCAGGGAGAACACACAGTATTTCCTTTCGGGTGTAGAAGCCTTTTCGGGTGACGAAAAGCTCGACAAGGCGATGAAAAAGAAGATAAAACTGCCGAAACCTGTTCCTTTCAACGAAAGGATAGTTCAGGCTTACCAGAAGAGGATCTCGGAATTTCTGACCGACGAAGGTTATATTTTTCACATGGTGACTCACGAAGAAAAGCATGACGGCGACAAAGTCTACCTTACTTTCAATGTCGAATATCTTTTCAAAGTCAAAATCACCGAAGTCGTAATTGCAGGAAACTACCTGACAGCAACCTGGGTCGTACGCCACATTTTGAGAATCGATCCCGGCGATGTTCTTGACGGAGATTCATTCCAGTACAGCCGGAGGAATATGCTCCAGACCGGCATTTTCCAGTCGGTAGACATCGATTTCATCGATCCTGAGATACCGAACAGCGAAAAAGACATGGTCGTAACGGTTAGTGAATCGGAGCGTTTCAGACTTTCGCCCAGTGTCGGAATCAGTACAGACGAAGGCGTCCGCTTTCTCGGCTCTTTCGAGTGGAAAAACATGGCAAAATCAGGTATTTCGTCAAAACTCAGCCTCAAAGTTTCCAGCAAAATAGATCTTTTCATGAATGACAGGTTCAAAAAGTATTACGATGAAGACTTTACTGAGTGGCAGCGTACCGAAAGAAAGCTCAATCTTACGTTTTTGTTTCAGGACACATACATTCCGAAAGTGCCGCTCTCCGCGCAGATCGATGCGTTCCACGTACATGAAATAAGAAGTAACGGCGGTCTGCCCTACATGATCGACAAAAACGGTTTATACTTCAGCATCTTCAGGCGTTTCAGCAACAAATACTTCATTTCGACCGGTGTCGAAGTCGCATACCGCTATGAAAAAGACTACGAGGTCGCAGAAAGCGGAGACGTAGCTTATGAAACTCTGCAGCGTTTCGTCATATCGCCGGAAATCAGAGGATACATAGATTTCAGAGATTCCCTGTTCTTCCCGACGAAGGGGTGGAAACTGTCGCTCAGATACCAGAACACTTCTTCTGTCGCCGGTGACACAAACCAGTATTCGCTCTTTGAAGGAAACATCGCAATATACATTCCGCTACACTACAAAACCAATTTTGCGGGAGACATCATATCGACCGACAGACTGATATTCCACTCGTTTCTGGCTTCGGCATTCCTGCTGCCTCACTCCGGTGAACTCTCCTCGGACGACGTCCTGAAACTCGGCGGCAATACAACGATGCGCGGATTCTACACGAACGAACTTCTCCCCATCGACCAGAAAGGAGAGACGGCGGAAGGAAAATTTTATATGTTTATCAGAAACGAACTGAGAGTTAAGCTCATAACCGACCTTTATCTCATAGGATTCTGCGATATAGGCAACCTTTGGGAAGAAGTGTCTCATGTAGGCGAAGGCGAACTTTTCCGATACGCTTCGGGAGGCGGACTGCTCTACTCCTCGCCGATCGGTTCGATAACAGCTCAGGCAGGATTCAATCTAAAACCGCACGAAGGAGAAAACACATGGACGATTCATGTATTTCTTTCAACGCTGTAAGAACAATCACATTATTGATTTTATTAACATTTTCGTCAATCATCGTATCGTGCGGGAGCGAAACCTCCGGCAATTACTGCCAGGGAACAACCGTATCGGTCTCAGGACGCGCCGAAGACGACCTGTACATAAAAAGTTCTTTCAACAACTGGTCGCTCTCTACACCGATGACCTACAAAGACGGTCTCTGGAGCGTCGAACTTTTTCTCGCTCCGGGCAGTTACCCTTACGAATTTTTCTCGGCAAAAGCATCAAAACGGTTTCTGGACACTTCCAATCCCCTCACGATGTTCGACAAAGATATCCGATACAGCAAGCTCGTTGTCAAAGACTGCCGCTATCCGTCGATAGAACTTGCCGGGCGTCCTGAAATCAACGGAAAAAACATCAGATTCCAGATAAAATTCACTCCCGGAATATCCGGCAAAAACCCAGATTTCAGCAAGTCGGAAATACTGCTCGGACGGGATGCTGCCGACTACTCTTTCGACAAGAAAACGGGAATTATCTCGATAGACCACACTGCCGGAGACTTCGGCAAATACACCTGGTTTTTCAAAATTTTCGACGGCGACGGATTCGCCACGGAAGTCCTCACGGTGCCTGTCTGGATCGAAGAAAAAGAGTTCGAATGGCAGAACGCCTTCATGTACCAGCTCATGACCGACCGCTTCAGCAACGGCGACAAAAGCAACGACGACCCTCTGCCCGGCATCGACGAAAAGGCAAACTGGCAGGGCGGTGACTTTCAGGGGATCATCAACAAAATCGATGACAACTACTTCACCGACATGGGCGTGAATGTCCTCTGGATAAGCTCTCCCGTTGCAAACACCGAAAATCCGGGCAAGGGGATGGGCGGCGACACACGCTACTACGCACCTTACCACTCATACTGGCCGATCGCGACAGGCTGGACGAACGAGCTGCACATCCCGGGACTCGATTCGCCGATCGAAAAGCACTTCGGAACCGAAGAAAAACTCCATGAACTCATACATAAAGCCCACAAAAAAGGGATCCGGATCATGTTCGATTTCGTGCCGAACCACGTCCACACCGATTCATACCTCTGGAAGACCTACAAAAATCAGGGCTGGTTCAACATGGCTGCAGACGGACTTCCGGCAAACTCGAGCGGCGGCTACACCTGCGGCTGGGAAAGGCCTGTTGACTGCTGGTTCACCGACTATCTCGCCGATATAAACTACCGCAGCGACGAGGCGACCGAAGCGGTGATAAACCATCTTATCTGGATGATTCAGGAGTTCGACATCGACGGGCTCCGTCTTGATGCGATAAGGCTCATGGAACTCGACTTCACAACTACTTTGAAAACGGCGATACAGCGAAAAGTCACGACCACCGGTATCCTTTTCTACATGATAGGCGAAACTTTCACCGGGGATATGGGCTGGGACGAGATCGGCTACTATCTCGGCGAAAACAAGCTCGACGGGCAGTTCGACTTCCCGCTTTACCACCACATAGTGCGGACGTTCCTGCTTCAGAGCGAGGATTTCAGGACTTTCACAAAATTTCTTGAGACCAATGACTACCGTTATCAGAACGACTTTTACAAAGGCTCGATCATGGGCAATTTCATCGGGAACCACGATGTCGCCCGCGCCCTGAGCCTTGCAAACAAGGATTTTGACGGTGTTTCGTCGCAGGGTGGAGCCGAAGCAGACCAGAAAGTCTGGGAGAACTCTCCTGAACTGCCTGAAGAGGAACTTCCTTTCAAGAAAATGCGCAATGCTCTGACGTTCATGTTCACCCATCCCGGGATCCCGATAATCTATCAGGGTGACGAGTTCGGAATGCCCGGAGCCAACGATCCTGACAACAGAAGGATGGCTCTTTTCGGCGACGATCTCAGCGAGAACCAGAAGAAAAACCTTGCACATACGCAGATTTTAGGCAATTTCCGCAAAGAGCACCCGGCACTCATGCACGGAACGAGGAAAGACCTGATTGTGGAAGAGAACATTTATGCCTTTTCAATGAAAAACGGGAATGACACCGTTATAGCCGTTTTCAACAACGGAGACAAAACGGAAAAAGTGACTATAGATCTTGACGAAAGCGGCTTTAAAGGCGAAGCAGAAACTCTTTTTTCAGAAGAAAAACCCGAAACAAAAGACAATAAAATCACGATCGAACTTGAGCCGTTCAGTTCGGAATTGATTTACGGAAGAAACAACATTATATAATTACCGGTTTTTGATTTTTCAGAGGTAAAAATGGAAAGAATCAAGGTCCACACCGAGAATCCCGAAAAAAGAGTGATCGATAAGGCTGTCAGCGTGTTGGAAAGCGGAGGAATCGCGCTTCTGCCCGGCGACACATCATACCTTCTCGCAGTCAAGATCGGCAAAAAAAATGCGTTGGAGAAGCTCAACCGGATAAAACAGACGAAAAAACGGAAGTTCTACTCCCTCGTTTTCAAGGATCTGAGCGACATTTCGCGTTACGCCGACATCGACAACCGTCATTTCAACCTGCTTAAACGCTGTCTGCCCGGCGCTTACACATTCATTCTTTCTGCCAGCCGCGAAATTCCCAAGATCATGCTCGAAAACAGAAAGGAAATCGGAATAAGGATCCCCGAAAGCCGCTTTCTGAACGATCTTGTCGAAGCAATGGGTGAACCGATCGTCGTTTCCACCGCATCCAATGAGGACGGAGAAGAGTTCTGCGATCCCGAAGAAGACAGCCCCGACTGGCTCGGTTTCGTCGATCTTTTAGTCGACGGCGGCTATATTGCGATGGATCTCACGACCATCGTACAGCTTTCGGGTGACGAATACGAGATCGTCCGCGAAGGGAAAGGCGATGTTGATATTTTTTAGACCAAATTCTTAAACGAACAAAAAAAATCTTGATTTTCTCCAATAAATGCACTAAAATTGCAGTTGGAGGTGAAAATAGTGATTATTTCAACTCAAATGCTTTTGGAAAAATATCGAGATTACGCCAATCCGCATAGCAAAATCAAGCGGTTGAACGACAAAGGCGAAATTTTTTATCTGACACGCGGACTCTACGAAACAGACAAAAACACCCCAGGATACTGCCTTGCCGGAGCGATATACGGCCCCTCTTATCTTTCATTCGACTACGCGCTTTCACGCTACGGCCTTATTCCCGAAGCGGTCTACGCCTTTACATCGGCCACTTTTGAAAAGAAGAAGGCGAAAAAATACGAAAATCACTTCGGCACTTTTCTATACCGCGACGTTCCTTCCGCCGCCTATCCTTTCTGGATCCTCATCAAGGAAGAAAACGGCTCTTTTTATCAGATCGCGGAACCGGAAAAGGCGCTCTGCGACAAACTCTACACCATGCCGCCCGTAACAAGTCAGAAAGATATTGAAAAAATGCTTTTTGAGGATCTGCGGATCGACGAAACTGAGTTCGCGAAACTAAATACCGGCAATATTTTGATGATCGGCGAAAAATATCGCTGCAACAACCTGAAATATTTGATGAAATTCCTGCGGAGAAACACGAAATGAACGGGATAGTCACCGAAATGCTGAAAAAATACAGCACAGAATCAGTTTTTGACAAAAAAAACGCCGTTAAGGAAATCATGCAGGAACTTGTTCTATGCGGTCTTTCGCGTGCAGGCTTCTTCAAACACGCCGCATTTTACGGCGGGACCGCGTTACGCATCTTCTACGGCCTCGACCGTTTTTCGGAAGATCTGGATTTTTCCCTTACGGCACCCGATCCTGATTTCGAACTTTCGGAATATTTCCCCGATTTGAAAAAGGAACTCGCTTCATACGGGCTTAATGTCGAAATATCGGAAAAGCGGAAAACCAAAGAATCGCCTGTCCGCTCGGCATTTTTGAAAGGCAATACCAAAGAACATTTTCTTCTTTTCTACGCATCATACTCCGCAGCAGCCGGAATCGCCGGAGACGAAATGATAAAAATCAAATTCGAAGTCGACACCAATCCGCCGGACGGAGCGAATTTCGAACACAAATACCGCCTTCTCCCCTCGCCTTACGAAATCACGCTTTACGACATGCCGTCACTTTTCGCGGGAAAAGTCCATGCCGTGATATGCCGCGCATGGAAAAGCCGCGTCAAAGGCCGTGATCTATACGACTACATATTTTATCTTTCACGCGGAACAAAACTTAACACCGGACATCTGAAAGCCCGGCTAGTGCAGTCGGAAGCATGGAAAAATGAAGACAACTTCACAGTTGAAGACGCCAAAAAGCTGCTATGCGAACGTTTTGACACTATCGACTACGAACAGGCGAAAAACGATGTCCGCCCGTTCATAAAAGACGCTGCCGCGCTCGGTATCTGGAACGCAGATTTTTTCAAGCGGATAACTATAGAGGCGGGTTTATGACAAAACACACAATTCCTTCAATTTTGCACAAATTTTGTTATAATCGCCCGTTGTTGCCTTCCAAGGCAATATTTTCATTGATATTTTTTAACAATTTCAGGTGCTTATAATGAGAAAACTCAATTTTTCAGTTCATTTTTTTCTTTATTCGATCTTAGCCTACATTTTTTACATCATCTATTTCGTACTTATCAAAAAGGTCGATTACTTTTTCGGGCTTTACTACTTCACTCCCGCATATATATTTGTTTTCATTAAACTTTTTTCAACCGGAATCAAAAAGCTGCCTTGGGTCGCACTTTTTGCGCTCATTCCTTTCGCAGTTTCGGTCTTTCTCACTTTCGCAGACCATCCGTTTCAGGGATGGGAAGTTTCCGGCTTCATTCCGGTAGTGATCTTGTCTTCATATCTTTTCAAAAGCTCCAAAGGCTCGCCTACCCCGCTCGGGATCAAGGTGATGCCGAAGATCATAAAGTACTTTTTAGCGATAGTTCTAATTTTCGGGCTCATCCACTTTTTCAAGACAAAATCGCTTTATGACGCACTTCTTCTCGTTGTAACCATCTGGTCTCCCGCTCCGATAGCGGCTGCGACCGCCCTTTTCATAAATTTCATCGTTACGACGACAGCAATTTCAGTGCTTTTAAACAACATGAAGTTTTTCAACAACGAGACCAAAATTTCGAGACTTGTTTTTGATACCGACAAGTATCTCAATATCCCGCACCTCAACCTTTCCGGGATCGAGACAGTCGCGGATATCAAAAAAGAAGATTTCATGCACATGATAGCCAAACTCAATCAGGCTGCCGAAAACGACCCCGAACAGACTAAGGACATCAGCAAAAACAAATGTTTTTCGCACACTTTCGCGGACGGGAAAACACTCACGATGGGACCGCTCCATGTTCTGATCTCCGAAAAACACTGCTCGGTTGAAGGGCTTTCAGTTCCGAAAAAAGAGGCCGACAGCGAATACATCGCCCTTGCCGAAGGAACAAGAGTCATCGGCTACTACGCGATCGACAAGGTAAGACCGGCCGAAAACGCGGCATTCCTCGAACTGTTTGACAAAAAATTCGGCATAAAGACAGTTATCGCAAACCCCGTGAAGCCGCAGCTCTGGCAGAACATCGGGACAACAGCTTCGCTTGATGAAATTGAACTCAACTGCAACGACATACTTATCACTGAGCATGAGCACGAAAATACTGCGGCAGTTCAGGCGCTCTGGGGCGGAGCCGACACAGCGAAAGGCGACATTTTTATCACGAAACCTTTCACGAAAACGCTCTTCAACTTCATCATAGTTTCGAGGAATATTCCCGAAAAGATCGTGAAAGGAGCTATTTTCTGCTCAATCCCCTTCATGATCCAGCTTTTTGCAGTATCGTTCGGTGTCGTCACGCCGCAGCTCTCGTCAGTCATAGTTCTGATGTCGTTTTTTATGACAGTCATCTACATTTTCTACATCAAACCGGTCTCGAAAAACACGCTCTCGGATAAGTAGTAATGGAAGAAAAAAGACGTTACAGATTCTTTATTGCATTCATCCTCATCACTATGATATCCATTCTTTCGTTTTTTATGAACAAATACCGCTTTCCGGCTCGTCACTTCATATTTCCGGCGGCGCTTTTTCTCCTTCCTCTGATAAGCGACAAGGCTTTCAGACCTAAAAAACTCTTTCTCCCATCGATCAAGGGCTTAAAACTCTTTCTCTGGGTCACAGTCGCTACACTCGTCTTCTATCCGCCGCTATTTTTCGCATACAACATCGGCTTTCTGCACCGCGCAATAGCATCTCTTACGACTCAAGAACTTATGCGGGCACTGACAAAAGGACTCATCGCGATAGCTGTCGCTGCGATCCCCGAAGAATTCTTTTTCCGCGGATATATTCAGGAGCATGTTTTTGCAGGTTTCGACAAAAAGATCCTGAAAATAATCTCACTCAAAAACCTCTTCACATCGCTTCTTTTCGGGCTTGTCCACGCACTGGCATTTCTCGACATAACGCGGGCGGCGACCTTTTTTCCGTCGCTTCTCTTCGGGCTTTTCACCGAAAAAAGCAGAGGAAGGATCTTTTATAGCATCTCTTACCACGTCGTTTCGAACATATTAGCTTTCATTCTTTGGACATTTATAAAATAATGGAGGAAATCATGGAAAAACTGAAAAACGCGGCTTCATACATTGCCGGAAAGGTAAAAGAAAAAAATCTTGAAATGCCTGAACTGCTCATAACTTTAGGGAGCGGTCTCGGCGCTTTTGCGGAAAATGCGGAACAGAAACTCGTCATTCCTTACAGTGAGATCCCTGATTTTCCGTCATCGACCGTAGCCGGTCACAAAGGGAGGCTGATCCTCGCTTCCGACAAAGATTCCGGCAGAAACTTCTGGATCATGCAGGGCCGCATCCACTATTACGAAGGCTATCCGATGGAAGCTGTCGTTTTTCCGCTGCGCACACTGATCCTTCTCGGAATCAAGAAATTCGTCGTCACGAACGCTGCCGGCGGCATAAACAGGAACTTTGAGGCAGGCGATTTCATGATAATCCGCGACCACATAAACCTGATGGGAAC